>JABBAY010000093.1 GCA_018607725.1 K189A clade bacterium
TCTGTCGACTCTGTCAATTCTGTCGACTCTGTCAATTCTGTCGACTCTGTCGACAAAGAGGAGCAAAAAATTGACCAAAAAATCGCTGAGGGAGCGAGCGAAAACAACACGGCTATTGTCAACAACAGCAGCGCCAACTCGCCCACTCTAGTACCAACGCAAGCACCAGCCATCAAAGCCAAACATAAAAACAAACCCGAATTTGCCAAAATACGCGATGTTAAAGAAAAGAAACAAACATTCTTCGAGTACATGCTGCCAATGATCCGCCAAACCAACGCCGCAGTGTTAACTCAGCGCGAATCTATATTAAGCATCCAGCAAAAATTTATTGACAATAAAAAAATTGAACCTGCAGATCAACTATTGCTCGACGAATTGCTCGACACCTACCATGTCGATGTTGATAACGAGGTCACGATGGCGCATATTACAGAATTGCTCAGCCGTTGCGACATCGTACCCGCCGGACTCATACTTGCCCAATCCGCCAACGAATCAGCCTGGGGCACTTCACGGTTTGCAGTTAAGGCAAATAATTTCTTTGGACTGTGGTGTTTTCAACGAGGTTGTGGTTTGACGCCCACCGACCGCGACGATGGTGCGTCACATGAAGTGGCAAAATTTGAGACGGTCAGTCACGGTGTGAATTACTACGTGAAAACTATCAACACCAACAATGCTTACAAAAATCTTCGAAAAATTCGCGCCGATTTGCGCGCAGAGAACAAGACCATTACGGGCACTGTACTGGCTGAAGGATTACTGCGTTACTCTGAACGCGGCAAAGCCTACGTTAAAGAAATTCAAAGTATGATTCGCTACAACAAACTGAGTCGTTACAATCTCGATAATCGAGCTTGAACAACTCGGCGCTGTCGCCACGCCACTCGCCCCGTTAAGGGCAGTGGTGTCGAGTCAGCCTCAAACATAAAAATTCAATGCCCGCCAGTACAACACCTATTGGAAGGAACTTTGCGTGATTTACCAAGTTAGTCTGATTAAAGATCACGGTCGACCCAGCAGCCATCATGGGATCGCCACGATCCGGGCTCATCAAACTGAACTCGAAGCGCAAGGCATCACACTATATGGCATCTTTTCAGGCCTGTTTGGCCTGGCTACCAACGAGATTTACGTGGTCACTTACAGTCTCCAGCGACACTCGCTGCAGAAAACCGTGACCGCCGCCGGTCTTGAGCTTGAAGCCAGCCATTTATTTATCCCGACCGCCAGGCCCACAGAACATGTACCCCTGACAACGCCAGGCATCTATGTCTTTCGCTGGTTTAAAGTTAAAAATACCGACATCAAGGCAATCGTCGAGCTATCAACAACCGCCTGGAAAAGCTTTGAAGCAGGCTTTCAGACTCAGGTCCAGGGCTTGTTCGCCGAACCAGAGTCTGCTGCGGTTTTCGGCCAGATGCTCTTGATCACACGTTATGCTGACCTGTCTGTCTGGGAGGCATCCCGCCATCCTAGCGATGAAGCTCGAGAAAATTTTCAGCGCCGCCATGCCCTCACGATAGAAGCCAAACCTATCGCCACTCAGCTGGCTCTGTGAGCCCCATGCAGCGCTATTCAGTACCCAGGTGATACAGCGCCCGCCACAATGTCGCCACCACTAGCGCATGATCTATCTCGCCACTAAGGAGTAATTCCGGAATCTGCGCCAAGGGGACTAATTGGACTTCTGTGTGTTCCGTGGACTGATTATCGATGCCGGCTCCAGAATGCACGACGGGGGCCAACCAGGTATGCAGGCGGTTCTGGAAAATTGCCGGATTCGGGTTCAAACAGCCCAACGAAACGAGCTCACCGACCACGTATCCGGTTTCTTCCAGACATTCACGCGCTGCGGCGACAACAGGCTGCTCTCCCGGGTCCACCATGCCACCGGGAATTTCGAGGGTGATGCGCTCTGACCCATGGCGGAACTGACGCACCAGGACCACCTCATTGTCTGCGGTGATCGGCACCACATTGACCCAATCAGCCGTGTCCAAAAAATAGAACTGATGCGCCTGCTGGGTAATGGGCGATAACGAAGTTGATTCATTCACGGTAAAGATACGACAATCAGCGACGACTCGGCTGCGTTGACGTTGCCAGGCTGCAACTTCCAGGTTCATTCAGTCCTACTCCGAACGCTCAATGTGCACAGAAAAATGCCATTATTGACCGGTGAAATTTGCCGGGCGTCGCTCCAGAAAAGATGCAACCCCCTCCTTATGGTCAGCTGACTTGAAACACTCGGCCAGGGCTTTAGTGTGATTTTCCATGTGCTTGTCAACGTCGATACCCAACCCTTCATACACCAGCGTCTTCATTCGCTGATGAGAAAAGGGCGAACCCTGCAATATGGTCTCTGCCATCTGGCGAGCCTTCGCCATAAGATCTTCCGGCTCACAGACAGCGCTCACATACTTCAGATCATAGGCCTGGCTAGCAGACACGAATTCACCAGAATATAACAACCAGAATGCCTGAGAAGTACCAATCAACCGCGGCAACAACCAACTCCCCGCACCGGTATCAGGCACCAACCCGCGATGGGCAAAATTCCAGGCAAACCGGGCCCGAGTGGAGGCAATCCGGATATCACACTGGCTGGTGAATTCCGCGCCCATGCCAACGGCAGGCCCGTCAATGGCGGCAATCACGGGTTTAGGACAAGACACTATAGGCCACCAACGGGATTTTTCTGTTGCGGAACCCCGTAAACCACGGGTCTCGCCAGGTATAGTATCCAGGTCAGCTAAGTCCGTGCCGGCGCAAAACGCACCCGCGGTACCCGTCAGAATCACCACTCGAACAGCGTCGTCGGCACCCGCCCGGGCCATGGTCTGAATGAAGTCACCGAGCATCGCATAGCTCATCGCATTGCGCTTTTCAGGACGATTGATGGTCACAGTGGCAATGCAGTTTTCAACATTGTAGAGAATCCAGTCATTCACGCGCCTATCTCCTTTTTATCAAGAATTCCACACTCGAGCGCACCGCGCCCGACTGCTTGAAGTGCTAGCTCAAGCCGTCGACGGGAATGCCAGCACCATGTACGGCGCCAGCATCTGGCGACGCGAGAAAACCAATAACGCTGGCAATTTGCGCCGGAGTGACCCATTGCGAATAATCTGCGCCAGGCATGTCCAGACGGTTTCGCGGTGTATCAATCAAGCTTGGCAACACGCAATTAACATTGATGTTATTGGCGCGTAGTTCCTGTGCCATGCTTTCCGTGAGTCTCAACACAGCGGCCTTGGACGCAGTATAAGCGCCCATCATTGCCCCACCACCGAGTGCTGCTCGCGCTGCGACGTTGATCACTTTGCCACCACCACCGGCTAACATGGCCGGCACTACCGCCGCACTCATATTTAGAATCGAACGGGCGTTGAGGTCAAACAAAAAATCCCAGGTTTCATCGGAGGTATTGTGGACCGGATCACCCATCAGGAAACCGCCAGCAGTGTTACATAAAATATCCACTGCGCCGAAGCGAGCCTGGATTGTAGCCACAGCTTCTGCGCAACTGCCGCGCTGGGTCAGGTCACAACTGACCAGACAGAGGCTCTCTTCAACAGTCGGAAACGCCCCCTGAAGGATCGCCTCACTGATGTCCAGAACGCCGACTTGGGCGCCATGAGCGCTGAACCAACGGACTACTTCACGGCCTAGCGCACCGGCACCACCGGTTACAACCACAGTTTTATTAGCGAACATAAGATCCCTCTGTCGGTGATCGACTACAATGTGAAGAACTCCGCACCTCGCTATCGGTTTCGATTAGCCCGTCCCGAAGATCCCTTTAAACAGATAGAAAAACAAAATCGATAAACCAGCGCCAGCGGGCAATGTCACCAGCCAGGAAACAAAAATCGTTCCGACAACCCGCAGGTTCAACGCAGAAATACCACGGGCCAGCCCGACACCCAATACCGCGCCCACCAGGGTATGGGTGGTCGAAATTGGCAGGCTCGCGCCTGAGGCCACCACTACTGTTGATGCAGCGGCAAGCTCTGCCGCAAAGCCGCTGCTGGGGGTCAGCTCAGTAATATGAGTGCCGATGGTCTGGATCACTCGGTAGCCATAAAGCGCCAGACCGGTAACAATACCACCGCCACCCAGCAACAAAATCCAGTTTGGAGTTGCCGACTTGGCACCCACCACGCCACCACTTTCAATAATACTATTAACCGCAGCCAGCGGACCAATTGCATTCGCGACATCATTTGAACCGTGGGCAAAAGCCATGGCGCAGGCTGTAAACAGCATCATGACCGCAAAAATTTTCTCGACGTTGACCAGATCCAGTTGATCAGACTTAGCGACACGTTTGACGCGGGCGAGACCAATGACGCCCAACCCGACAATCAGCAATGCTACGCCCGCGGAGTAGACCAGGGACTCGCCGAAACTAATATGCAGACCCACATGCTTCAAACCTTTGGTCAGCGTCACCATAGAAATCATATAGCCGACGAAGAACACATAAATGGGTAAATAACGCTTGGCAGCAACGAAAGCGTCGGCGGCGCCGAAGATAAATCGACGAATGCTCAGGGAAATTACGAAGGCAAAGGTTCCAGCGATCACGGGTGAGACCACCCAACTAGAGACGATTTCACCCACCTTGCCCCATTGAACGGCATCAGTGGATATGCCTACCGAGGCGAAACCAACGATCGCGCCAACAATCGTGTGCGTCGTCGAAACTGGCCAACCGTAAGCCGAGGCAACCAACAGCCAAGTGCCTGCCGCCAGCAATGACGCCATCATCCCATAGACCAGTAATTCAGGATCTGTCGCCAGTAGCCCGGGATCGATAATACCTTTACGGATCGTGGAGGTCACCTCACCGCCGGCAAGATAGGCTCCGGCAAACTCGAACACCATCGCGATAATAATGGCCTGCTTGATGGTGATCGCCTTTGAACCCACCGAGGTACCCATGGCGTTGGCCACATCATTGGCACCTACACCCCAGGCCATAAAAAAGCCGAATATTATTGCTAGCAGCAGCAGCGTACTGCCGTAATCTTCTATTACGCCCATAGGATCACACCTGATATTTCATGTTAATGCGTTTTCTAAGCGGCGATAGTTAGCGCGCGATGAGATACAACATTCGATTACCCACGGTCTGGGATTTATCGGCTAAATCGCCGATCCATTCGATAAGACGATATAAAAACATGACATCAACGGGGTCCAGGCTTTTCTCCAGACTGTACAGCAGCCGAGTCAACTCAGCTTCCTTGATATCTGCGGCATGCTCAACGGCATCAAGACGGGAAATCATCGCTGAAACCAACTCCACTTCCTTGCCACTGAAACCGGTAGTAATCAACTCATCCAGCTCATTGAGGGCTTCCAGTGCGACATTTGCAGGCTTTACCGCAGCTTCAACCAGCGCCTCCATGGCAGGGGCAAGCGCTGCAGGAATGCTCATCCGCCGACTGGAAGTCAGACCAACAATATGCTTCGCCAGGTTCGCGATCCTGTCCTGGGCCTGCAACAGTTCAAGCAGGTCAGAACGTGAGACGGGCATAAACAGGCTGCGCGGCAAGCTTAAGCGAATCTTGCGTTTGATATCATCGGCTTCATCCTCGAGGTCATTGATATGTTTACCCAGCGTGGTTGCCAGATCCCAATCTCCCGCCATCACGGCGGCCATATAGCCTTGCACCTCGGTCGCGGCTTGCGCGGCGACCTTCATGTGCTCCTGCATCGGGGCGACAGGAGATCGCGAAAACAATTGATTAAACAGCGGACTAATAGCCATGACGTTATCCGGAATAAGTTGGTAAGCATTATAGGGAAGAATGATCAACAATAAACCCTAGGATGGCTTTTAAAATCCCGCTTGCGGACCTGTCCCGTCTTAACTCGCCGAACGTTTAAATTGCCAAGCGGTCAGCGCCTCATGGGCGGCCACTGAGCCGGCCATACCAGTATCTGTTCGGGCCGCCAACTCCACCACATAGCCGTTAGGATCACGAAAATAGATTGAGTGAATAAAGCCATGGTCGGCAATGCCGCGGGTGTCGATTCCAGACTGACGGCCTTTCTGGAACATGGCATGTAAAGTCTCATGATCCACCGCCAGCGCCAGATGCAAGTCGAAGTCGTGCTGTGGTTTGAAATCAAAGGGCTGCTCAGGATCCTCAAAAAATGCAATACAGGCGCCATCTTGCATTTGATAGAAGCTGTGCAGCACACCCGTGGCACGACCTGCCTGGGTCAGATCAATTTCAAAGGCCTCCACCAGGGGTAAACCCAGGAAGTCCTCGTAAAATTGACGGGTCTGTTCGGAATTACGACAGCGATAAGCCGCATGGTCGAGTCCTTGGATTTTCGCCATGATGGCGCTCCTATAGGTCAATTAACAAAGGCAACAGCAATATCGACGGTTTGTCGCGCGTTGATGCCTGATGCCTGACGAATTACTGGGTTATTGTACCGGCAATATGGTATAAACTGCGCGCTTATGAGCGACGACACTAAACATTCGACAGAACCCCAAAGCCGCGAACGCTGGCTTGACGGTATGGCTGTCATTTTTTCCGGCACTTGCATGGTGCACTGCTTGGTGTTGCCGCTGTTAGTGACCGTATTTCCCATCGTTCAGGGTAGCCTACTGGATGAGCAGCAATTTCATCTGATCATGCTGCTGCTGATTTTGCCCACCAGCCTGATCGCCCTGACCATCGGCTGTCGCAAACATAAGGATCGCCTGACCCTAATCCTCGGCACCATTGGTTTGAGCGTTTTAACTTTCACTGCCCTGTTCGGCCACGATTTCTTCGGCTATCAAGGCGAGCGTATCGTCACCACCCTCGGCGGCCTAGTCCTCGCCCTGGCGCATATCCAGAACTTCCGTTGTTGCCGCTCCGTCGACTGTCAGCACGACTAACCAACACGCCTAGATAGCACTCCTGGTTAGCACTCCTGGTTAGCACTCCTGGTTAGCACTCCTGGTTAGCACCCCTTGGCACCATCATCGCTGCC
>JABBAY010000138.1 GCA_018607725.1 K189A clade bacterium
GAAAAAGAACGCTTAGAAAAAGAACGCCCAGAACAATAACGCTGAAAAAATAAAGAAGGCTCATGGGTCGATCGGCAGATCACCTGAAATCGATGTTCGAGCTAATCGCAGACCGATGCTGTGGGCCAGGCCAGCGTCATCGATGACCTGGCCCACAAGGCTTCTGCTTCTATAGACCAAGCACCATTTTTGCCATGATATTGCGCTGAATTTCATTCGAACCCGCATAGATCGATACTTTGCGCGTGTTGAAGTACTGGGGCGCTGCGACCGCGGCATAGTCAGGGCCGATGGGTTCGACGTTTAAACCCTTGACCGGTCCGCTGTTATCGAAGGGCACAACATAGTTGCCGACGGCTTCAACGGTTAGCTCTGTGAGCAGTTGCTGAATCTCGGTGCCTCGACACTTTAACAAGGACGACTCAGGGCCGACGTTAGCGCCCGTTGACAGACTGCTCAAAATTCTTAGCTCGGTAAATTCCATCGCCTGGATCGCAATTTCAGCTTCGGTTAATTTACGTCTAAAGTCGGGATCCTCCAGCAATGCACTGCCCTCGCCCGCCTGTTCACTGGCAGCAATCATCTTTAATGCCGCCAGGCTGGCTTTCAGGCCGTGTGAGTAGGCATTGCCCCGCTCGAACTCCAGTAGGTATTTCGCGTAAGTCCAGCCTTTACCTTCTTCACCTACCAGGTTTGCAACGGGGACCCTAACGTCGGTGAAGTGCACCATGTTAATTTCTTGAAAGCCTTCTGGTGGCACATCAATGGTGACAATGGGTTGCACATCGATACCTGGAGTAGACATGTCAATCAGCAGAAAGGAGATGCCCATTTGCCGAATCGATTCATCGCTGGTGCGTACTAGGCAGAAAATCATGTCAGCATATTGACCCAAGGTATTCCAGGTCTTGGTGCCGTTAACGATGTAATGGTCGCCGTCACGGACTGCGCGGGTTCGCAAGGAAGCTAGGTCAGACCCCGCTCCGGGCTCGGAATAACCCTGACACCACCAGGCTTTGCTGGAGAGGATGTCTGGCAGGAATTTATCTTTCTGTTCCTGGCTGCCGTACTTCATGATGACCGGGGCCACCATGGATTGACCGAACGGTAAAATACCCGGGGTTCCAGCGGCGGCCATTTCCAGGTCGTAGAGGTAGCGTTGCGTGGCAGTAAAATCTGGCCCACCGAGTTCTACGGGCCAATCGAGTCCAGCCCAACCCTTCTTATAGAGGGCCTGCTGCCAATAAACGTGATCTGCCTTGGTGAGGTGGCCGTTGGCGCTTCGCTTATGACGGCTTGCCATTTCCTCAGGATAATTCTCAGCGATCCATTGCTTCACTTCCTGTTGAAATTCAAAATCTGCCTGGCTAAATCCAAGATCCATCACCGCGCCCTCAATCTCTAATCGTTGAGCGCCATTATAGTTAGATTTGACGCCGAGATGCTATGGCTTTTGGCCTAGTTTGCATCGAGCGCCAGATTTTGAATATGGTATAGTTCACCGCAGGAATGTTGACCCGACAAAGAGTACACCAAGCATGACAAGTTCTGCCCAAATGCAATCAGTCCGCGACTACTTTTTCGCCTTGCAGACCCATCTCTGTCAAAGCCTGGCCGCTATTGACGGTGGCGCCGACTTCAGCATTGAAGATATCCACGCTGACAATGGCGCTCATTCTCGACCTCGCGTTCTGGACGGCGGTCGTTATATCGAACGCGGTGCCGTGCAATATAGCTATAGTTTGGGTGCCCAGCTGCCGGCCGCGGCCAGTGAGCGCAACCCTCACCTGGCGGGTAAAGGTTTCGAGGCAGCAGCTATTTCCATGATCATGCATCCCCGTAATCCCTATGTGCCGACGTTTCATGCGAATCTGCGGTTTTTTTTAATCGATGAGACTAACTGGTATTTTGGTGGCGGCTTTGACCTGACCCCCTACTACCCATTCAAAGAGGACGTGGTCCACTGGCACCAGGCGGCGAAACAAGCCTGCGATCCGTTTGGTGCAGATGTCTACCCGCGGCTGAAAAAATGGTGTGATGAGTATTTTTATCTGACCCATCGCCAGGAAGCCCGCGGCGTCGGCGGCGTGTTCTTCGACGACTGGAATGAAGGCGGTTTTGAGCGTAGTTTTGAATTTGTGCGCAGCATCGGCGACGCGATCCTGCCCGCCTACGAGGCAATTTTGGACAAGCGTAAAGACACCCCTTTTGGAGCTCGCGAGGAAGATTTCATGCTATATCGACGGGGTCGGTACGCAGAATTCAATCTGGCCATCGATCGTGGCACCAAGTATGGAATTCAATCGGGTCGGCGGATTGAATCTGTGCTGGCCTCGATGCCGCCACGAGCCATCTGGCGGTATAACTGGCGTCCCGAAGCGGGTACGCCAGAAGCCCAATTATACGAGGAATTTCTACCAGCCAAAGACTGGCTCGCTGAGTCCTAATTTGCCTGGGCTGCTAGTCTCAGGGCCAGCGCATGCGCCTCGTTGGCACGCCAGACTCGCATGAGGTTGCCGCCCAGAATTTGCTCAATCGCTTTTTCAGAGTAGCCTCGCGAGATCAGGCCATCGATAAACGCCGGATATTGACTGACATCTTTGAAGCCCATCGGCAGGCTGTCACCGACACCATCGAAGTCCGAACCGATGCCCACATGATTAATTCCCGCCACAGCGACGATATGATCGATGTGGTCGAGCACATCATCCATCGTGGCATAGACATAAGGATGCTCTGCATCGATCTTAGCTTTAGCCACGTTATAGGCCTCTGAATCGGCTGCAATATCGTTGGCCTCCACATAGGCTGTTAATGCGGTGCGGCGGGCACGGCCACTGTCACTGGAAGCTACGCTGATAAACGCCGAGCCGATATTCAATTGGATAACGCCGTCATTTTCGGCCATTCGGGCTAGCATCTTGTCATCCATATTGCGCTCAAAGCCCGGCACAAAATGCCGCGCGGACGAGTGCGAGGCAATCACGGGAGTGGTCGTAATATCCATCACATCATAAAAAGCTGCATCGGAGATATGCCGGACGTCCACTAACAAGCCCAGTCGGTTCATCTCTGGAATTAGCGCCTTGCCGAAATCGCTTAAACCGCCCCAGCGTTTGTTCTCGTCATAGCTGGAATCTGAAATGTGATTGCTGCGGGAGTGCGTCAGCGTGATGTAGCGAATACCTCGATCGAAAAAGTAGCTCACATTGTTCAAGTCACCTTGTATGGGCCCACCATTTTCCATGCCCATGGGCAGAGAGATCAGGCCGGCCTTGATGTTCGCAACGATCTGCGCAGTTGAGTGAGCCGCAGCAAATTTATCGGGATGCTGGCTGATAATACCTTCCACCAGGTCGATCAGTTCGTCAGCCAGGGCCTTGGCGCCACCGTCTTCTTCCACCTGGGCGGGAATGTAGATCGACATGAAGGCGGCATTAAGGCCGCCGGCTACTGCCCGCGGGTAATCGAATTCGCCTGAGTCGGTCGCGGCCCCCACATCCTGGGGCTGACGATGCAAGCGGAAGGGTACGTCAATGTGAGTATCAACAATCAGATACTTGTCAGCCAGTTGTTGGCCGGTCAAGGCCGCGGCTGTCGGCGGTTCAAGATCACTGCCGCAACTTGCCAGGACTGCCAGAATTATGGGTATGAATAGATAGCGCATAGCGGATCTAAAATCAGTGAGTGGGTGCTGGCGTTACTATACAGGATCAAAGCATCGAGGGCAGGCAGCGCCAGGCGGTAGCCTTGGCGGAGTCACCGCAGCGCTTGAAACCGGGCCCTGCTTCAACTTAAAGTGTCGCCATTGCATTTAACCGGGAACTCATTATTAACCAGTCTACTCCGCATTCTAGGCCTGCGCCCCTGCGCAGTAAACTGCCCCTGGTCGGCACGACCATATTCACGACCATGTCGCAGTTGGCCGCCGAACAGCAGGCTATCAATCTCTCGCAAGGATTTCCCGATTTTGATGTGCCTGCGGCGCTGGCGGATATGCTCAGCAGCTACGTGCATAAAGGCCACAATCAGTACCCGCCCATGATGGGTGTTGCCTACCTGCGTGAACAGATCGCGGTCAAGACACAATCTCTGTATGCCGCAGTTGTCGATCCTGACACGGAGATTACCGTCACTTCCGGCGCCACCGAGGCTCTATTGGTGGCGATCCAGGCTATCGTGCATCCGCTGGATGAAGTGATCGTATTCGATCCAGCCTATGATTCTTATGAGCCAGCAGTCGTTCTTTGTCAGGGCGTCACCAGGCATATTCCCCTGCTGGGGCCGGAATTTAGCATCGACTGGCAGCGGCTCAAGGACACTATCAATGCCAGGACCCGCTTGCTGATTATCAATTCCCCCCACAATCCTACTGGTGCCGTGTTAAGCGCCGCTGATCTGGAGCAGTTGGCGACGTTGTTGCGAGATACCGACATCTACCTGCTGTCCGACGAGGTCTATGAACACATGGTGTTCGATGGCGCAGCTCATCATAGCGTGCTGTCTCATCCTGAGCTACGCGAGCGCGCCTTTGTGGTCTCGTCTTTTGGTAAGACCTATCACGCGACTGGTTGGAAGGTCGGTTATTGCATCGCGCCGCCTGCCATGACAACTGAGTTTCGTAAGATTCACCAGTTCGTCACCTTCACTACTCACACGCCAACCCAGTGGGCGCTGGCCGAGTATCTGGAGAAGCATCCGGAACATTATCTAGGGCTTGGTAAGTTTTATCAGGCCAAACGGGATTTGTTTCTGCAACAGATGGCTGGCTCAGCATTCGAATTTATACCGAGTCAGGGCACCTATTTCCAACTTGCCGATTACAGTGCTATATCAGAGATGCCAGATACAGAGTTCGCGATTTATTTAACGACGGTCTGCAAAGTAGCGGCCATACCGGTGTCTGTGTTTCATGCTGCACCATCAGAGACCCGGCTTGTGCGATTCTGTTTTGCGAAACAGGATGACACCTTGGCATTAGCGGCAGAACGGCTCAGCCAGCTCAGTAATGTCTAAGTGTTTTAGTGCCCCTCCTATAGGGTAGGGGCTGTGCCGGTGTTAATCTCAGCATTTAATAGCAGGAAACAGTATGAGTTTACGTGTCACCCTGGTTCAGTCTGAATTGGCTTGGGAAGCCCCTCTCGAAAACTGTCGGCACTTTGCGGAATTGCTCAGGCCTTTGGCGGACAACAATCAGGTAACAGATCTGATCGTTTTACCGGAGATGTTTAGTACTGGGTTCTCCATGGCGTCCAAAAAGCTTGCCGAGTCGATGACGGGGCCGACGGTAACCTGGATGCGCGAGCAGGCGTTCAGCCTGAATAGCACCTTGTGTGGCAGCGTCATTATTGAGGCTGACGGGCAATACTATAATCGCTTTATCTGGATGCCACCAAGCGGGGTTGCCGAATATTATGATAAAAAGCATTTGTTCCGAATGTCGGCAGAGAATGAAAATTACACCGCAGGCACTGCCCGCTTAGTAGTGACCCTGAACGATTTTCGGATCTGCCTGCAAGTCTGTTATGACCTGCGTTTTCCTGTCTGGAGTCGCAACAATGACGACTACGATCTGTTATTGTATGTGGCGAATTGGCCTGCGGCTCGTCGCCAACACTGGCGCAGTCTGCTGCGGGCTCGCGCTATCGAGAACCTAAGCTATGTCATTGGCGTTAATCGAGTCGGAGTCGACGGCACGGGTATCGATTATGCCGGTGATTCAGTAGCCATTGATTTCAATGGTCTTGATCTGACGGATATGGGTGGCGAACAGGGGCTGGCATCCGTACAGCTTGAACGTTCAGTGCTGACGGACTACCGGCAGAGTTTTCCTGCTTGGCGTGACGCCGATGTGTTTCAGCTTGTCTGACCAATAGATCTTGCATTGGCGCTTAAATAGAGCGCCCCGACAGCCAGGGTAAGGTCATGCTAGCATGCAAGACATTGTCCTATTTTTCTTTTTGGAGCATTAACCATGAATCGATTGAAATTCGGCGCCTTCCTTGCCCCTCACCATCCCATTGGCGAACACCCCATGCTGCAGTTTCAGCGTGATCTGGATCTGGTTGAGCAACTCGACAAACTAGGTTTTGACGAATTCTGGTGCGGCGAACATCATTCTACTGGCTGGGAAATGATTGCGTCGCCAGAGATGTTTTTGGCTGCAGCGGGCCAACGTAGCCATCGTATCAAATTGGGCACCGGTGTCGTGTCCCTGCCCTACCATCATCCATTCAATGTGGCCCAGCGAATTGTTCAGCTCGATCATATGACCGGCGGTCGAGCCATCTTTGGCAGCGGTCCGGGTGCCTTGCCATCGGATGCCTACACACTGGGAATCGACCCCATGTTGCAGCGAGATCGGCAGGATGAGGCCATCGGTGTCATCAAAAAATTGCTCAGTGGCGCGCCGCGATTCACTCACGAAAGCGATTGGTTTACCTTGAAAGATGCAGCCTTGCAGCTACTCCCCCTGCAGGAAGACTTACCCTTTGCGGTCGCTTCCATGATCTCACCGTCTGGCATGACCCTCGCAGGCAAGTATGGTGCGGGTGTGTTGTCGATCGGTTCAACGTCGACGGCGGGCCTGCAAGCGCTACCCACCCAATGGAAGTTTGCCGAGGACGCAGCGGCCAAGAGTGGCCAGACAGTAAACCGCAAAGACTGGCGAATTGTCATGAACTGGCATATTGCCGAGACCCGAGAACTGGCTCGAGAGCAGGCGAAACATGGGCTACTGCATTGGCACAATGAATATACGGTAGGTACGCTGATGCGTCCTGGCGCCGAAGCCTACAAGAGCGCTGATGAAGCGATCGATGCCATGGCATTTGCAGAAGGTTCGGCATTGGTCATAGGGACGCCGGATGACCTGATTGATGCGATAAAGAAGATGGTTGATGTTAGCGGTGGCTTCGGGACAGTGGTCGGCTTTGTTCATGACTGGGCGACCCCACGAGATAATGCTAACAGCTGGGATCTTG
>JABBAY010000136.1 GCA_018607725.1 K189A clade bacterium
GGACAGTTCATAGGGACAGTTCATAGGGACAGTTCATAGGGTTTATTCTCGATGAATCAGCGGCGTATTGCTTGCCTTGGCAGCATTGGTCGGGCTGGTCTCATCACGCTGGGCAAGCCAGTTTCTCGCCGCGATCAAACAACCGAAGGTAATAAAGGCGCCGGGAGGTAGCACCGCAAGGAGAATCCCGGGTGTCCCGAGAGAGATTTTCCAGGCTCGTGCGCTGTCACCAAACAGCAGGTGCATATCAGCCAGCAGCGTTCCTTGGCCAAGGACTTCACGGACGCCGCCCAACAGAATCAGTACCAGCAGAAATCCAAGCCCCATCATAAACCCATCCAGCGTAGCGAGTCTGATGGGATGGCGGCTGGCAAAGCTTTCGGCGCGGGCCAGCAGCGTGCAATTAGTGACGATCAACGCCACGAATAAGCCAATCCGCTGATGCAGTTCATACCAATAGCTCTGTAGCAAAATATCGGCGCAGGTGACAAAGGTCGCGATAATGAGAATCTGCGCCGGCAAGCGTGTGGCACTATTCAGCTGACCGCGCAGGCTGCTGACGAGCAGGTTGGACAGGGTTAAAACCACGAGTGTGACCAGCCCCAGCCCCAGACTATTGGCGACCGTGTTGGACACCGCCAGTAGAGGGCATAACCCCAGCAATTGCACCAGGGCCGGATTATTCTGCCAGAGTCCGTCGCGGGTGATCTGTTTGACCTGACTCATGGGGTTTCCTTCAGCCATTGCTGTTGATGCTGGTGGAATTGGGTAAGACCAGCGTGAATCGCCGATACTACGGCTCTCGGCGTAATCGTCGCCCCGCTGAACTGGTCGAAATTGCCGCCGTCACGCTTGACCGCCCAGCCCGTGATGGCGGGGTTAAGGAGTGATTTGCCGTTGAAGTCGAGGATCCAGTCGGCCACCTGCAAATCGATCTTATCGCCCAAGCCGGGCGTTTCGCTATGGGCATAGGCTCTTACGCCAAGAATTTCGCCCTGCAGGTCGACGGCGAGCCAGAGCTTGATGGTGCCGTTGTAGCCTTGATCTGTGCTGATAGGAAAGATGATGCCCACCGGTTCCTGCGCCAGACTGATGAGAAACCGTGAGTCTTGAGATTCAGTCAGATCCGCAGAGGGTAGACCGGCGACCTGCAGAAGTTGTTGATTTCGATAAGCCAGCTGGTTCAGTTTGATCCGTTCTGCGCCGTTATACTGTACCAGGCTCGTGAGTAAGCCGCAGGCGCCTGCCAATAGCGTTAGCTGCAGCACCAGACGTTTCATGTTCGCCTCAAGCGTAGATGATCAATGAGTGGTACCAGTGCGTTCATTAATAACACGGCAAAGGCAAGGCCGTCAGGGTAAGCGCCGATGGCGCGAATCAGGAACGTGATCATGCCAACCCCTAATCCAAATATCCACAGCCCCATGGCCGAGTCAGGGCTGCTCACGGGGTCTGTGACAATGAAGAATGCACCGACCATCGTAGCACCACTGAAGAGATGAAATAGTGGCGAGCCGAGACTTTGAGAGCTGCCAGAGTCATAGAACAGCACCGCACACACGGTCAGTGCGATCAACATGCCGAAGGGGGCCATGGCGGTAATAGTGCGAGTCGCCAATAAATAAATGCCACCGATCAGGAATCCGGCATTGATCCATTCCCAACCCACGCCGGCCATGTGGCCGAATCCCTGGTCGGCAGTCCAGGTCTCATCGATCGTCAAGGCGCCACGAAACTTTAGAACATCCAGTGCTGTGGCGCCGCTGACGGCATCAATACCACTATTCGGCATCGCCTTGGTTATGAGGATATCCCAGAATGCTATGGGCTCGCCGAGGGCGGGCCAGCTGGACATCGCCAGTGGGAACGAGATGATCAGGGCGGCATAGCCTACCATCGCCGGATTGAATGGGTTATGGCCCAGCCCACCATAAAGCTGCTTGCCAAAAATGATCGCAAAAGCGGTGCCGGCGACCAGCATCCACAGGGGTAGCAGGGGCGGTAACGCTAATGCCAAAAGCACTGCTGTTAGGAGTGCGCTGCCGTCCCGCAGCGTGTTTAGGGACCGATTTCTAGCGCGCAGTATAAGCGCTTCAGTCGTCACGGCAGTCACTCCCGCAACAACGATATTGACGATAATTCCGGCACCGAAAAAGTACGCCAAGGCACTGACGCCGGGCACTAGCGCGAGCAAGACGTTCAACATGATCCTTTGGGTATCGAGTTTCATGGGTTTTTGTTCCGCAGTCCGTCGATCAGAGATTGTCGGTCCTGCTTGCTCGGTCGCGTGCGAACCTTGGCCTGGACGCGGTTGATTCTTCGCTCACGTCGTTCAAATCGTGCTTGGGCCTGCTGTGCTTCTTCGGCCAGCAGGTCCAGGTGACGTTGATGCCGTTTGGCGGCCTGAAATGCGGCTGTGAGCGGAATGTTGCTCGGGCAGACCCGATCACAAAGTCGGCACTCAATACAGTCTGCGAGATTAAGCTCCTGCAAGCGTTCGGGCTCGGCGCGATGCCAGAAGAGTGCTTGAGGTGCAAGCTCTCGCGGGCAACTGGGTTCACACAAACCGCAATGAATACAGTCGTATTGAATGAGATTCAACGCGTCCTGGCCAATACGAGGTATCCGCAAGGGCGCGGTCTCGACTGCCTCGACCTGCACTATGTCGATGCAATCGACCGGGCAGGGCTCCAGGCACAGATCGCAGCCGGTGCAATCACGGCTGATGACGCTGTGCATCATCTGTGGTGCACCAATGATCGCATCCACCGGGCAGGCGACAGCACAAAGGGTACAGCCAATGCATTCGGCCTCACGAATGACCGCGACTCTGGGGGGCAGCGACTCTCCATAGGTGGCATCAAGGGGCACTACCGCACGGCCAAGCAGTTCAGCTAGACCGCGTATCAGCGACTCACCACCCGGAGGACATTTGTTGATGGCATCACCCTCGGCGATCGCCTGGGCATAAGGTCGACAACCAGGATAGCCGCACTGAGCACACTGAGTTTGTGGTAGTCGCACATTGATCAGCTCAACGATGGTATCGCTGTCTGCGGTAAAATGCCGCCCGGCATAGCCTAGTAACAGCGCGCAAAGGCCGCCAATAGCCGTCAGGGTTAAGGTGCCAATCAACAGGCTCATCCGTTCATTCCGGTGAAGCCCATAAACGCCAGAGATAACAGCCCGGCGCTGATCATATTAATTGCGGCGCCGCGAAACGGGCCTGGAATATCGGCCGCGGTCTGACGCTCGCGCATAGCGGCAAAGGTGATTAACACCATGGAGAAGCCCAACGCTGCGCCAAAGCCGTAAATGATGGATTCGAACAGGCTGTGATTATGCCGAACGTTCAGCAGTGCCACGCCGAGTACTGCACAATTGGTTGTGATCAGTGGAATAAACAACCCGAGGACCTGGTAAAGCAAAGGTTGGGTGGCGCGAATGACCATTTCAGCAAATTGCACCAGCGCTGCGATTAAGACGATAAAAGTGATAATGCGCAGATACTCAAGGCCGAGCGGTTGCAACAGGTAATGTTCAAGCAAATAGCTGACAGCGCACGCCAGTGTTAAGACGAATGTCGTAGCGGCAGCCATGCCAACAGCACTGTCAAATTTTTGTGACGCGCCCATAAACGGGCACAAGCCAAGAAATTGCACCATGACAAAATTGTTAACAAAAATAGTGCCCAGTAATATAACCAGTGCATCTGACATGATTGGCTACAGTTTCACGTGACTTTCATTCCGGCGCTTGCGCCCTTGTCGGCTTCTATCAGGAAAATATCCTTGCCGCCAGGGCCGGCAGCCAACACCATGCCCTGCGAGATGCCAAATTTCATGGTCCTGGGCTTTAGGTTTGCCACCAAGACGGTTCTTTTACCAATGAGTTCGTCGGGCGTGTATGCAGACTTGATACCGGAAAAAACGGTGCGCTGCTCATCGCCCACATCAAGGGTGAGTTTCAGTAGTTTGTCTGCGCCTTCCACAGCTTCAGCATGAGTGATCAGTGCAACCCGCAAGTCAATTTTTGCGAAGTCGTCAATGGTGATGTAGTCAGCGTCGGTTGCGCTGACCGCCGCGTCAGGCGTCTCGCTGACTTCTGCCGGTGCGATTGAGGCCTCGACCATCGCGTTGACTGCCTTAGGGTCAATACGATTCAGCATCGGTTGGAAGACATTGATTTGGTGATTGAGTAAGGGTGCCTCCAGACTCTGCCAGGAAAGCGGTTGAATGTTTAAAAATGCCTCGGTTTGCTCGGCTAACTGCGGTAATACAGGTTTCAGATAGGTGGCAAGAATCCGAAACAGATTAATGCCGTCGGAACAGACGTTCTGGACTGCGGTTTTCTGGTCGGCCAATTTGATCATCGCCCAGGGCTTTTTTTCGGCGATGTATTGGTTCGCCTTATCAGCCATGGCCATGATTTCACGCATGGCTTTACTGTAGTCGCCGGCTTCAAAAAGGTTGGCGATATTGTCGCGCTCGGCTAGAAATTCATTGATCAGAGGCGTTGTTGCGGTGCTGGCCAGTTGATGATCAAATTGTTTGTTGATGAAGCCGGCGCAGCGACTGGCGATATTGACTAACTTGCCTACTAGATCTGAGTTTACCTTGAGAACGAAGTCGTCGAGGTTGATGTCCATGTCATCGACGTTATTGCCCAGTTTTGTCGCGAAGTAATAACGGATATATTCCGGCGCAAGATTGTCAGCATAGGTTTGGGCATTGATAAAAGTGCCGCGAGACTTGGACATTTTCTGCCCATTGACGGTAATAAAGCCGTGAGTATGGATGCGAGTCGGCGTGCGAAATCCGGCGACTTTTAACATAGCTGGCCAGAACAACGCATGAAAATTGATAATGTCCTTGCCGATAAAATGATGCACTTCGTAGTCAGAATCGGTGCGCCAATAAGCGTCAAAGTCGATATCATCGTGCCTGTCACAGTAGTTCTTGAATGAGGCCATATAGCCTATTGGCGCGTCTAACCAGACATAAAAGTACTTGCCTTTTTCACCGGGAATTTCAAAGCCGAAGTAGGGCGCGTCACGGCTAATATCCCAGTCCTGTAAGCCGGCGTCTAGCCACTCAGATAACTTGTTGGCAACTTGCTCTTGCAGCGTGCCGCTGCGAGTCCAGCTTTGCAGGAATTCGGTGAAGTGTGACAAGGCAAAGAAAAAGTGAGTAGATTCGCGAATGACGGGCTCAGCACCGGAGATCTTCGACTTCGGATCGATCAAATCCATGGCATCATAGGTTGCGCCACAGACCTCACAATTATCGCCATATTGACCCTCCGCCTTGCACTTCGGACAGCTACCGACGATAAACCGGTCGGCGAGAAACATTTCTCGTTCAGGGTCATACAATTGATTGACGGTTTTACTGTTGATTTCACCGGCGGCTTTGAGGCGTTCATAGATCAGCGACGAGAACGCCTGGTTTTCGTCTGAGTGGGTTGAATAGTAATTGTCATGCTCGACGAGAAAATTGCGAAAATCTTGTTCATGCTCGGCTTTGATTTCGCTGATCAATGCTTCCGGGCTCAGATTGCGCTCTTCAGCTTTGAGCATGATGGCAGTGCCGTGGGTATCGTCGGCGCATACATAGATGCATTCGTGGCCGCGCATACGCTGAAATCGCACCCAAATATCAGTTTGAATATGTTCCAGGAGGTGCCCCAGGTGAATAGAGCCATTGGCGTTTGGCAACGCGCTGGTAACAAGAATGTGACGTTTTTCCATGAAAGCTGCAGTAGGTGATTCTAGAGGATGCCCAATATACTGAGGACGGGGCGGAATTTCATCCTTTCACGTTGCTTCTGCGCCGCTAATTTCACGCTTTCGAGGCTGACTGCACAAATCGAAGCCAATCAGGTCTCGTTTGAGCTGAAATTCTGCGTCCGCAGCGTCCTATCATGGCTTGACCACGGCAATACATTCGATCTCAGCAGCAGCGTTCAGGGCCAGTCCTGATGCGGCCAGCGCACTGCGAGCAGGTTAGGGTGCCTGAAATGTTGGCGGTAAATGGCATTCACTGCTGGCCAATCATTGATGTCGGCCAGAAACAAGGTGCACTTGACCTGACAGATAGAGCGTATCGCCAACCTGAACCGCCTCAGAGAACGGAAAACCTAATGATTCCTGTAGCGCTGAGTTATGATGTACTGGGTTGGCGGCAAAGACGTTAGTGGCGAGCCAGCAACAGGCTAACAAGCCCAAGGTCAGTTTGGTCAGATGCATAGTTCGACGCTCCAGGCGTTGCAGTTTGGGTGTTCGGTCAGAGAGCAGCGGATGAACGTAGAATCTAGCATGTTGATCTAGCCACATTCTGATTAGAATTCAGTGATTTCAGCGTGATACAGTGGAGCAGATTATCAACAGTTCAACAGTAAAGAAGTTCATTCTGCCTGGCGTAAAACAGGTGATAGCGGTCGCATCCGGTAAAGGCGGTGTGGGTAAATCTACCGTGGCGGCCAATCTGGCCTTGGCCTTGGCAGCGGAAGGCCGGCGCATTGGTTTGCTGGACGCCGACATTTACGGACCGAGCCAAGGTTTAATGATGGGCGTGCCGGCGGGTACGAAACCAGAGGTTAGCAATGATCTGTTGCAGCCGATCATTGCCCACGGACTCCAGTGTATGTCCATGAGCTTCATTGCATCGGATCGTACACCAGCGGTGTGGCGTGGTCCTATGGCCAGTGGCGCCTTACAACAACTATTGACGCAGACAGACTGGCAGGCTGTCGATGTTCTGGTCGTGGATATGCCGCCTGGGACTGGCGATATTCAGCTGACGATGGCCCAAAATGTACCTTTGGCTGGCGCCGTTATCGTCACGACGCCGCAAGATATCGCGCTGCTGGATGCCCGTAAAGGTATCGAAATGTTTCGCAAGGTCGAGGTGCCGTTGTTGGGTGTGGTCGAAAATATGAGCACCCATGTGTGTCGCGAGTGCGGCCATCATGAAGCTATCTTCGGTGAGGGTGGTGGTGACGCAATTGCGGCAGAATACGGAGTTCGGCTGTTGGCCAGGTTACCCTTGGCAATGGATATTCGACTACAGGCCGACGGCGGTCAACCACCGCTGGTGGCTGATCCTAACAGTGATACGAGCCAGCTGTTCGGCGCGATGGCGCGAGAGATTTTGATGGCATTAGACAATAATGTGGACGCTGGGCCAGTGATTCAAATTATGGAAGACTAAAATACCCACTGCAAAGTTCATTTTTGGATGACGCCTGGAGGCGTTTTCGACCTACTGGTTAGAGGTAACAATGGCAATAAAATCAGATCGCTGGATCCGCCAAATGGCGCAGGAACATGACATGATATCGCCTTTCGAGGCGGGACAGGTGAAGGAGTCTGGCGGCCAGCGTCTGATTTCCTATGGGACATCAAGTTACGGGTATGATGTGCGCTGCTCAAGCGACTTCAAGGTGTTTACCAATATTCATTCTGCGACAGTTGACCCTAAGGCTTTCGATGACCGAAGTTTTGTCGACATCAAAAGCGATGTCTGCATTATTCCCCCCAATTCATTTGCCTTGGCGAGGACCGTCGAATATTTCAAGATCCCGCGCAGTGTCCTAACTATTTGTCTAGGCAAATCGACTTATGCCCGCTGTGGAATCATCGTGAATGTGACGCCTCTTGAGCCTGAGTGGGAAGGCCACGTGACACTGGAGTTTTCTAATACAACTACATTACCAGCAAAGATCTACGCTAATGAGGGTGTGGCGCAAATGTTGTTTTTCGAGTCTGATGAAGTATGTGAGATGTCGTACAAGGATCGTGGCGGCAAATATCAGGGCCAAACGGGCGTCACGTTGCCCCGTACTTAAGCCGGAGCTAAGGATACATCAGGTGCCGGCGACAACCTCGCCGCGAAACTTGGCTTCTTTGAGTATCAGTTCGAAGCCACCCTTCTGTTCTTCCTGGAGAAAACGCACCAGCAGGAAGTCATAGGCAGGGGCGAGCCAGAATATGGTGGTGCGGTCGCTGTCGGTGCGAACCCGGGCAATTTTCAGCGCAGTGAAACGGCCAATGGGTGTGTCCACGTTCTCCTCGCCCAGAACCTCAAACCTGTAGGTTTTCAGTTCTCCGCCGTCGGTGACCTGGTAAGCGAGTGGGGGCCAGGGTTGTCCCAGTTGGTAGGCCGTCAACAATTCGTAGCGCATCTGTAATTGATAGGACAGTTTGTCGAGGGTCCCCATTGGTATCGACAGCGTCCAGGGTGTGGGCTGAGCGTCATTCATGACCTGTTGGGCCGGCCAGTCGAAACGTAGAATGTCGTCTCGGTTCTTGCCAATGCCTTTGCGATGATACTGATACTCGACGGGCATCAGTCGATTCTCCGGGGTCAACGTAAAGTTCGACTCCTCGCTGACTGAAGCAAAAAACGAAGTGGCGGTAGAGGACAAGGTGAATTGATTGTCACCGGTTTGCCTCAGTTCTCGAATACCCGTGGCGCGAATGGGCAGGCCTTTGTAATCAGCCTCGTAGACGGCTCTGAAAGGCGTTGGAATTACTTGAAGCTCGGCTGGCGGCGCGGTTGGCGACAGGCTTGCTGAGGTCCTGGTTGTCAGGGTGATGTTGTCGGCGGCGGCCTCGACACCGACTGCTGGCTGAATCCAGAGGCTGATGCACAGGGAAAGTGCGATTAAGATCCGGGTCAGAAGAGCATATCCGGTTCGATTGAGCGTGGTGTAGAGCATAACTTGCTTGTAAATCCTTGTTTAGTCGATGACAATTCCGACCTACGCGGCACTTTAGCTAGCAGCGATGGGTTACTGGCAATAGGTCGTTTTAGGTTAACGTGATAAAACGGTTTCGCTCTGTTGCAGGCACAATAGTCGAGAAAATAGGTAAAAATCAATGCGAGCAATCAGTGGCTGAACGAAGCATGAACGGGACGGGTCTAGTTCTAGCATTGTTCAGTACGATATTATCAATGCCGGGCCATCGTTGGGCGATTGCTGTTATAAAGGTTCGCACAAGATAAGCCTGCATGCCGGGCCGGTATATTATAAGGATGCTGCAAATTAATAATAGTTCATTTTGTTACGGGTCTGGCTGGCGTCAAGGGTTGTTGGCGCTGGTGTTGAGCCTCTGGATTCAGTCCGTCAGTGCGGTCAATGTTGAGGACCTGTACGTCGCAGAGGTTCTCGTCAACTCGCAGGATGACGCACAGCTGGTCAATGGCGCTCGCGCGGGATTACTCCAGGTTCTAGTGCGAGTTTCCGGGAGTCGAGCCATTGAAGGCAGTCCACAAGTGACTGCCTCTCTGCAGCATCCCGAGTCTTATTATTACCAGTACAGCTTTGAGTCGACAGATCGTATGCTCCAGATTGGTGATGAGCAGGTGCCAGCCAGAATCTTACGTCTGACCTTCGAGCCTAGTGCAATCGCCCGTTTATTGCGTCAGGCTGGGTTTCCAGTCTGGGGTAGCAACCGGCCGAGTGTTCTGGCCTGGTTAGCGGTATCTGATGGGAGTAGCCGGCGTCTGCTGTCTGAGCAGGATACATCCCAGCTGCCTTCGGCCTTGAATACCCATGCTAAATTTCGCGGAGTGCCGGTTTTATATCCGCTATTGGATCTTGAGGACGCCAGTCAGTTATCGAGCGCCGAAGTCTGGGGGGCTTTTTTGGGTCGAGTTGAGCAGGCTTCAGCCCGTTACAAACCTGATGTTGTGTTGTCTGGCCGGATCCAGCAGGACCCGATGGGTCGTTGGCTTGGGTTCTGGTCCTACCAGCTGGACGATAATTGGCGGGAGTTCGATAACAGCGGGTTTTCTGAAGATGAACTGATGGCAGATATGGTTGATCATCTGGTTGATGATCTGGCGGCCCGTTACGCGCTAGATTCGTCTCGGGGTAGCATTTTGGTCAGTGTGGATGGTATTGATGATCTCGATGATTATGCGCAAGTCAGCCAATACCTGGAGTCGCTGGCCCCGGTACTCAACAGCGCGGTTGTGGCAGTGAGTGGTCGAGAACTGCGGCTGCGCCTGGTAACAGAAGGTCAGAGTCAGCAGTTGATCGAAATTATTCAACTGGATGACAAGATGCTGTTGGTGAGTGACGGTAGCCTGATTCGCGGAGATGGGGCGTTGCACTATCGTTGGTTGTTGTAACCCGAGTGCCAGATCATGTTCGTCAAAGCCAGTATTGATTAAATTGTTCTCACAAGTTACTCGCACTAAGCTACGCTCATCTCTCATAAGGTAGACCCGAATTGGTTATGACTAGTACGCAAAAATTACTCTTGCTGTTGAGCGTGGCAGGCTTGTTCCTGCTGGTCTACCTGCTTCAGCCCATACTAACGCCGTTTCTGGTGGGGCTGGCGCTGGCGTACGTGGGTGATCCAGTCGTGGATAGGTTGCAGCGCTACAAGTTGGGCAGATCCAGTGCTGTTTTACTCGTCTTCGTGGTTTTCTTTGTGCTAGTGGGCGTTGCCTTTCTTATCCTGTTACCGATGCTGACTCGTGAAATAGGCCGTTTGATCGAAGATATTCCCAGTCTCCTTGCGTTGTTGCAACTCCACGTCAGTCCGGTGTTGCTGGAGAACTTTGGCGTCGACCCGTTCGATATTAAACTCGTCGAGCTCAAGGCCCGGCTAGCACAAAACTGGCAACAGGCCGGCGGACTGGCGGGTCGCGTATTGGCGGAAGTTACGTCCTCTAGTTTGACCCTGCTGGGTTGGTTGATGAACTTTGCGCTGATCCCGGTGGTGGCATTCTATTTATTGCGAGACTGGGATCTGCTGGTTGAGCGGATCCATAATATGATACCGCGCCAGTTCGAAGTCACTGCGGTGAATCTGATTAAAGAATGTGATGAGGTTCTCAGTGCCTTCATGCGTGGCCAACTACTGATCATGTTTCTATTGGGGTGCATCTACGCCCTAGGTTTGTCCATCATCGGGCTTGATCTGGCCCTGTTGATTGGCATGCTGGCCGGGTTGGCGAGTTTGGTACCTTATCTGGGTTTCATTGTTGGCATCTTGGCTGCCAGTATTGCCGCCGTGCTGCAATTTCAGGAACCATTACCGTTACTTTATGTATTGTTGGTGTTTGGTTTTGGGCAGTTGTTAGAGGGCTCTGTGATGACGCCCATGTTGGTGGGTGATCGAATTGGTCTGCACCCCGTAGCCGTTATTTTCGCCATTCTCGCCGGTGGTCAGTTGTTTGGCTTTGTTGGTGTCTTGTTGGCGCTGCCTATTGCCGCGGTCATCATGGTGTTCGTCCGCCATATCTATGATCGCTATAAAGATAGTCACTATTACGAAGTTCGAGACGAATCCTGAATTGCAAAACGTAACCGGACAACTAGCCCTGGATATCACCTTGCGCGATGATGCTACCTTCGCCAATTATGTTGGGGAAGCCAAAACGCGCCTTGCTCACCCAGGTCAGTTGGTTTACCTGTGGGGGCCACGTCAAACGGGGCTTAGCCATTTGCTACAGGCTTGTTGTCAGGGTGTCACAGGCGGTATCTACTTGACTAACCTTGATAAATTGTCTGCGGAGATTCTGCAGCAACTCGATGCGATGCCGCTGGTCTGTATTGATGATGTTGATTTAATTGTTGGCCAGCAAGACTGGGAGGAAGCGCTGTTTCATCTGATCAATGGCATCAAGGATGGTGGCAAAAGAATCATTATCGCGGCCCATCAGTCAGCTCGCCAGCTGCCCGTCAAATTGCCGGACCTGCACTCGCGACTGTTGGGTGCCATCGCGGTCGAGACGGATGCTCTCAATGATAAGCAGAAGCTCGCCGTCTTGCAGCAGCGGGCCAAAGATCGAGGCTTCGTCCTGAATAATGATGTTGGTCAATATATTATGAGTCGTGCGGCACGAGATATGAGCAACCTAGTCAAAATGTTGGAGCGTTTAGAGCTTGAGTCTTTGCGCTATCAGAAAAAAATAACGATCCCCTTCGTCAAGCAAATCCTGAGTTTGTGAGCGCTACCTTTTGAGTGCTATCTTTTGAGTGCTACCTTTTGAGAGTCTGCCAGTGAGTAAACGAGTACTATTTACCGGTGGTGGTACAGCCGGTCATGTGACGCCCAATATGGCCTTAATTGACGCACTTAAGGCCAAGCACTGGGATATCCACTATGTGGGCTCAGCCACAGGGATAGAGCGTCAGCTGATCGAACCGTTGAATATTCCCTTCCATGGCATCAAGACCGGTAAGCTGCGGCGGTATTTTTCCTGGCAAAATTTCATCGACCCCGCGTTTATTGTTTGGGGTTTTCTGCAGAGCCTGTGGTTGTGCGTGCGACTGCAGCCTGATGTTGTGTTTTCCAAAGGCGGCTTTGTGGCGGTGCCGCTGGTTATCGCCGCGTGGGTCTGCCGCGTTCCGGTGATCAGTCATGAATCGGATATGACCCCTGGGCTAGCAAACAAGTTGTGCTTTCCATTTTCTCGCTGGATCTGTGTCAATTTCCCCCAGACGGCCGAGCATCTGCCAGTGGGTAAGGTTGTTGTTACGGGATCACCGGTGAGAAGCAGTCTGTTGCTCGGTGATCCGTCGCGGGGCCGAGTCGAGCTTGGGCTCACCGGGGAAAAGCCACTGTTGCTGGTGTTTGGTGGCAGTCTTGGTGCAAACGTGATTAATCGAATAGTCCGGCAGAGTCTGGCGGCCCTACTCGAGCAGTTTGATCTGGTGCATGTGGTAGGAGCGGGTAATCTCGATTCGAATCTAGACGCCAGGCTTGGCTATGTTCAACGTGAATATATTCATGACGGTTTTGGCGACGTGCTTGCTGCGGCCGACCTCGTCATTTCGAGAGCCGGCGCGAACAGTATTTATGAATTGCTGATTACCCGCACGCCGCATATTTTGGTGCCTTTGACCGCAGCGGCAAGTCGCGGCGATCAACTGATCAATGCCAAGATATTCCAGCAGGCCGGCATGAGTGAGGTGTTGCTCGAGGATCAACTGAGCCAGAGCGCGCTGCTAAGCAGTGTTCGCAAGGTGTACTCGCAGCGCGCCGAGATCGCAGTACGACTGGCGGCCTTTGAGGTTCGTGATAGTGTCGCGGTGATCACCGGCCTCATCGGTCAGGCAGCGGGCGAGGCCGCGAGTTGACTTCCTAAGTTCATCCGCGCATTGAAAGGGCCTCTCAGCAACTTATCCGTTAAAGCGGTTGACGGCTTAAAATATAGTGATATAGTTAACTACAACACCACATAACTATATGGCTAATAACTGATGCAAATCAGCTGGAACGATACAGACCCCATCTATCGGCAGTTACGAGACCGCATTATCGAGTTGATGCTGGAAGGCATCTACCATGACGGCGACCCATTGCCGTCGGTTCGGCAGATTGCCAGTGATCATCGAATTAACCCTATTACAGTCTCCAAGGCCTACCAATTGTTGGTAGACGATGGCCTCGTGGAAAAGCGCCGTGGTCTGGGCATGTTTGTAACAGAAGGTGCCAGCGAGCGCCTAGTGACTGTCGAGCGAGAGAAATTTTTGACCCAAGAGTGGCCCCGAATCAGCGATAAGATTGTGCGGTTGGGATTGTCTGCCTCTACATTACTAGCGACCAGGAGTACTAAGGCATGAGTATCGTTGTTCAGGCGCAGGGCGTATCGAAACGTTATGGTGGGTTTGCTGCCCTTGAAGATATCAACTTCACGATTCAAAAGGGCTCGATTGTGGGGCTTATTGGGCCGAATGGTGCGGGTAAAACCACAACCCTAAAAGCACTTCTAGGCCTGACAGATTTTGAGGGTCAATTGAATGTGTTGGGGCACGATCCGCGAACCGGTCGCCATCATGTCATGGAGCATGTTTGTTTTGTGGCTGACGTTGGTATCTTGCCCCGTTGGTTGTCGGTTGGCGAAGCGTTGGATTACGTCGAGGGCGTGCACCCACGTTTCAACCGTCAAAAAGCCGAAGCCTTGCTGGCCGAGACCAATATCCGTAATTACCGGCAGAAGGTGAAGCAGCTATCGAAAGGCATGGTGACACAACTGCATCTGGCGTTGGTCATGGCAATTGACGTTGAGTTATTGGTGCTCGATGAGCCGACTCTGGGCCTGGATATACTCTATCGGAAAGCATTTTATGACCGTTTGCTAAATGACTATTTTGATCATGAGACCAGCATTATTATCAGCACTCATCAGGTCGAGGAAATCGAGTCGCTGTTGTCCCATCTACTATTTATCGATCAAGGTCGTATCGTCTTGGATAGTGCGATGGATGAGCTAGCCAATGCTTTCACGGAAGTGTGGGTGGAGCCCGATCAAGTAGCGGCTGCCGAGGCGTTACAGCCCATTCATGTTCGAGATCTTTTGGGTCGTAAATGTATGATTTTTGAAGGCGCTAATCCGGCTAGCTTGGCGGATTTAGGTGAGTTGCATGTGCCCAGTGTCGCCGACCTGTTCGTCGCTAAATTACAAAAGAATCAGGGCCAGCAGCGAGGTCAATCATGAATATGTTACCCATTTTGTTAAAGCGTGAGTTTTGGGAGCACCGTAAGACATTTTTCTACTTGCCACTGATTATACTAGTGTTGTCGGCATTTTTTCTGATTGCTGTCGTCGGTTCGGTACAAATTGCCGGCGGCGATATTATTGTCAGTGGCAGTGTTCAGATGAATGAAGAGGGACTGCACCACCGAAGTGAGACCAATGAATACTCTAATATGCCCGTGAACGCGTTGTTTGGTGAGCAGGTCAGCCAGTTCGCGTTATTGGCAGAGGATCAACGGGAGCGAATGCTCAACTCAGCTTATCTTTTGATTGCGACACCTTTGGTGCCGGTACTCTGGGTTGTGGTGTTCATGTATTTTTTAACCTGTTTGTATGACGAACGAAAAGATCGCAGCATTTTATTCTGGAAGTCCATGCCCGTGTCGGATGCCATGACAGTCATCGCGAAGCTAATGACAGGTCTCGTTGTGGTGCCTGCCATCTATTTCATGGCAATGATGCTGCTGCAGCTCATCCTGTTTCTAACGACGGTGGTGGTTGCCCTGGGATACTCGGTTGATACCTGGCAGACGTTTGTCGTACCGGCCAATATCATGACGCGTTGGCTGCAGATGACGGCCTTCTTCGTGTTTGTGGCGAGTTGGTGCCTGCCGTTCTTTGCCTGGCTCATTTTTGTTTCGTCTTGGGCGCGTTCGGTTCCCTTGGCCTGGGTGATCGGGATTCCTATTTTGCTGGTCATGCTCGAGGCGCTCTTTACGCAAGGTGAATGGTTAAGAGCGTTTATCAAAGAGCATTCTTTCCCGGGTGGGTTGATCTCTCGACTAGCCGGCGGGGTTGGCGATATGTTTCAGCAGCTCCTCAGTGTTGAATTTCTGGTCAGTCTGGTGCTTGCAGCGCTGCTGCTCTACGGTGCGGTTTACTTTCGAGGCAAGGCCGATGAGCTCTAATGCCGGGGCTACGCTACTGCAATCGCTGTAATCTGAGTATGATAGGGTTTTGGCGAACTGCTAATAGATTCACTCTAACGCTTAAAACACGTAACTAGGGGGGTACCGATGCTGACGCTGAGTCTGTCCTGTCTACTTTTTCTTGGTACCCATCTGCTTGTGTCGAGCACCGGGTTGCGCGCTTGGCTGATTGGCGTCGTCGGCGAACCTGCCTATCTGGCAGGTTACTCGATCTGCGCCCTGGTCATCCTTGGCGTGATGATCGACAGTTACGTGGCACTCGATCACAACAGGTATGTTTGGCAACCTACCGTAGGGCATCATCTCACCGCGAAGATCATTATGCCCGTTGCGCTGGTCTTGTTAGCCGCCGGCCTGATGAGTAAGAATCCGACGGGCGTGAGGATGGAAGAGGTGGTGCATCAGGTCACCGGTTACCATATGCCGGGTATTCTGAAGATTACCCGACATCCCGTGCAATGGGGGATTCTGCTTTGGTCCGTCGCCCACCTGATGGCCAATGGTGATGCTGCGTCGATCGTGTTTTTTGGGACGTTTGCATTGCTCTCGGGCCTGGGCTCGATGGCGATGGATCTTAAACGTCGACATCTGACGGAGCCAGATTGGCTTGAGTTTTACGCACAGACGTCCAACATCCCCTTTGCGGGATTATTAGCGGGCAAGAGCCGGCTGGCGATAGGTGACATCAATTGGATCCAGGTGATTACAGGATTGACCCTTTACGCGACCGTCTACTACTTTCACGGGCTGATAGCCGGCGTTTCCCTTCTCTAAATGAACAGCTCTCAATTAACAGCTCTCAATTAATAGCTCTAAATTAACCGCGTTGAATAAAAAGCTTTGATGAGACGGTGTTGAATGGCCGGCTCTGAATAAAACGCTTTTTATTCATAAATGTGTATCTAGGCACATGGATGTTCGAATTTTCAGGCTGCCGATCTACTTTCAATTGCCGCGATGGCATCAAAGGTTATCTCAACAGACTCGATCCGTTTTTTGTGTTCGAAGACCGAGCATACCAACATCAGCTCGTCGGCCCCGGTTCTGCGAATAAATCGTTCAATGGAATCCGCCACCGTGTTTTGTGAGCCAATGGCAGAGCAGCTCGCGACCTGATCGAGCATGGCTTTTTCTTGCGCTGTTAACGTTGCAGCAAAATTCTCAATGGGCGGCGGCAGCTGGCCCGGGGTGCCGCGCCGCAGATTCAGAAAGGATTGGACCGCAGAGGAGCGCAGGTATTCTGCCTCCGCATCTGTTGCTGCTGCACAGATATTGAAGCCGAGCATGACGTGCGGTTTCTCCAGTTGTGCGGATGGCTTGAAGTGCTCCCGATAGAGTTCGATGGCGGGCAGCATATAATCTGGCGCAAAGTGCGAGGCGAAAGCGAAGGGCAGGCCCAGCATGGCGGCGAGTTGGGCGCCAAATAAACTCGAACCCAGGATCCACAGCGGTACTTGCGTACCGAAACCAGGTACAGCGGTGACGCGCTGACCTGGCTGGGGGGTCCCCAGGTAGTGTTGCAGCTCCACAACATCACGTGGAAAGTCCTCGATATCACCACTCAGGGTTCTTCTGAGTGCGTGTGCGGTGACTTGATCAGTGCCCGGTGCTCGCCCCAGTCCCAGGTCGATTCTGCCAGGAAATAAGCTGGCGAGGGTCCCGAACTGCTCGGCGATGACCAGAGGCGCGTGGTTGGGCAGCATGATCCCGCCTGAGCCGACTCGAATACTGGTGGTGCCGCCAGCAATAAAGCCGATAACCACGGCTGTGGCGGCACTGGCTATGCCGCGCATGTTGTGGTGTTCGGCAACCCAGAAACGTTGCGCACCCAGTTGCTCGGCGTGCTGAGCTAGGTCAAGACTGTTGCGCAGGGCAACCCCTGCGGTACTACCCTGGTTGATGGGTGCCAGGTCAAGAATTGAGAATGCGGTCATGGCGATGATTTCTTTGGGGCAAGTGTGTGTGGCCTAATGATAAGTGGAAATCGGCGAGAAAGCGAAATGTCGAGAGACCTGATTTTTGTCGAGCGCAAAACCTTGGCTGCGGGCTTCAAGCCGATGGTGCAGTTCAGTTGAGTGCGCCGCCACGGGTGAACCCTGGGGCGAGAGGGAAAAGATTGTTCAGTCAGCTGCTCTGGCTTGGTGTAACATGGGCGCCGTTAAAAAGGGGATAGCATGTATAAGGTCAAGACACTAAATAATATTTCAGCCAGGGGACTCGATCGATTTCCCCGGGAGCATTTTCAACTGGGTGAGGATTTGCCAGATCCCGATGCGATATTGGTGCGCAGCCAAAAGCTGACGCTTGCAGACATCACACCGTCGCTGCGAGCGGTGGGTCGTGCAGGTGCCGGCGTGAATAATATTCCGGTGGCGGAATATACCGCCAAGGGTGTTGTAGTCTTCAATACGCCCGGTGCCAATGCCAATGCCGTGAAAGAATTGGTCCTGGCTGGGCTCCTGCTGTCGCAACGGGGAATTGTTCAAGGCATGGCCTATGTGGATGGTCTGGGTGATTACACTGACAAAGCCGAATTGAACCAGCAGGTGGAAGCTGCCAAAAAGCAGTTTAAAGGGGGCGAACTCAAGGGCAAGACACTGGGCATTCTGGGCCTTGGGGCGATTGGTTCGATGGTGGCAGAGATGGCGTTACAGATGGGCATGACCGTGCTTGGCTACGATCCAGCACTGTCAGTAGACGCGGCCTGGCGGCTCTCCAGTCAGGTGAAGAAAGTCGACAGCATGCAGGCTCTATTTGCCCGCGCTGATCTGATCACGTTGCATATTCCCGCGTTAGCGTCGACCACCGGTATTATCAATGCCGAGACACTAGCGAACTTCAAGCCGGGTGCCGTCTTGCTCAACTTTGCTCGAGAAGAACTGGTTAATAATATTGATCTGTTAGCGGCCCTGGAATCGGGGCATATTGCCCAATACATCTCGGACTTCCCGACGCCGACTCTGATCCGTAAGCCTGGCGTATCGGCAACGCCGCACTTGGGCGCGAGTACCGAGGAAGCCGAAGAAAATTGCGCTGTGATGGTTGCGGATCAGATGATCGATTTTCTTGAAAATGGCAATATTCGCAATTCCGTGAATTTTCCTAATTTGACCTTGGAACGGACCCAGGGTTACCGATTGGCTTTGGCGAACCGGAATGTGCCGCGGATCTTAGGCAGCGTCCTGTCGATACTGGCTGACCGAAATATCAATGTCATTGACATGCTCAACAAAAGCCGCGAAGAGGTGGCTTATAATTTGATTGATGTTGAAGCCGAGCCCACTGAGGAGTTGGTGCGGGCCATTGAAGGGATTGACGGCGTGATCAACGTCAAGGTGTTTTAACCCGCCACTAGTCTGCAAGCCGGCAACTGGGGTCTAACTCGCCAGATCCCGTATCATAAAGCGTTCGACGCCGAGAAAGTCTTGCCACTCGGGATTGAAAGCGGCGGGTTCGTGGTTGATCAAACGCGCCAGATGCTCGCCGCACAGAGGACCGTGAGTGGCGCCATGGGAACCCATGGCGGTGCACAGATATAATCCAGGTTGGTAGGCTGTAAATGCTGGCTGGTCGCGCGCCCGCTGCCGGCACCAATCCGCCAGTGCTGTCCAGTCTGGTATAGGGCCGACGACGGGCAATCGATCTCGGCTGGCCGCGCGCACACCAACGTGGGCCGATGTTGGCTGTGCCTCACCGGGTAGAAATTGCTGCAATCGCGCTAACAGTTCAGCGGTATCTGCTGCTGCGGTGGCGTTCGAGTTTGAATTGCGCTGATGCGTGCCGCTGACCGTCTGTAGTCCTTCAGCATCTGCCGGAAAGACCGAGACTGGTCCGCTGACCACCGTTTCGATGGATCTGCCCGTGTTGCGTCTCACCTGTATTGCCTGGCCGCGATTTGAGTGCAGATTCAAGGGTTGAGTTTGGGCTAAGGAATTCGCACCCGTAGCAATGATGAGGGTGTCGGCGGTGGTGATGCACTGGCCTGCAGCATCTGTCAGGCGCCATTCGTCATTGATGCGTTGCAGGCTTTCAACATGGGTATTCGGTCGCAGCGTAATATGCTGAAGTGTGGCGCTGAAGGCGTCTTTGGCGGATAACCAACCGGCGGTTGGGAAATGCAAGCTGGCAATGGCTGGGTCGAGCGGGGATGGGGTGAGGTGTGCAAAACTATCGGGAAAATAGCCATTAATCTTGCTCAGGCGCTCCTGCAGGGCAACGGTGTCCGGCGTCAGGTCAAAGCCACAGGCATGATAGTCACCTTGTTGCGCCAGATACTCAAAGGCCGCCAGCGAAAAGCACGCTCGATTGTCAGGTACTGCTGCTAGCTGTGGATAAACCGCCAGTTGGGGAATACTGGATGCGCCCATAAGGGGTTGGTCCTGCGCTTCGATGACCTCAACTTCTATGCCCCGGCGTAGCAGGGCCGCAGCGCAGTTTAAACCCGCGAGTCCCGCCCCAATAATGACGACTCGCGAGGTCCGACAACGCTGGGGCCTGGGCACCGCACCGGAGAGACCTGCCGTCAACATTTCTGCTTTGCCAGCGAATCCCGGTATTTTTTTGATGTCGAAGCCGGCAGCCTTCAAACCCCGTTTGACTTTGCCGGCCACAGAGTAGGTTGAAACAGTTGTCTGTTGGTGGCTCAACCGAGCACATTGACTGAAGAGCACAGGATCCCACATGGCCTCATTCTGCGCAGGGCTGAAGCCATCGAGGAAGAAGGCATCTACGGGTTCAGAGATTAATGGCATAGCCGCGCTCACATCCAGGTAAATCAGATTGAGGCAGATCGTGTCAGTGATCCACAGCGGGTGCATGCCGTGCGTCGGTAAGGGGTATCGACTCACCAGACGCTGGGCCAGGTCATGCAATTGAGCAGCACCTGGTTCGGTATGTGACGGTGGGCACAAGCTTGCGTATAGCCTTGCGAGGTCTGCGGGTGTCACCGGTGCGTATTCAATGGCCTGATAGTGAAGCAGCTTGCCGGGGGGCGCGAGTTCTTGCCAGAGCCGAGCGGCGAGCAGGAAATTCAGACCAAAGCCGAAACCGGTTTCAAGAATATTGAATTGGGGTTGTTGCAGGTCCGACCAACGCTCGCGCAAATGATTGGCTTCAATGAAGACATGTTGCTTCTCCGCTAGCCCGCCCTCGCGATGCCAGTAGATGTCTGCAAATGCCTCAGACCAGGGGCTGGATTCATCCTGCCAGTCAATCAATGCGTGCTCAAGTAAATAGCCGGTCTGGCTTGAAATGAGACTCATAGGGTGGCGACGGGGCGCGTTGGGTCGTTAATCCATTCACTCCATGAACCGGGGTAGAGTGCGGGTTCAGGAAATCCTGCATGGACCATCGCCAGGATATTATGCGCTGCAGTAACGCCAGAGCCACAGTAACAGATGGTGTTGCCGGTCGTTGCTGCACCGAGTCCATTGAATCGTTGGCGTAAGTCTGCGGCACTACGGAATTTGCCCGTGGCGCCATCGAGGTTCTCACCGAAAGGTGCACAGACTGCGCCAGGAATGTGTCCAGCGACGGGGTCGATGGGTTCGGTCTTGCCCTCATAACGCGGTCTGTCCCGAGCGTCGAGCAGCAGATCCTGAGGGGGTTGCAGCTCGTCAGCAGAGACCTGGCGGGTGATGGCAGGTCGCACGATAAATGCTGATTCTGGTCGGGTAATGAGTCTGGTGGAGGACGCTTGTCCAGCGTCAAGCCATGCTTGGTAGCCACCATCCAGGACTGCGACATTAGGGTGCCCCAACCAGCGTAGCATCCACCACAGACGCGCAGCATAGGCGCCGTTATCAGCATCATAAGCGACGACCAGTGAGTCCTGGGTAATTCCCCAACGACGTACCTGAGCGGCAAAGATTTGCCTGTCGGGCAATGGATGCCGGCCGGTCTGACCGGACACAATCTGCGCGCTGAGATCTCGGTTGAGGTCAACATACTGGGCGCCATCAATGTGTCCCGCGGTGTACGCCAGCAGGCCCGCAGCAGGATCTAGGAGTGATGAGCGGCAGTCAAAAACACACAAATGCTTAGCGGTCTGGAGGGTCGCTAGGCTTGCAACATCAATGAGCGTTCGTCGGGTCAGATTAGTCATGTTCAGCCTCCGCTGAGTTTCACTTGATAGCCGAGCGCTTCCAGTTCGGCCTTGATCTCAACGCGCTTGTCACCTTGGATGAGAATGACGCCGGCCTCGATGGAGCCGCCGACACCGCACTTGTTCTTCAGTTTTTTGGCGAGCGTCTTGAGGTCTTCTGGGCCTAGGGGCAAGCCGCTGATAGCGATCAATGGTTTGCCTGCCCGTCCTTTGACTTGGCGCTGCAGGCGAACGATGCCATCGGTGGCGATGGGTGTTTGGGCTTCGCGACAGCGACATTGGTCGATGGCAGCACCACATTCCGGGCAGTGGCGGCCAGTATCCGTTGAATACACCAGGCGTTTCTTGTTCATGACGAGTTACCCGTGGACCGGCGGTATCAACCTGATGCGGTATGAGCCTCAGCTGTCTGAATAGATGTAGACACCGAGATCATCATTGCAAGCGGTCTGGCAAAAATGGACTAACAGAAAGATAAAGTCCAGCAGATCATTGGCATCGAGATCTAATGCCTCGATCTCCTCGCACTCAGTCCAGAGACTGGCAAAATTCTCGACCTGGTCTTCCTCCAAGTCGGCTAGCTTGCCCATCAGCGTCTCATCAAGACGATATAGGTAAGGGCCCTCGTCGGTCAGTTCGCGATCGAGTCGTTCCATCTCCAGCGCATCAGCGAGAAAACCGCCGCACACCAACGCATAGAGCTGAGCTCTGGCGTCGCGATGGAACTGTTGGCTCGACATGCAGACAAAACTGCTGGCGGGGTTCTCGTCGATTTCGAGTTCCGCGACGTCTTCCTGATGGCCGATAAAAAAGATCTGGTGCATGGCTGCGACGTTTAAATCGTCTCGACCTCATCTGCTTGCAGACCTTTGTCGCCTTCGATAACAACAAACTGAACTCGATCACCTTCAGCGATAGCGCGGCGGCCATTGCCTTCGATATTACGGTAGTGCACAAAAATATCGTCGCCGGCATCTCGCGTTATAAAACCGAAGCCCTTTTTGACATTAAACCACTTCACAATACCGGTTTCCTTGGCACTATTGACTTGTGCCGGTCGATTCGCCGGTTTTGCAGCAGTTTTGCGCTTGGAAGATTGGCCGGAGCGACCCTTGGGGCCTTTTGAGATGGCCGCAGATAAGCTGCAACCGCTGAAAACGGCAAGAATGGATATCGCCAGTATGAACAGCTCTGCGCCGCTCGGGATAGATAGTGGCCCTTTAACCCATTGGCTGAGAAAGTAGGCAAAGGTGCCGATGAGTAGGCTAAGGATAATGTTTTTTACAAGTGAATTCATGGTAACCATTTTAGTGAAAGGTGAGAAAAAAACAGGTGGCGGCTGAAGTTGTTGCTGCCAGAAACACTATACCCCGTTTGAGTGCGGCGAATAGTATGTGAACTAGCCTGATTTTTCCAGAATAGCGTTATATCTTCTGACGGTGGTGGCTAATCCGTCCCATAAGGCGTCATTAATGAGTGCATGGCCGATGGACACTTCGGCCACGTTTGTCACACGCTGGCAAAACTCACCCAGATTGTCTTGGTTGAGATCGTGGCCGGCGTTGATACCCAGTCCCAGTTGCTGGGCTAACTTGCCGGCCTCGATGAATGTCGCGAGAACCGACTCGTGATCGCCATATTGGTCTGCGTAGGGGCCCGTGTAGAACTCGATGCGGTCAGTGCCCAGGGCCGCAGCCTGCTCAATCTGTGCTGCGTCCGGGTCCATAAAAAGGCTGACTCGAATGCCAAGCGCCTTGAGCTGATCGATAATCGCCTTCAGCGCGGTATTGTCGCCGCTGAGGTTCCAGCCATGATCAGACGTCAGCTGGACGGGGTCATCGGGTACCAGGGTACATTGTTCGGGCATGGTGTCGCGAACCAGGGTCATGAAACCTGGAAAACCGTTAGCTTCAGGGCCGGCAAAGGGGTTGCCTTCAATGTTGAACTCTATGTCAGCGTATTGTGGTTGCGTTAGCAGGCTGGCAAGGTCATAGACGTCCGTTGGCCGAATATGACGCATATCGGGTCTTGGATGAACTGTGATTCCCTGTGCGCCAGCGGCAATACTTGTTTCTGCCGCAGCAGTCACGCTGGGTATGGTGGTGTCGCGAGAATTGCGCAGTAACGCAATCTTGTTCAGATTGACCGATAGTTTTGTCATGATTTATGACCACCCGCCGCTGATGCTGCGATGGTAGAACCGGCGAGCGATAATAAATCCGATCAGCAGACTTAATAATACGGTGCCGGCCCCTCGAATAAACCAGTCTTGATCGTTACTGCTGTCGAGGGTATCGACAGTCATTAGCAGTCCATCAATTTGCTCTTCTAATGCCTGGCGTTCAATCTGCAAAGACGCATTTTGATTCTTAATTGCGATCACGTTCGCTGCCGTTGTTTTGATTTCTTGCAACTCCGCTGTTAGCGCCTCATTTGCCTGCTTTAACGCCTGATTATCCTCGCTGAGGACGATCTCTAATTGCTGCAGGGCAGTAAGTTGATCGAAGTTGGCGTTGTACTCAGCTTCCAGTTTTTGCAGTCGAGCAGTGGTCTCTTCGAGTAAGACAGCGGCGATGGGGGTATCCATCAAGTATTGGGTTTGAATCCAACCTTCGAGACCATCGGGCAATCGAACTCGGCTATAGCCACTTTCCGGATCTGCTTCAAGCAGTTCCATCGCTGTGCCGCTGCGAATGCCCTTGTGCAGAATCCTGTGTTCACCGGTCACACCGCCTCGTAATGGTACGTAAAGTGTGTCGCGGACGTACACGGTGTCTGCCAGCGCTGTCGCGCTGACGATCAGTGTCGCCAGAAGCAGAATAAAAGTTTTCAGGGGAGCACCTTCTTGAACGGCTTTACGGTGACTTGGGCGTAGACCCCAGCGGCCGCGTAGGGGTCGGCATCAGACCAGGTTTGAGCTGCCGCCAGGGACGGAAACTCGGCGACGACCAAGCTGCCAGAGAAACCCGCGGCGCCGGGATCGTCATTGTCAATGCTGGGGTTGGGGCCGGCAAGCAACAGACGGCCCTCGGCGACCAGTTGTTCAAGCCGCAGCAAGTGCGCAGGCCGAGCGGCTTGGCGCAGAGCCAGACTGTTGTCAATATCGGTGCTGATGATGGCGTACAACATGATCTTTCTTCCGAAAATTTAATGGCTGGCGCCCAAATATTAGGGCTTTAAGTCGGTAGTCGGTTTGTCGACGGGTTCAGTTTGAGGTTCTTGCAGGTAGCCGCCGCTAGATAGGTAGACCAACGTCAGCACGATATAGCTTAGGGTGATCGCAAATCCACCAATCAGTTTGTAGCTGACCCAGAACTCCAGACTGAAGTTGAAAGCGACCACCAAGTTGAGTGCGCCGGCGATGAAAAAGCCAAGGCTCCAGCCCAGGTTGAGACGCTGCCAGACAGGATTGGGTAGGCTCAGTTGAGCGCCAAGCATGCGTTTTAGCAGATTGTCTTTACCGAAAAACTGGCTTGCCAGCAGGCTGCCCGCGAACAGCCAGTTGATAATGCTGGGTTTCCACTGGATAAATAATTCGTTACGAAACAGCAGCGTCGCGCCGCCGAACAGCATACTGATCCAAAAAATAATCTGGGTTTTTTTCTCGATACGCCTTGTCGTGAGGTATTCGAGGGCAGCTTGGGCTGCGATGGCCACCATCAGTACCGTCGTGCTCAGGTAGATGTCGCGACTGTAGAAGAACACAGCGGCGAATAACGCTACGGGTACAAATTCAATAAATTGTTTCATAAATCCTGTTTGGCGCTTTGCCGGTAAGATTGCAAGGGGATCATCATAAAGGATTTTGGGGCGGATATTAAACCGTCGCAAAATATCCAAAAAGCATTAACATAAGGAGCCTGTCAGCAGCCCATGCCATCGGTGTCCACTATGAGCCAATTTTTTCAGATTCATCCCGACAATCCTCAGGCTCGCCTGATCCGCCAGGCCGTTGATATTATTCGTCAAGGCGGCGTCATCATCTATCCGACCGACTCTGCCTATGCGCTTGGCTGCCATATAGGGGACAAGCAAGCGTTACAACGAATCCGCCAAATTCGGCGCCTGGATGACGACCATAACTTTAGCCTGGTGTGCCGCGACCTGTCTGACCTGGGTATCTATGCCAAAGTCAGTAACAGTGCCTATCGGCTGCTGAAAGCGGCAACACCTGGTCCATACACCTTTGTCCTGCAGGCGACCAAAGAAGTTCCCCGCCGACTGGTAAATCCGAAACGCAAGACGATTGGGCTGCGCGTGCCGGATAATGGGATTTGTCGAGCGCTGCTGAGTGAGCTGGGTGAGCCGATTATGAGCTCGAGCCTGATTCTTCCTGGCCAGGAAGAGCCGCTGACAGACCCGCTGGAAATGCGAGATTTGTTGGAAAAGCAGGTGGATCTTATTATCGATGGTGGATTCTGTGGGCTGGAGAGCACCAGCGTGATTAATTTGGAGGAAGACCATGTGGTGATTCTTCGCGAGGGTGGCGGTGATCTGGCGCTCTTTGGTGGCTGAGGACCGAGGCCGCAAGGCTTCGGCGCTGGAACACAGACGCCGGGATGGGAGACATCGCCTACTCGATTCATATATAATGCGTGGCTACTGATATCCCTGACATTCTCTTGAATGATTGCTTACACTGCCTTCAACGACGGCTTTCTAGATTGGTGTCTTCGATTGGCCTTCTGTCGAGCTATCTTTTGTATCACTAACCATCAGGTGAAATTTTGAGCTTGCATGAATCGCAAAAGCGCGTGCTATCCGGTATGCGCCCAACTGGCCGACTGCACTTGGGTCACTATCACGGTGTCCTGAAAAATTGGGTGCGTCTGCAGCATGAGTTCGAATGCATGTTTTTTGTCGCCGACTGGCATGCCTTGACTACGCATTATGAAGATCCTCAAATGATCGAAGAGCATGTCTGGACGACGGTGATTGACTGGCTGGCGGCTGGTGTCAATCCGGGCTCAGCGGCCTTATTTATTCAGTCAAAAGTGCCTGAACATGCTGAATTGCACCTGTTACTCTCGATGATTACACCGTTAAGTTGGCTCGAGCGCGTGCCGTCCTACAAGGACCAGCAGGCGAAACTCAAGGAACGTGATCTTGCCACCTACGGGTTTCTCGGCTACCCGTTGTTGCAGAGCGCTGATATTTTGATCTACAAAGCGGGTCATGTCCCGGTGGGCGCTGATCAGGTGCCGCACGTTGAGATGACTCGAGAGATTGCTCGGCGTTTCAACCATATTTACGGTAAGCGTTCAGGGTTCGTGGAAATGGCGGAAGCAGCGATCAAGAAACTGGGCCGTAAAGGCGGCGCGCAGTATCGTGAGCTGCGTAAAGAGTTCCTCGAGAAAGGTCATACAGAGTCTCTGGAAACTGCGCAGGCGCTGCTGCGTGAGCAGAGTAATATCTCCTTGGGCGACCGTGATCGTCTCTACGGCTATCTGGAAGGCGGCGGCAAGGTCATTCTGCCGGAACCGCAATCGCTGTTGACGGAAGCCTCAGTGATGCCCGGCCTGGATGGTCAGAAAATGTCCAAATCCTATAACAATACGATCGCGTTGCGGGAAGATCCGAAAGACGTCGAGCGGAAAATCAAGACGATGACGACAGACCCCGCCAGGGTTCGGCGAACAGACCCCGGCGATCCTGATAAGTGCCCCGTGTTCAAATTGCACGAGGTGTATTCTGATGAGTCTACTCGGGGTTGGGTTCGACAGGGCTGCACGTCCGCAGGAATAGGTTGTATTGATTGTAAGGGGCCATTGATCGAGGCGGTGCTTGAGGAGCAAAAACCCATGCGTGAGCGCGCCAGGCAATATGAAGAGAACCCTGACCTGGTCAGATCTATTGTTGCCGAGGGTTGTGAGAAAGCTAGGACGATTGCCAAGGCGACATTAGATGATGTGCGCGAGGCCATGGGCCTGGATTACCGCTAGGTGATGAGGTAAGGATTGTCGATGACTGAGACCGTTTCGGTAGATACAGAGATAAGCACTAAACCAGAGGGTGAACCGGCGGCTGCCCGTCAGGCGGAAATGCCATTTGCCGTGGTTGATGGCAAGCCCATGACCAATATGCCAATGGATCTGTATATTCCGCCAGATGCACTGGAGGTCTTTCTTGAGGCTTTCGAGGGTCCACTGGACCTATTGTTATATCTGATTAAGCGTCAGAATCTGGATATCCTCGATATTAAGGTTGCCGAAATTACCCGCCAGTACATGGATTACATCGGTTTGATGACGGGCATGCAATTTGAGCTGGCCGCGGAATATCTGGTGATGGCGGCAGTGCTGGCAGAAATCAAATCCCGCATGTTGTTGCCTCGACAAGTCGGCTCAGAAGACGAAGAGGATGATCCGCGTGCCGAACTGATTCGCCGGCTACAAGAGTATGAGCGTTTTAAGCAGGCGGCACTGGATCTTGACGACTTGCGGCGCATGAACCGAGATTACTGGGTCGCGTCGGCGGACGTGCCGGCAGTAGAGAAAGAAAAACCCTTGCCCGAGGTAGATCTGCACGAAATGCTGATTGCCTTCGCAAAGGTTCTCAAGCGGGCTGAAAACTTTACCAGCCACCGAGTGTCATCTGAAACCTTGTCTACTCGAGAGCGTATGAGTGCGATTCTTGACCGGGTGCACCAGGCGGGTGATGAGTTCGTTGAGTTCTCAGAACTTTTTGATTTTGAAGAAGGTCGGTCAGGTGTCGTGGTGACCTTTCTTGCGATTATGGAGTTGATTAAAGAGTCGCTGCTCGAAATTGTCCAGACAGAGGCCTTTGCGCCGATTCACGTGAAGGCACGTATGCCCAGTGAACAAATCATCGAAATCGATGAGAGCGGTTTTCAAGCACCGATATATCCTGATAATGAAATGGGCGATGAGACCAGCCTGGGTGATGTAGATTAGCCCAGCATTGATGTCGTCAGGCAACCGGTGAATCATGGGGTCAGCAGGCAAGTGCCAGCAGATCGCGAACTAAAAATAGAATAGACCTTTATTAGTATGAGTGAAATTGCCAATTTAAAGCAGATTATAGAAGGTGCGATTATGGCGGCTGATCAGCCGCTGGCGATCGATCTGATGATTAGCCTGTTCGAGACAGATCCGCCGGAGCGCGCAGATATTTTGCAGGTATTAACGGAGATCACCGCTGACTGTGAAGGTCGAGGTTTTGAGTTGAAGCAGGTGGCCAGTGGTTATCGCTTTCAGGTCCGCAGTGACTATGGGCAATGGGTTAGTCGGCTGTGGGAAGAGCGTCCAGCGCGATATACTCGTGCGCTGTTGGAAACGCTGGCGCTGATCGCCTACAAACAACCGATTACTCGCGGCGATATAGAAGAGATCCGTGGGGTCACCGTGAGCACTAATATTATGCGTTCTTTGCTGGAGCGCGAATGGATCCGAGTCGTGGGTCATCGGGATGTTCCTGGGCGTCCAGCCATTTACGCCACGACCCGAACCTTTCTCGACTACTTCGATTTGAAGACGCTCAATGAACTGCCGACCCTTTCGCAGATCAAAGACTTGGACAAAATTAACGAAGAACTGGATCTCGAAGATGAGATTGTAGAGGCCCGCACGATCGAGCTAACGCCCGAGCAGGACGCCGTGGAGGCGGAAGCCGAGGATGCGAGCCTCGATGAGGTGACTGATCGAGTCAATGAAATCCAAGAAAATATCAAAAATATGTTTCGCCAGGAGACCCCTGAAGAGGGCGATATGGATGACTTGGACGAACCCGATGAACCTGATGCGAGACCAGGACTTGACGGCCCTGATGGACAACTACAATGATCGAAAGTTTGCCGACTGAAAAATTACAGAAAGTACTCGCCAGTATCGGCATGGGGAGTCGTCGCGGAATAGAAGGCTGGATCGCTGAGGGTCGAGTCAGCGTCAATGGTCGCGTCGCCAAATTAGGCGATCGAGTCGATGAGGAGGACCGAATCGAGGTGAGTGGTAAGTCGGTGGTACGCAAGCCCCAGCGTCACCGATACCTGCTTTACAATAAGCCAGCGAATGAGATTTGCTCGCGCAAGGATCCGGAAGGCCGAAAGTCAGTGTTTGATCAATTACCGAAACTGTCGAAACAGCGTTGGGTCGCGGTTGGTCGCTTGGATTTTTCAACCAGTGGTCTGCTGTTGTTTACCACGGATGGGCAGCTGGCGAACAAATTGATGCACCCGTCGAGCAAGATTGACCGAGAATACGCCGTGCGGGTTTTGGGCAATGTGACGGATGAAGTGTTGCAGAATATGCGTGACGGGGTGATGCTCGAAGACGGCATCGCTAAGTTTAGCGACATCAAGCGAGGCCGAGAGGAACAGGAAGGCGCAAACCAATGGTATTACGTGGCCTTAATGGAGGGTCGAAATCGCGAGGTCAGACGCCTGTGGGAATCTCAGGGCATTACCGTCAGCCGCCTGAAGCGAGTGCGGTTTGGTAGCTTCTTTATTCCTTCGGCCATCACGGCGGGTCGCCATATGGAGCTGCCCCTGAAGGAAATTAAAGAGCTTTACCACATGGCCGGCATGGGCCCCCAGCGCAGCAAGAAACGCCGCTGACAGGCTCGATCAAGCAGTCACGCCAAGTAGAGCTTGGCATGTCTGCCGGTTTAGCTGGCTGTTAGCGTCTCGCCATTGACCGCACTGCTATCATCGCCCATGAGATACAAATAAAGAGGCATCAAGCTGGTCGCGGTTTTGAGGTTGGCTGGATTTTCGTTCGGATAGGCTTTGGCGCGCATGCTCGTTCGGGTTGCGCCCGGGTTAATAATATTGACGCGAATCGCCGACGTGTTGTCCAATTCTTCGGCGAGTAATTTTGCCAAGCCCTCCATCGCATATTTCGATACCGCATAAGGTCCCCAGTAGGCTTTTGGTGCCGCACCGACACTGGAGCTGGTGAACAGCAATGAGGCCGCTGGTGCTTGGCGAAGCAGAGGTAGCAGAAGCCGGGTGAGCATGAACACGGCGTTGAAATTGACCTGCATGACAGTCATCCATTGATTGATGTCATAGTGCTCCACCGGAATTCTGTCACCTAACATTGCCGCGTTGTGCAGCAAGCCGTCCAATCTGCCATAAGTACTGTCGAGGACCTCGGCGAGTTGCTTGATATCCTCGCTGCTGGCAGTCGCCAGGTCCATCGGTGCGATGCCGGGTTCCGGCGCACCCAAGGCCATAATCTCATCATAGACCTGCTCGAGTTTTGCTGTGGTTTTGCCGAGTAGCACCACGGTGGCGCCGTGACTGGCAAATGTCGTCGCCGCGACCCGGCCGATACCATCGCCGGCACCGGTCACGAGTATGACCTTGTGGGCGAGTAAATCCTGTGGCGCTTGATAGTCCATGAAGCGTTAAGTCCCCAATAGCTGGTAAGTTGAAGTCGACGGCCGACAGTGGATCCGAATCAAGCAGGGGATTCCAAACAGGCATGGGCCAGGTAGTTGACACTGGTGTCGGCAGTCAGGGCATAGGTTTGTGTAAACGGCGAGAAGCTCAAGCCCTTGAGGCTTTGCAGCGCGAAGCGCTCTTCTCGCAGCCAGCGTGTGAGCTCTGACGGCTTGATAAATTTATGATAGTCATGAGTGCCGCGAGGGAGGAGTTTGAGCACATACTCCGCGCCAATCACCGCAAAAGCATAAGCTTTAGGATTACGGTTGATAGTCGACAAAAACAACTGGCCGCCAGGTTTTAACAATTCTCGACAGGCCCTGATGATAGAGGCAGGATCAGGCACGTGTTCGAGCATTTCCATGCAGGTGATGACGTCAAAGGTTTGGGGTTGTTGCTGGCTCAAGGCCTCGATGGAAATGAGTTGATAGTCGATCGCAAGGTCCGATTCCAGGCGATGCAGTCGTGCGACCTGCAAGGGCTTTTCTGCCAGGTCTATGCCGGTTACGGTAGCGCCGGCTCGGGCCAAGGATTCACTCAGAATTCCGCCGCCGCAACCTACGTCGAGGACGGCTTTGCCGGTGAGTTCAACGTGCTCCTGGATATAGCCAAGACGGAGCGGATTAATCGCGTGTAAAGGTTTGAAGTCGCCGTCCTCATCCCACCAGGTGCGGGCCAGCTGATCAAATTTGGCGACCTCTGCCGGATCCCAATTCTGCGTGGTTGTGCTGGTTTTTTCGTTCATATCGGCCTGCTGAATGCGCTGATTTTAGATTGCCATTGGCGGGTATTGGCACGTACCCGTTGGCTGTCGAGTTGAGTGAACTGGCCATCGGCCAATAGCTGGATGCCGTTGATCCAGACGTGGCTGACTTGGTGGCCAGTGGCAGCATACACCATCTGCGAGAGTGGGTTATAGATGGGGGCAAAGTTCAGGTCCGATAGGTCGACAGCGATAAAGTCGGCAAGCTTACCTGCCTCCAGACTGCCAATTTTGTCTTCGAGGCCGAGCATCAGGGCGCCATTGATAGTGGCCATGGCCAGTGCCTCATGGGCGCTGACCACGGTCGCATCCTGACTGACTGATTTGGCGACAATGGCTGCCGTACGCATCTCCTCCAGCATGTCCAGGTTGTTGTTGCTGGCTGCACCGTCGGTACCGATGGCGACGTTAATGCCGGCTTTCATCAGGTCGCCCACGGGGCAAAAGCCGCTGGCGAGTTTTAAGTTCGATTCGGGACAGTGCGTTACATGGACATTATTATTTGCCAGCAATGTGATTTCACCGGCCTCGAGTTGGGTCATATGCACTGTCTGTAATAAAGGTGATAGCAATCCCAGATTGTGCATGCGGGCGATCGGTCGCTGGCCATGCTGGCGCATGGCATCCTGCACTTCAGTGAGTGTCTCGTGGAGATGCAGATGAATGGGTAATTGCAGTTCCTCGGCATAGAGTAACGTGCGCCCAAACCCATGATCCGTCACGGTGTATGGCGAGTGAGGCGCAAAGGCTGTGGTTAGCAGTGGATTGTTTTTAACCAGGTCGTCGCGAAACTGCAGGCCTTTATGGATATGTTCATCCTCAGTTTTCGCCCAGGCATTGGCGAACTGGATGACGGGCATGCAAACCTGACCACGGAAGTGATTGTGCGAGAAGGCATTCGCCACGGCATCGGGAAAGAAATAGGTATCTGCTGCACAGGTAGTGCCACCGCGAATCATCTCGGCGACCGCCAGGCTGGTGCCATCATAGACAAAGTCATAATCCACAAACTGGCCTTCAATAGGCCAAATATGGTTATTCAACCAATCCATAAGCTCGCGATCGTCCGCATAACCTCGAAACAGCGTCATGGCGGCGTGACCATGGGCGTTGATCAGGCCTGGGGTAACGATATGGTTCTCGAGCTGCAGATTGGGTGCGTCGGGGTACGCGGTTAAGGCCTGTGCGGTGGGTAGCAGGGCCAAAATCTGATCCCCGGAGATGACCAGTGTATGGTTTTCGAGAACGACGCCGGCGGGAATGACGGGCACGATCCAGGTAGGGCTAACGAGGTTGATGTCTGTGGCTTTGATCATGTTCTTCCACGGGTCTGATGGTCGGTGTGGTCACCAAATGAAGCCATCGCAGGTTGACGTAATAGGTTGGCCAGCGGCCGACTCCGCATTATACCTGTGAATCACTTAAGGATGGCTAAAAACTCAACCGGGCGTGTGTTTTGGTACTTCGGCATGGTATCATGGCGCGATTGTTTAAGGGGTTCCGGCGGCAAATTTAGACCGTCCAATACATGTCTGATTTCGATAACGATATAACTACGATAAACATCGAAGATGAGCTGAAGCAGTCCTACCTGGATTATGCTATGAGCGTCATCGTCGGTCGTGCGCTGCCCGATGTTCGAGACGGTCTCAAACCCGTTCACCGGCGGGTATTGTTTGCCATGAGCGAACTTAACAACGTCTACAACCGAGCCTATATGAAGTCGGCTCGAATTGTTGGAGATGTGATCGGTAAGTATCATCCTCACGGTGATACGGCCGCTTACGACACGATTGTCAGGATGGCGCAGACCTTTAATATGCGTTATCCGCTGGTGGATGGTCAGGGTAACTTTGGTTCCCTGGATGGCGATAGCGCTGCTGCCATGCGTTACACCGAAATCCGTATGAAAAAGATCGCCCACGAGTTATTGGCCGATCTTGATAAAGAAACCGTTGATTTCACCGACAACTACGATGGCACCCTGCAGATGCCGGTGGTTTTGCCGTCAAAGGTCCCGAATCTGTTGGTTAATGGCTCCAGCGGTATCGCGGTGGGTATGGCGACCAATATTCCGCCCCATAACCTTACTGAAGTCGTTAATGCCTGTCTGGCATTAATTGATAACCCGGATATTGATACCGATGGCCTAATGGAACATATCCAGGGCCCGGATTTCCCCACGGGGGCGATTATTAATGGTCGCGCCGGCATCGTGATGGCCTACCGCACGGGCCGTGGTCGAATTCAGGTGCGAGCGCGCTGCGAAGTCTTCACCGATGAAAAAACCCATCGGGACACGATTATTATTCAAGAAATCCCCTTTCAGTTGAACCGCGCCCGTCTTATCGAGCGCATTGCTGAGCTGGTGAAAGAAAAGAAAATTGAGGGTATTTCTGAGCTGCGCGATGAGTCTTCGACAGACACCCGCATCGTCATTGAATTGCGTCGAGGTGAGGTCGGTGAAGTGGTGCTGAATAATCTCTATGCTCAGACTCAGCTGCAGACAGTCTTCGGCATCAATATCGTGGCGCTGGTGGACGGTCAACCACGGGTATTGAATCTCAAGGAAGTTCTGGTTGCGTTTGTGTTACATCGTCGCGAAGTCATTACTCGGCGAACCGTGTTTTTGTTGCGTCGCGCTCGAACTCGAGGCCATATTCTTGAAGGTCTGGCGGTGGCGCTGTCGAATATTGACCCTGTTATTGAGCTGATCAAAGGGTCAGCAAATGCCCAAGAAGCCAAGGATCGATTGATAGCCACTTCCTGGCGATCAGACAATGTCCAAAAGATGCTGGAGCGTGCTGGCCCAGACGCTGCTCGTCCCGATGAGTTGGATGCCCGCTACGGGCTGAAAGAAAATGGCGACTACTTTTTGTCACCCGAGCAGGCACAGTCGATTCTCGAAATGCGTTTAAACCGACTGACTGGCCTGGAACAACAGCGCTTGTTGTCTGAATACGAGGAAATTGTCAGTACTATCTCAGAGCTGTTGATTATTTTGGCCCAGCCAGAGCGTCTGATGGAGATCATTCGCGAAGAACTGACGGAAATTCGAGAAGAGTATGGTGATGAACGGCGTACGGAAATTATTGGTACTCAGGAAGATCTCACCACAGAAGACCTAATCACCGAGCAAGACATGGTAGTGACCTTGTCAAACTCTGGTTATGCCAAAACCCAGCCGATCACGGATTATCAGGCCCAGCGTCGCGGTGGTCGCGGTCGTTCCGCTAGTGCGGTGAAGGATGAGGACTTTATCGAACACCTGATGGTGGCGAGTACTCACGACACGATTTTATGCTTTACCAACAAGGGTAAAGTCTATTGGTTAAGGGTATTTGAGATTCCTGTCGCCAGTCGAGCTGCTCGCGGGCGGCCATTGGTTAATATACTGCCCTTGGGTGCGGACGAGCGAATCACCACGATGCTGCCCGTCAGAGAATATCGTGATGATCAGTTTATTTTCATGGCAACGGCAAACGGGACGGTCAAGAAAACCCCATTGATGGAGTTCGCCAGAAGGCGGTCGTCCGGGCTGATTGCGATCGAGCTTGATGAAGACAATACCTTGGTTGGTGCGTCCATCACCCAAGGTGATTCGGATGTGATGTTGTTCACCAGCGGTGGTAAGGCGATTCGCTTCAATGAGTCGAACGTCCGTGCCATGGGTCGTACTGCGCGCGGCGTGCGCGGGGTTAAGCTTCGCCAAGAACAAACCTTGATCGCGCTGATCATTCCTCAGCCAGATGCAGAGTTATTGATAGCCAGTGAAAATGGTTACGGTAAACGCTCCAGCCTCGACGACTATTCCGTCATTGGTCGCGGTGGTCAGGGGGTTATCTGCATGAAAGTCAGTGAGCGTAACGGGCCGGTGGTCGGTGTCATTCAGATCTATAGTGGCGATGAAGTAATTCTGATCAGCGATCAGGGCACGTTGGTAAGAATCCGTGGCGAAGAGGTATCAACTCAGGGTCGTAATACGCAAGGCGTGCGCCTGATTAACCTGGCCAGTGATGAGAACCTGGTAGGTCTCGCTCGAGTTGAAGAGGCCGACTTAGCGGATGCCGACTTGGCAGAGGGTACCGATGAAGCGGATTCTGTTGCCGCTGGAACAAATACACCAAGCAGTGCTGACTCGGCAGGCATTGAGGGTCAAAGCTCAATCGATGACTCACAAGCGGGTATCAACGATGACGCTGACAGCTAGAGTGGGTTGGCTTCAGGCCATTGCGATGACAGTGTCTATCGCTAACGCTGGCTTGAATAGCCGTCGCCGGTGTTGGTTATGACCATCGAGGACGAATCTGCTGTGGGGGCCGACGAGCAACTCGATCAGCTGCGGCAGCGCATTGATGCGCTGGACAGTGAAATTCTCGGCTTACTCAATGAACGAGCCAGGTGTGCCCTAGAAGTGGCGGAAGTTAAGCAGGCGGCATCCGGCGATGTTGCACCCATATTTTATCGACCTGAGCGTGAAGCTCAGGTGCTGCGTAACATAGCCGCGAAAAATCCCGGGCCACTGAGTGATGACAAAGTCATTCAAGTATATCGTCAGATTATGTCTGCCTGTCTGGCACTCGAGGAACCACTGAAGGTCGCTTACTTGGGCCCAGAAGGTACCTTCACGCAGTTAGCGACCCTTAAACAATTCGGTCATGCGGTAGTGGGTGTGCCAATGATCACCGTTGATGACGTGTTTCGCGAGGTGGCGTCAGAAAACTGCAATTACGGTGTGGTACCGGTTGAAAACTCTACTGAAGGTGTCGTCAGCCATACCCTCGATAATTTTTTGAATTCCTCTCTGCGAGTCTGCGGTGAAGTGGAATTGCGCATTCACCATCACTTGATGGTTGCCCCCGGTACGAACCCCGAGAAGATCACCAAAATATATGCGCATCAGCAGACCTTCGGTCAGTGTCGTCGATGGCTTGATGGTCATTATCCCCGCATACCGCGTATTACGGCGTCGAGTAATGCTGAAGCGGCACGGCTTGCGCTTGCGGAAGAGGGCGCGGCTGCGATTGCCGGCGAAATTGCTGCGGAAACCTACTGTTTGACCGTGTTGTCGAAGAAAATCGAAGATGAGTCGGACAATACCACGCGATTTATTGTGGTCGGCCGTGAGGTGATTGGTCCCAGTGGTAAAGATAAAACGTCCATTATGGTCTCGACCCATAATCAGCCGGGTGCGCTATATAAGTTGCTCGAGCCATTTCATCGGCATGATGTGTCGTTGACCTCGATCGAAACCAGGCCGAGTCGAACGGGCATGTGGTCCTATGTTTTCTTTATCGATTTTGAAGGCCACGCTCAAGATGAGACGATTGCTCAGGTCATCAGCGAAATTGACAGTGATGTCCTTGAGATCAAAATGCTTGGCTCTTACCCCCGCGCTATCACTCGCCTTTGATGCGTCGATGGTGGGGCTGTGAATCGCTACTACGCGACACGGGCATCAGCAACAACCATAAATTCAACCAGGATGGCAGTCTAAATGACCTGTGATTTCTTTGAACTAGCCGCACCCGGTGTGCGAGGGCTGCAGCCTTATCAGCCGGGCAAACCGGTGGAAGAGCTCCAGCGTGAATTGGGTTTGACTGACGTGATCAAACTCGCCAGCAACGAAAACCCATTGGGTCCCAGCCCGGAAGTGATCCATAGTCTGGCAGCCGTGATTCCTGAGTTGGCCCGCTATCCCGATGGCAGTGCCTATCATTTGAAGCGCAAGCTCAGTGAGCACCTGGGTGTGGCGCCGCAAATGTTGACGATCGGTAATGGTTCTAACGAATTGCTGGAGTTGCTGGCAAGGGTATTTTTGGCACCCGGTCTCGAATCCATAGTTTCCCAACATTCATTCGTGGTCTACCCGCTGGTCACCATGGCCTTGGGAGCAACTCTGAAAGTCGTGCCGGCCAAGAATTATGGTCAAGATCTCGAGGCGACCGCCGCGATGATCACTGATAAGACGCGCATGATTTTTATCGCTAACCCGAACAACCCGACCGGGACCTGGGTCAACGAAGTAGATCTGGTGCGGTTTCTGGATCAGGTGCCGGAGAATGTATTAGTCATACTGGATGAAGCCTATTGCGAATATGTCGAGGCGCCGGGTTATCCCAATGGTATTGCTCTGCTGGCCCGCTATCCGAACCTGGTGGTGACTCGAACCTTCTCCAAAGCCTACGGTATTGCAGCGCTACGAGTGGGCTATTCAGTGTGTCAGCCGGCGATAGCTGATCTGCTGAATCGAGTGCGTCAGCCGTTTAATATTAACGCCATGTCGTTAGCTGCAGCGTTAGCCGCATTGGATGATCAGGCGCATGTGCAAGCGGCAGTTCGCGCTAACACTGTTGGCATGGCGATGCTGACTGAAGCTTGCGATGAGTTGGGGCTGGATTATATTCCATCCGTGGGTAATTTCCTGGCTATCGATCTGGGTCGTGACGCGATGCCGGTTTATGCAGCGCTGTTGCGCGAGGGTGTTATCGTTCGCCCCGTGGGCGTCTATGACATGCCGAATCACTTGCGGGTCACTATTGGTTTGCCGGCAGAAAATGCCCGTTTCATTCAAGCGCTGCAGACCGTGCTGGGGGCAAGCTGAACCCGTGTCTGTGAAGGCGGAACAACCCTTTAAGCGAGTTGCCATCCTCGGTCTTGGACTGATCGGCGGCTCAATTGCCGCGGCGATGAAAGCTCGGGATTTGGCGGTGGTCATCGTGGCCTTTGACTTGGCGCCGGCTGAATTGGCGCAGGGTCTTGCGCTCGCTTTAATCGATGAAGCCGCCGATTCAGCCAACGCAGCAGTGCAGGGTGCTGATCTGGTGATCCTTGCCGTGCCAGTGTTGGCGATTGAGCCGCTGCTGGTGCAGATCTCGCGGGATGTCAGTGAATCAGCGGTGATCACCGATGTGGGTAGCGTGAAATCGCCCATCATTGATGCGGCCCGGCGCCAGCTGCCGAATTTGCTGTCCAGAATTGTGCCTGGACATCCCATCGCGGGCTCTGAACAACATGGCGTTCAAGCCGCGAATGCGGACCTGTTCCTGCGCCATAAGGTTATTCTGACCCCGTTGCCTGAGACGCATGGGTCAAACCTGGCCAAGTTAACGGCATTCTGGCAGGCCCTGGACGCAGATGTGGTGGAGATGAGCCCGACCCATCATGATGCTGTCTTAGCCCAGACCAGTCATCTGCCTCACCTACTCGCCTATGCCCTGATAGACACGCTATCCATGCAGGGTGATTCGCTGGAAATCTTCGATTATGCTGCCGGTGGTTTGCGCGACTTTTCGCGTATCGCCGCCTCAGATCCTGTGATGTGGCGCGATATTTATCAGGCTAATAGTGGCCCGGTACTAGAGATTCTTGATCGCTATATGAAGGAACTCATGGAGCTCAGAGAACTGATCGCGAATGGCCAGTCGGAGGAATTAACCGCCGTTTTGACGCGCGCCAAGCTAGCCAGAGATCACTTTTCGGTCCTGTTGAGCCAGCGTAGCCAGACCACTAATTCTCAGGAAATACCATGACCCAGCAGCCCGCTAGCGCGCTTCAAAAGGAACTTCCGGGAGCGTTCGTGGTGGCCATTGATGGCCCGAGTGGCTCGGGTAAGGGCACCATTGCGCATCGTCTGGCGGCAGCCTTGGGTTTTCATATTCTCGACAGTGGTGCCTTGTATCGATTGATTGGCCTGGCGGCCTGTAATCATCAGGTCGATCTGGGCGATGAGATAGGGCTGGCGCAGATTGCCGCTGAGCTGGATGTTGACTTTATTGCCACGGAGGATCCACAAGAGCCATTACAGATTGTCCTCGAGGGACAGGATGTCACCCGACTGATTCGTACCGACGACGCCGGTACGAATGCGTCTCAGGTGGCCAAGTTCACCGCCGTTCGTGATGCCCTGACTCAGCGTCAACGCGACTTTGCGAGGGCGCCAGGACTGATTGCTGATGGCCGGGATATGGGGACAGTGGTGTTTCCAGATGCGGCGCTTAAAATCTATCTGACGGCCAGCGCCGAGGCCCGCGCGCAGAGGCGATATAAGCAGTTGAAAGATAAGGGAATGGGTGTTAGTCTTCAGGCCCTTTTTCTGAGCATTCAAGCCCGCGACGAACAAGACATGAATCGCTCGGTAGCACCACTCAAACCGGCGGCCGATGCGCTGATCATAGACAGCACTGAGATGGGCCTCGAAGAGGTGTTTGACACGGTGTTAGCAGCGGCTCAAGCCAGACTTGGCTAGTTTTTTAGAGCGGTTTTTAGAAAGAGGGAAAAGTAAAAAAAGAGTAAGACACTGTTGGTTGATTCGAGGAAGCCCTCCGAAATTCTCGAGATCAGCCTTATTAATGATCAGACCCGCCGAAGTCGGAAGCTTTTGGTTATGGCGGTAG
>JABBAY010000241.1 GCA_018607725.1 K189A clade bacterium
AGCGCCTCAGCGCTCCCCGTTTCCCTATCGCTGTTAAGTCCTTATCGCCTCAGTGCCCCCCGTTTTCTCACCGACACAACTCGCAGGCCCCAGTTCTTTTGACTCTTTGGTTCCAAGTCATTTCTCCTAACGGACACTATAACTATCCTTTAACCATTTAATGGCAATGCATTCAAGACGCGGATAAGTCGTTGCCATTTATCACAATCCCCCGGGACCCCGACAATATCGCGGCGAATCTCAATCATCACAGCCGCCCTGGCCCCTGCGTCGATCACGCTAGCATAGGGTGTATTGTGGCCAACTTCGTAGCCAGCATCCAAGAAATGTTGCGTCAGCGCCAAGATCCAAGGCCTAGGTGTCAACCCGTCAGTGAAGCCAAGGTCGATCTCCGGGCGTCGCCCACTCGCATCACTCTCGATGGGCCAGACCTCAGCTGGGTAAGTATGCAAGTCAATCAGCGTCGCGCCTATTGCAGCGGCGCGCAGCTTTGACCAATGCGGCGTGTAGTATCTAGCTAGCAGGTCTACTCTCGTTTCGAATGATGGATCCTTGCGTGTTCGTTCTTGCATATGGTCATGTGTGTAGATAACCCCGCGGCCAACCCTCGCCATTTCCTCGAGCGAATCGTCCTCATATCGCTCCACATCGACAATTATCCTCGAAACCGGCGCCTCGATAATCTCTGCATTAGGCCACGCTTCTCGAGCCATGAGGTCCGTGTATAAATCAGCGGAGACCCGCGCTTCTTGATTTACTCGCGCCGGATCGATTAGGAATTCCGGCCACATATCATCAGGTATCGCGATTGATGCATGCGGCACATGTACAACGAGTTTGGTCACAGATTATTACCTCAACATCATGAACCGAAAACTGCGCCTAGAATGGTCTGCCAAACGCATCTTGAACAATAGGGCTGAGGTAAAATAGCGCCGTACATTTACCCCGAACCCGCTTCTACTCTGTTAGATTATTGGAAGTCGTTACCATAGAGATTCCCCGCCACTCCCGTAACTGCTGGTCACGCCTCAACCTCAACCTTTGCAGCTGTAGCGCTTCAAAAACCTTCTCGGGATGTCTTTTAGTCTCATCAATACCCGGCAGCGCAGTCTCTGCCTCCAGATAGAATTGATCAGCAAGCCCTTCATTCAGGTACGCCATCTCCCACCACTGAAGAATTCGCTGTCGGCTGGATCGCATCAGATCCGCATCGGGAATACCATTGCTTTTACTGCCGTTGGCGATATTGGTGCTCGGCATCAGATTCCATAGATCGTTGTTGGACCAATAACTCCACGGAAAACAATGATCGACAGAATAATTGCTGTTTCGTAGTCGAGTATTAGTCCAGACACAACTCACCTGCTGCCCATTCTCTTGCAGCTTACCCACAAGGTTACGCACATAATTAGTATCCCGCCGTCCTTCATCCCATTGCAGCCCTTGATCATAAATACCGTCGCCGTAACGATGTTCCCAACCCTGCATAAGCGCCTTCCACTCGTTGAGAATAGCCGGCTCCAGCCAACAGGCGTATTGCCCCATGGTTTGCCAAACGGACAAGGGAACACTAAATGAGCCAAAAGAGCGCAGAAACGCTTTATCAAGTAAAACGGGCCCCACGGACTTGCGAACAGAACGATATTCACAATCAAATACCGCGCTTGCCTGACCCGGCCAGGTAATAAAACGAGTGGGCATCTGCTGAATTAGCTGACACGCTGACCGTAAAGCACCTGTGAGATGAGCCGCAAAATCGCCGCTGAAACGCGCTCCTACTCGCAAGGAAAATGTCGAAGTCGTCGCCAGCGCATCAAAGTCTTTGTTAACAAAACCGTACCCCGGCTTGGCGCCATTCTTACGCAAAGGACCCTGGGCAATTGCCCGTTGCTGAATTAACGGTATATACAACTTCAACCAGTACAAAGCCACCAAGCCAAAGGGAATCTCTACATGGGTGTCCGTCCACTTGCTCACCATGCCAGGCGCGCCCTCGGCTATCTTGACCAACGCCCGTAGCAACCCCAGCTTATAGGTTGATGACTTGTTGTCATTGACGATAATGTGGCGCAATAGGGGCAGTCCGCCGGTACCATCATCAGGCATCTTGAATGCCAAGGTCTGCCACGTTACCTCACCACGACCCAGCTCGTCCTTAGACTGCGACTGTTGCACTAGTGCTATGGCCCGACGATTCGCCAGACCGATAACTTCATCTGCACTGACAGGATGGAACTGCCGATCGGTCTCCTCGATTGAGGATTGCCGAAGGGTAATGACCAGCAAGCCACCCGGCGCCAACAGGTCTGTCACTATGCGAAACGCTCGCTCTCTCTCCTTCACTGGCACATGCATCCATACTGCACTCAGCAATATCAGATCAAAGCGATGGCTTGTAGATCGTAAAGAGGCAAGCCCTGGCAGGGCATCTTCCATGAAAGTAACCCGCGCGTGGGCAGCTGGGATTGCCAACTCACGTAAGGCTTTGTTTGGTTCGACGGCTATCACATCCCAGCCTATGCTGGCCAGCCAGTTTGCATCACGACCGGAACCGGCGCCGATGTCACAGGCTAGGCCTGCAGATGCTGGTAAAAAGGACTTCCAACCCGCATGGATCTCACCAGCGGGTATTCTCAGGTATTGATCAAAGAGCTCTGGGGCATTATCTGTGTAGTAACTCATTGGATGAATATGGCACACATGGCCCAAACGGGTAAGAACAGACAACACTGTCGCTGGTTAGCATTAGCCCTAATGCTCATCCCACACCAATAATACAAGCCTGTATACTTTCTTCAGGTCTCGGCGCCAAAGGCAAATCTGAGAACTCCTCAATTATCTTTTCAACCAACTTATAACCCTCAGCAATCAGGTCATTTCTAATATCCTTCAACAGCAGCGGTTTATCTCTTGGTTGCCGGAGTTTTTCAAACCAAGTCGGCCGAACGATATCAAGCCACTTAGATGTAATCGAATCCCAATCGTATGAAAATTCATGATTGTCAATCTTAAAACTAGCCCGGATCTCAGATAACTTTTCGAGCTCCTCTTGACGCTGGTTCGTGCCCATCTGCTCAATCAATTCGTCCATTACAAACAATAACTCAGTGTAAGCTCCCCGCTTTTTCCTCGGCAAAAGATCTAATTCATCCTGAATTAGTCGATTTGAAAATCTCTCAATCAAAACTGCCGTTGATTGACTTATTGGCAAACTCTCTACGCCATCAACGAGCAACGCCCGTAACTTCGCAGCAACTTCACTCAGGTCGCTCACGATTGGGCCATCAACACCATCTATTATCAGCCATCGCGGCGCACCGTAAGCACCTGTCGCCATACAAAAAAATGCCCATGGCGTTCTCGATTTCACCAAACTCACCCGACACAAAACTTTGTACTTCTCAAACTGATAGCTTTTATAAACGGCAGCTGAGATTAGCGCCTTTTCACCTTCAACTAAGCCACGTACAGGATAAAATGCATCATTTATGCCGTCCCATTGCTCTGGGGCTTCCCTTTCAAATTCCTCAATTAATTGCTCGGTTGAAAAATTCTGACGACTACGCGAACCTTCAGTTTTTTCTGCTGGCAGGGGCATATTTGAGCCAAGCAGGCTTTCAACAGTCTCATATCGCTCAACAAATCGGTCATCGGAGGATATTCGAAATTCTTCAGCATCATCAGGCCACCAAGCGTCGATAGTGTCGTAAGGCGAATCTATTCGATCAACACGCCCAACTCTCTGCTCTGCAATCCTAATAACACTGGGCATATCTAAATGAACGACCGTTTTACCCTTCTGTAGGTTAACGCCCTCAGACAAGCTGTCTGAGCACAAACCGATCACACCACTTTCCTCAGACTCCAGGCTAAACCGTTCCATAAGTTTTAACCGATCGGACTTTACGTCGCCAAAAGCCAAAAGTACCTGTATGTCGGGCTGCCTCTCTCGAATAACTTTTTGCATTAACATAAGAGAAATTGGTCGACTATCAAAGGCTAGCACGTGATTTTTCCTATCGTGCAATTTTATTAACAAGTCGGCTTTACTATCGTCACGCGCTGATGACATCTCAAGCGTCAACTTCTTAATCTTCCTATAGACCCCTAAATCATTCTCACATGCGTCCAGGTGCTCACTCTCAATCGTCAACCAACCGGGTAGCTTACAATCCTTAAGATGATTTTTAGGCAATTTCTCTCGCAACTTATAAACTCTGGCAATCATATCGCCTGTCGAGGACTTATTGGCCTTGATTCCGAATTTTTTGCAAGCCCCTTTCGTTCCGACAATATGCTCTAGCAATGCAGCTCTTGAAGAACGAAGCGAAGACATGACGGCATAGGTAGCAAGGCTCTTTGCAGAGCCTAATCTCTGGTCGAGATACTGTTGCTCTGTCCAGCCTTGTTTCCTCAACCGATCAGGCAAACGTAGGTCTTTTTCGAAATGCGAAACAGCATGTAAATCGCCCGCGAGCGCTCTGATCTGCGCTGCAATTTCACAATCCGTTTTAGATTCATTGAGTGGATATACTTGCGCTTTATGTTTCGGAAACCGACATCTTCGGCCATCTTTTGAAATATAAAGCTCTGGGTCTTTTTCAATAAGCTTGTTGAGGTCACGCTTTGTCCTTCGCACGGTGAAACGCTGAATCTCAGTCCTAAGCACAGCAACATCTTCCGCCGTCAACTCTCCAGAGTTCTGTTGATAATTCAGCAGCTTTCGAAAGGATTCCACCGTACTCTCTTGCAAATTGTCTGCGCCCAGCAGGTCCGCAACTTGGAGTAAATCACGCACGCCTCTATTGATGGGTGTAGCAGTGAAAAGTACGACATGATCGGCGATATTTCTAAATAGCGCCTGGGTCCGATTTGTCTTTGAATTGAGAAAATTGTGTCCCTCATCAACACAAAGCACCTGAGCACTCTGCAGTGCCTCTCGTTCCCAGTGCCCAGGCTTTAAATTACTCAGCCTGCCATGTGAAACAACAGACATGGCAAATCGGCTTTTTGCAATTTCTTGCTCCCAACTGTCTTTTACCAAAGGTGGAGCAATCAAAAGCGGCTTACCCTTCCGAAGTCTATTTGAGCGAATCACTTCGTCTTGAATCGCACCAACTAAATGCACACCAAGTTTGGTTTTTCCAGAACCTGTAGCATCCGCAATAAGGACACTACCCTGGTTAGCAAGGATATACAGTGCCTGCGCGATACCTTGCCTTTGCGAAGGCCAAAGTGTTTCAGTACTCAGGTAATTATTATCAAGATATTTTTTTGCCCACTCCCCTTCCAACAACTCTGTGCAAGATCGGGCTAGAGCCTCTTGCCAATCTACCACTTTTAATAGCTTTTCCAGGAGTTCAATAAGGCCATCACAAAAATCCTCACCTTGAGACCAGTAATTGCTAGCAACTTGCTCTAGCTCAGCATATCGCTTCTTATCGTTGGCTCGCTGGAAACGTACATTTGCTTCCAATTGAGAATACAAACCTCGTTGCGTGAAGTTACTTGACCCAATCGTGACGGCATTGTCACCCAAATATATTTTGGCGTGTAAACTAGTTCCGCTGGGGGCTATGCGCGCATCAACAACTCCACTTTGAATGAGCTCTATGGTTCGAACCACTTTTGCCGAGAGCCGCAGCGATATACCTTTATTGACCCAATAGTCTGTAGCTTCCTCACTGAAGGTCAAAGTTTTATTGCTGTGAAATTTGCGGGTAGATGGAAAGGGTTCATTTCCAAATAGTATTTGAATTTTTTTACACGAATGGTCATCCACAACAAAGTCTATGAGCTGTGTGAGGCTTGCATAGCCGGCAATAATGGTAGGACACTCTGACTCTTTGAGATCTACCCAAACAAACTTGCGAACAGTATTACCTTTTCGATTAACTGGCACTCGAGCAGCATCTGGCCAATCAAGATCATCACTCATACCAGTGGAGTAAGACTCCCCTGAAAAGCTGAACTCTAGGTTTCTGCTGCCGGTGCCGCCCCTATCTTTGATTCTTTTCACTCGACCTCGCTATCCATGCGCTTCACGCTCGTCCAATGTTGAATAGGCGCCCAAAACTTGTTATGAGATCAGCTATCTCTACCGACTCAGTTCACTTAACCAAATTAGCGCCCGTCTGCCACACCAACCTGCACCTGCAACTGTGGCAACGCACTCACACCACAAGCCTTCAGACAGCTGGCAGTTTGATTCATGACCAACGGTGAGCGGGGTAGCATCACCCTCTTCACCTGGCGGCACCCAGATGACCAGGGAATCCCGGGCACGACTCATCAATCCTCTATAGGTGTTTCTAATATTGTCTTTCTTCTCTGCGTTACCTACCTTATTCCACTTCGTTCCTGAAAAAACACAGAAATTCCAACCTGTGCCCTCTTTCCAGGTAAAGTCATCGCCCCAACACAAACCGACATTATTGACCTTTCCCCTAAGTTAGTACCACTCGCAGGATGAGAAATTCATTCTAAGCTGCCCGTTACCACCTTTACCAACTAGCCCATTCGTTTAGCGGATCTATTATCTTCTACGGCTTATTAGTACTAGCGATAGGGATGATATTGCATGTGGGTCCCCGCCCGGATGACCCACGTCGTCGAGACGTGTTTTAGCCAGCTAGACTGGTTATGATGGGCAAATCAATTTGGACGAATGTCTGATCGAATAACGTACACTTTCCGCGAACCCATCAACCCTCCCAGGCCAACTGAGTACAAACCCCATGCCCGAAACCACCGGTATCAAAGTCGTCTTCGACGGTCCCATCGTCAGGCTTACCCTCGACCGCCCCAAGCAGTTAAACGCGCTGAATG
>JABBAY010000197.1 GCA_018607725.1 K189A clade bacterium
TAGCCAGACAGACGGCGCTAATCCACAAGGAAGTGTCAATGCCATAGTGTTCGGCGATATACCCTACCGGGATCACACCCACCGGCATCAAGCCAAATGACATCATCAGAATACTGTTTACTCGGCCACGCATCGCCGGCAACACGGCCAATTGCACCAAACTCATATTCATGGCCATATACATGGAGCTGCAGAGTCCGACCAGGGCAATCATCGGTACTGCCAACGCTAATCGGGTCGTGAACGCAAACATCGCCATGAACACCGCCCAACCCAGAGACAGCAAAAGCAGCCAGAGCCCTTTATGCCGCAGATCGCCGAGACGCGACAACAACAAGCTGCCACACAGGGCGCCCAGGCCATTGAACGCCAGCAACAGACCCAACGAATCCGCTCCCCCCTGCAACATGTCCTGGTTGAACGCGGGCATCAGAAACTGGATCGGCATTCCAAACAACATGGGAATAAAGGCCATCAACAACAAACCAAAAATGAGCGGTGAGCGCCACATATAGACTAAACCAGCGCCGATGTCGGCGAACACGCTTTGCTCTACCACCATAGTTGAATTCCCCTGATAGCGCATCAGCATCAACGAGGCCACGGCGATCAGGTAGAGCGCGGCAATGATGTAATACACCACGCCGACGGCAAAGGTGTTGGCGGTATCGCCATCGGCGAGCATGGCGATGATGGCGCCCGCCAGTGCCGGACCGCAAACCCTGGACAGATTCATGCTAGCGGTACTTAATGCCATCGCGTTAAACAGCGTCTCTTCAGCCACTAATTCTGGTATTACTGATTGGCGAGCCGGCATGCTCAAGGCCAATACGGTACCGTTGAATAAGCCGAAGTAAATGAAGTCCATGAAGGTCACATGACCGCTCATCACAATCGTCGCCATCACCAGGGTCGCCATGGCGTTTAAGCCCTGGGCCACCATCATTACGCGCTTTTTCTGCAGACGGTCAGCCAACACGCCACCGAATAAGGAAAACAGAAAGGATGGCGCAGCAAAGGATAACAGCACCCAAGTCAGCATCATCGGCGATTGCGTCATGGCATAGATGAGCCAGCCTCGGGCCACCATTTGCATCTGCATGGCAAACTGAGCCGCGAGATTACCGGCCCAAAGAAAGCGAAAGTCGCGGTTTTTTAGTGCCGCAAACATCCCTCGGGTAAAAAACCGACCGGCCTTGCTGCCAACGCTGGCAGATTGCTTGCGAGTTACCTGAGACATATTGAACCAACGATAGAAAACTAGAGTGTAGCACTTGTCGCAATGACCCGGGGGGGCACGGGGAACACGGCGGGCAAGGAGGCCAAAAACACCATTGCTGAATGACTCAAGCTTTGCTTCAATCCCTGAATCAAACAGTCCAGAGAAGAACCATGCACATATTGATGACCGGCTTCAGCCCCTTCGACGGACGTCTCGACAATGCCTCCTGGCTAGCCGTCGAGTCATTGGCGAGTCAGGTCCCAGCAGTTGACATGCTTCAGATACCCGTGATCTGGGGCGAACCCCTGGCCCGACTAAAGCCTATTTGTGCAAGCCATTGTCCGGAAATCATTATCAGCATGGGCGAAGGCCATGTGGGTGAGTTTACTATCGAGATCGTTGCGCGCAATGAACGGGCCCTGCGTCCCGACAATCGCGCCAACAGGCCTTTTCAGCGCCTGATTGATCCCCAGGGACCCGCGCTACGCAATGGCAGCATCAATGCAGAACAACTTTGTCAGCGCCTGACTAAACACGGCTGGCCGATTCGAGTATCTACCGATGCCGGCGCATTTCTCTGCGAAGAAACCCTGTATACCCTGGAAGGCCTCAGAGAGGATTATCCCCACCTCAGTACGGTAGTCTTTGTTCATCTGCCCCCTTACGGCAGTCAATTCCAGATGAATGACGGGGATCAGCTTTGTAATATCGACATACTGTCACGCTTCGCACGACATCTACGAGACGCGGTCGTCGAGATCCATAGGCTTGAGTTATAGCCCCTTGTCCGCCCCAGCCAAGCGCAGATAATCCAGGGCGAGATGCGTCATCAACCTGACCCCAACGGGCAAGGCCCGTTCATCTGCATAAAAGTAGGGTGAATGATTTGAGGCGGGTGCCGGGTCCAAAGGATTAGCGACGCCGAGAAAGAAAAACATGCCCGGTATCTGCTGCTGATAATAGGCAAAATCCTCGGCCGTGGTCGTCCTCGGTGATATTGACACCTGCGCCTGACCCACCACCCGCTCAAGCGTGGGCACCATCAGGCGCGTCAACAGCGGGTCATTTGAGGTCACCGGCGTGCCGCCAAGAATCTGTGTCTCGGCAGTCGCACCGGCACTCTCAGCGATGAGGCTGGCGGTACGCCCCATGCGTGCATGAATATCTTCTCTCACTGCCTGATCAAAGGTTCGAATCGTACCGAGCAACTCAACTTCATCGGGAATAATGTTGGACCGCACACCTCCTTGAATTTTGCCGATCGTGACGATCGACGGGGTTAACGTTGCGTCCAATTGACGGCTTGGAATTGTCTGTAAGCCAAGCACAATCTGGGCCGCCACAACAATCGGATCAACTCCACCCCAAGGGACTGCACCATGGGTTTGCCGACCCTTGACCTTGATCTTAAAGGTGTCGGAGCTGGCCATAATACCCCCCGCGCGATACTGAACCGTGCCGAGCGCCGAAGGAAAAACATGCAAACCAAAGATCGCATCCACGTCTTGCAGAACGCCTTCTTTAACCATTAATTTTGCACCGCCCTGCTCACCTTCAGGCGGACCTTCCTCCGCTGGCTGAAAGATAAATTTAATGGAACCGGGAATCTCGTCGGCCATGCCCGCAAGCACCTCAGCGGCACCCATCAGCATGGCCATATGATTATCATGGCCGCAGGCATGCATAACACCCACCTCTTGACCCAGATACTCCCCCTTGACCGTTGAAGCAAAAGCCAAATCGACCTGTTCGGTGACGGGCAAGGCATCCATGTCTGAGCGTAAGGCCACCAATGGGTGTTCGCTACGACCGCGCAAATAACCAACCACACCGGTATGGGCAACGTCAGTCGTCACTGTCATACCGAGCGCGCGGAGATGCGCCGCGATGACCTCCGCGGTTCGAAACTCACGATTACTCAATTCAGGATGCGCGTGCAGATCACGGCGCCACTGGACCAACTTATCATTGATACCCATAACGCCTTTATCGACGCGAGCATCAAGGGTCATGGCGCCTACTTCATCAGGCTCCTCTGTTTGGGCTGCTTGAACGGCGCCAACGGTGCTCAAAGTCAACAACAGGACACTCCGCAATTTCAACAACTTCCACATCATCGTTCGACTCCAATGCTACCCAAGGGCTAATGGCTTGCTACTATATCGACGAAATCGTGGTGACGGAACAGCAACGACGAAATAGCCTCCGGGAAACCATTTCGCATCCCGGGCCAATCTATGGATAATACAAAAAGACCAAAGGGAGAATAGACAATGGAATGTCCAAAATGCCACGGCACGATGCAAGAAAAAACCTTAAGTACCCTGTCCGGCAGCGTCACGATCGATAAATGTGTCGCTTGTCATGGTATCTGGTTTGACCTTGGCGAGGCTGAAATACTCAAAGATAAATGGATGTCGGAACACATCGACGATAGTGGCACAATCCTTAGCAAGCAGCACTATGCACTGCGTGATATCGACTGCCCTCGCTGCGGTAAACCCATGACTCCAGTTTCTGATCCCAAGCAGAAACATCTCCAGTATGAAACCTGTGCAGCCCATGGCATGTACTTCGACGCTGGTGAATTCACAGACTTCAAATATGAAACACTGATGGATTATTTCCGCGACTTTATCTTCGCAATACGTAGACACTAAAACTATTTTTGGAGTGACTGTGGACGAACTGATATCAAGACGACTTCGCCACCGAGTGAGAATTCTCGGCGATATCCTTGGCGAAACCATGATTGATCAGCACGGCCCCGAGTTCGTCGAAAAAATTGAAGAGATCAGAGTCCTTGCCAAGCAGCGGCGCCAGAACAACGACACACCTGACAGGGCGCTGCATACCGCACTCAAAAGTCTAGAAGGCGACACACTTGTGTCGGTGGCAAGGGCTTTCAACCAGTTCCTCAATCTCGCTAATATAGCCGAGCAAGCAGAAGCTGATGATTTGCGTAATGGTGACTTCCCCCAGGCCTCAAACCTTAATGCTTTATTCAACCACCTCGAGGCGCACGGGATCAGCCAGGCTGACATCATCTCGACCGTAAATAGTATTAGCTGTGAACTGGTGTTAACGGCACACCCAACAGAAATTACGCGACGCACCCTGATTCAAAAATATAATCGTATTGCTTCACGACTAGAAAAAGTCACAGAAGACCAACCTCTGACAAGTAATAATCGCCTTGAGCTCGAACGCCTAATTGCCGAAGTCTGGTACACGGACGAGATCCGCACCGAACCGCCGACGCCACAGGATGAGGCTAAATGGGGTTATGCCGTTATAGAACACTCCTTCTGGAATGCTATACCTCAGCTCTGGAAAGGCCTCGACCAACTGTTGTTCGAACGCACTGGTACTAATTTGTCTATCACATCCACCCCGGTGAAGATCGCGTCATGGATGGGCGGAGATAGAGATGGCAACCCCAATGTCACCGCCCATGTCACCGACGAAGTGATTCGTCTAGCGCGCTGGATGGCCGCAGATTTATATCTGCGCGATGTGGAGGAACTACTCTCGCAGCTTTCCATGAGTCAATGCAGTGATGAAATCCGTCAATTATCGAACGGTGAATCCCACGAGCCTTACCGTGTTGTTTTGCGGAATCTTCGCGAACAGCTCACGGCCACTCGACAATGGTCGTCCTCTGACGAGCCACCGCAGGAAGGCCTAATCTTACAACCTCATCAATTATTCAACCCGCTATTCGCCTGCTACGAGTCATTGCATAATTGTGGCATGGGCATTATTGCCAACGGTTTGTTGAAGGACACCCTCATTAGGGTGACGACATTTGGCGTGACCCTGGTTGACCTGGACATTCGCCAAAATGCCGACAAACATGTTGAGTTACTCGACGAGCTGACGACCTATCTCGAACTCGGGCAGTATGGCCAATGGTCAGAAAAAGCCCGGCAAGATTTTTTAGTCGCGGAACTTGAAACAAAACGCCCTTTGATACCTGACGAATGGTCACCGTCAGCCAGCGTTGTTGAGACTCTGGAGACATTTCGCCTAATCGCAAACGACGAAGCCGAAGGCATTTCCTGCTACATCATCTCAATGGCGAAAAACCCATCGGACGTGCTCGCCGTGGTTTTGCTTCTTAAGAAGTGCGGTCTGCGCAAACAATTACCTGTGGTGCCCTTGTTTGAGACTCTGGAAGATCTCGAAAACGCCGCTTGGACACTCGAACGATTGTTGCGCATACCCTGGTATACCAATTACATTCACGGCTACCAACAAATCATGATCGGCTATTCTGACTCAGCCAAAGATGCTGGCCAAATGGCGGCGGCTTGGGCTCAGTATCGGGCCCAAGAAGACTTAGTGACTATCGCCGAAAAATACGCCGTCAAACTCACCTTGTTTCACGGTCGCGGCGGCACAGTAGGTCGCGGTGGCGGACCGGCTCGATCAGCGATACTGTCTCAACCACCGGGGTCCATCAGCAATAGTATTCGCGTAACGGAACAAGGTGAGATGATTCGCTTCAAATATGGATCGACCTCTCTGGCGCTGAATAACCTTGACCTGGTTTTGGGAGCTGCCATTGAGGCCAGCCTGATACCGCCACCTAAACCTCGAGAAAACTGGCGTCTGCTGATGAATCGATTAGCGGAACAAGCCCGCGATGCCTATCGAAGTATGGTCAAAGATGATGCACGCTTTGTCGCTTATTTCGATCAAGGCACACCGGAAAAAGAACTCGCCAAGTTGGCGTTGGGTAGTCGGCCAGCACGTCGACCCGGCGGCCCCGGCGTCAAAAAAACGATCGATGACCTGCGAGCAATTCCATGGGTTTTCGCTTGGACTCAGAAACGCTTAATGCTGCCCGCCTGGCTCGGCACTGACGCTGCTTTCGCCGAAGAATTTACCGGCAAAGATTGGCATACATTGCGTGAAATGATTGCCGAGTGGCCGTTTTTCCAATCCCAGCTGAACATGCTGGAAATGGTGTTAAGCAAAGCCGATACCGCTATCGCTCAGGAGTACGACGACGTGCTGGTAGAGCCCGCGCTGCAATCCCTCGGCCAAGAACTCAGGGAGCGATTACTAGCACTGATCGAACACTTGAATCGCCTGAAGAGCCAGGCCCGGCTACTGGAGAATTCACCAGAAATCCGTCGTACGCTGGAGTTACGTCATCCCTATACGGACCCGTTGCATTTTTTGCAGATCGAACTGATGGCCCGCAGTCGCGATTCCAGCGAAACCAGCATCTATGTCGACAAGGCGCTGCTGGTCACTATCGCCGGGATAGCCGCCGGCATGCGCAATACCGGTTGAGGTTCGCTCTGGTACGGCCAGCTTTGCAGCACCACTCGCGCCAACAGGATTAACGACAATCGACGTCGATCGCCTTGGAAGCGCGAATGGCCTTAGCCAACGCCTCTTCTATCGTCACGCCACGGGCTAATGCCACGCCCATTCGCCGCCGGCCACTGACCTGCGGCTTACCAAACAGTCGAATATCCGTATCCGGCTCCGTCAGCGCCTGATCGATATGCTGATAAAGCACCGAGTCAGACTCGCCCTCCACCA
>JABBAY010000154.1 GCA_018607725.1 K189A clade bacterium
CAAAGGAGACTGGGCAAAGGAGACTGGGTAAAGAAGATAATGTTGAACTCGGAATTTGATTGTCACATCAAAGCCAACATCCGGCGAGTTTAGGCCATCACACTGCCCCATTATTTCTTAAAAGAAGCTGCGTAAAAACATCTACCAAAAACCATCTACCAAAAACTATTTGCCAAAAACCATGGAGAAGCACCCCCGATTTTGCATCAGTGGGGGTGATCTCCATTTGTGGGGGCACTTCTTAGGGGGTAACCACCTGTACGTCTTGAAATGGTGGGCCGACCGCGACTCGAACGCGGGACCTACTAGTTAAAAGCCAGCTGCTCTACCAACTGAGCTATCGGCCCAAAAGAAGAGCGGGTATCATAACGGTTTGCGTTTAAAACTCAAGCGCGAGTTACGTTATTTGTTTAGTGTTTGATGCTGCCGGCTGGACGATGAGCAGAGGGAGTGAAAATCTGCTCAATTATTCGCTGGCAATGATCTGCGCCCGTAAGCTGCTCGATGGTGAGTAACCCACCTGGGTTAATGACATTAAACTCGATGACCCAAGGGTAAGCCAGGTCTAACCCGGCAAACTCAACGCCTTGCTCGACAAGAAATGCGCCGATTTTTCGACAATAAGCCCGTTCCATGCTGCTCAGTTCGCAGGCGCTGAGCGCTGCGCCTTGCATCCGATTAGTGCGATGGTCCTTTGCCGCTCGGCGCAAATATTGGCCTACAGGCTCGCCGCCGGCAATCAGGACCCGCTTCTCACCAGCTTCGATTTCCTTTACATAGGGCTGCATCAAGCAGTACTGATCAGCGTCAACACCTGTCAGTGTCTCGAGAATCACCTGCGCGTTAGGGTCTTTGACACTGAGCAAAAATACGCTGCGACCCAGACTGCCTGCCGGTGGTTTGACTATCCAGCGCTGGCCAGGATCGACTCGTTCACGCTCAAGCATATGCTGGTAGAGTGCCTGTGGGTCTGTTGCTGCAAACAATTCGGGGTGTTGGAAAACCTGCGGATGACTGGCGAGCAAGTACTTGCTCTTGAAGTGCATGATGGCTGTCAGAGAATTGATGATTCGACATTGCCCCTCCAGGGCATACAGCAGTTGGAACTTATCGAGAAAGTTGTTGCGTAAACCCAGGGATAAAAGCCAAATGTTGTCGAGCGTCTGGAGTGGCATGGTCGTCATTGCAGGAAAGGGCGTGCCCGCGATTAGTGGTGTCTCCAGCAGGCAAACATTGGCAACCACCTGGGAGGCCTGCATAGCCAGGGAGTCGGTAAAGCCGATATAGACTGCGTAGTTCTGTTTACGCATTTCATTGGCGAAGCGTAGGTAATTATCGTCGATGACAAAGTCGGTTTTGGCGATGAGAAAAGCGATGCTTGGCATGGAGTGTGCGTCTCTTAATGTTGCCCCAGTTTACTCGCAGTCCTGATGGTCTGCCTATATTGATCTATCTTTTGGCGAATTAGGTATAATGACTCATCGAATTTCCGTGAGGTACGAAGAACATGGCTAATATTGCATTTGATGTACCGCTGCACCAGAGCCAGACGATGACGGTGGCTGAAGTTCAGGATTATAAAATCAGGATCAAGGAACTGCTCGAAGCTCAAAATGCGGTTTTGGTGGCGCATTATTATACGGCTGATGTCATTCAAGAGTTGGCAGAGGAGACCGGTGGTTGCGTCGCTGACTCGCTCGAGATGGCACGTTTTGGCAGCCAGTCAGACGCCACCACGCTGGTGGTGGCGGGTGTGCGCTTTATGGGTGAGACCGCAAAGATTCTCAGCCCACAGAAGCGGGTATTGATGCCGACGTTGGAGGCGACCTGTTCATTGGATCTGGGCTGCCCGATAGGCGAGTTTTCTGCATTTTGCGATCAGTACCCTGATCGTACCGTTGTGGTTTATGCCAATACATCAGCGGCAGTCAAGGCCCGTGCAGATTGGGTAGTGACTTCCAGTATCGCTTTGGAGGTCGCCGAGCATTTGATGGACCAGGGAGAGAAAATTCTCTGGGCGCCGGATAAATATCTGGGTAGCTATATCCAGAGTGAGACCGGTGCGGATATGGTGATGTGGGACGGCGCCTGTATCGTTCATGAGGAGTTCAAGGCCAAAGGCCTGCGAGATCTGATGAATGTTTATCCTGAGGCCGCGGTACTGGTTCATCCAGAATCACCGGCAGGGGTTGTGGCCTTGGCGGATGTTGTGGGTTCCACAACCCAAATTATCAATGCGGCCAGAGACCTGCCGAATAGCCATTTCATTGTTGCCACCGATCGAGGGATTTTCCACAAAATGCGTCAGATGGCGCCGGGTAAGACGTTTATCGAAGCGCCCACGGCCGGTACCAGTGCGACCTGTCGTAGCTGCGCTCATTGTCCCTGGATGGGCATGAATGAGCTGCAAAATCTTTACGGGAGCCTGGCCGCGGGTACTAATGAGGTAATAGTTGATACCGAGATCGCCCGCCGAGCCTTAGTGCCGCTTGAGCGCATGGTGTCTTTCGCCAACTCCGACGATTATCGTCTGCGAGCCAAGCGGTAATCGTGCAATCCCTAAAAATGCATATAGCTGAGCGTGTAACAAGCGTGTCATAAGCGTGTCATAAGCGTGTAATAGATGAGGGGCACTAGCCGGTGGTTACGGCGACACTGACCTTCGCTAGCAACACAATCAGGATGTGCGTTGGCCGCGGCGAAGCTCATGAATAGTTTTGATTCGCTCGCGAAGTCTGGCGGTGAGGCTGAAGTTGTCTCGGGCCAGCGGAATGGCGTAACCCAGCTGTTTGATCGCTTGGTCAAGGTTGCCAACCATGACGAAGTATTCGGCGCGCGCTTCATGAACACCAATAACATCGTTGGCCATGCCATAGGCTTCCGCTAACAGGTACCAGACATTAATATCGTTAGGGCGTTCTTTGGTGAGTTTGCCGAGTTCCGCGACGGCCTTGTCAGCCTGCTTAGTTTGCATCAGGACGTTGGCATAACTCATTGTCAGTGGATAATTATTAATGTTGATGCTGAGTGCCTGCTGCAATATAGCCTCGGCTTGTGCATAGCGCTGGGCCTTGATGTTCAATGTTGCCGCCGCGAGCGTGAATGCGATTTTACCTTCGTATTGTGCCATCAAAGGCTCCAGTAGGCGTTGCGCGTCGTCGACCCTGCCCGCGTCTATATGTGCCAGAACCTGACCGTATTGGTAGGCGGTTTTGATCACAGGATCTGAGCTCTTTGCGCCGGCCTCGAAACGTTTAATGAGATCAGTGTTCGTTTCGTTGCCCCTGGCTATGGCCCGTACTTTCATTAATTGGAAATCAAGATTCTGCGGCCAGATGCCTGCGGGGTAGCCGCGGGTCTGGTTGTAGGAGTCGGCGATACGATCCTTGGTGACAGGATGAGTTAAAAGGAATTCAGGTATGCGGGTGGTATTGAAGCGATTTGCACGCTCCAGCCGCTCGAACATATAAGCCATGGCGCGCGGGTCCATGTCTGCGTCAACCAGCGTATCAATTCCTACTCTGTCTGCTTCGGCCTCTCGTGAGCGACTGTAGCGTAGGCGCTCGTTTACGGCGAGGCCTTGACCCGCACTGATAGCTGCCATGCCTGCACCACCGCCGCTGGTTGACATTAGCACCACGCCCGCCAACAGGCCGGCCAGATTTTTCAAATTAGCACCACGACCTGCCTCAAGACCGCGGGCAAAATGGCGTTGGCTCAGGTGGGCCAGTTCGTGAGCGAGAATCGATGAAATTTCATTTTCACTCTCGCCTACCAGGAACAAACCGAGGTTGACGCCAATAATGCCGCCTGGCGCGGCAAAGGCGTTCAGCGCAGTATCATCAATGATCAGCAGATCCAGCCGTCGGTCTTCGAGCCGGCTGTGAGAGGCGAGTTTGTAAATCAGATGCTCCAGATAGCTCTGCATCAGAGGGTCTTGGACCTGAGGTGCCTGAGCGCGCAGCGAACGCAGGAATTCCTGGCCCAATTCGCGTTCTTCAGCCAGGGAGATAATGGCTGATGTGGTATCGCCAAATTGGGGCAGATTTTGGTTTCGCGCTGCCTGAGCCACAGGTATGCCGGCGAGCATGAGAGACAGGATCAGCCAGGGCGTGGCGAATGGTGAAAAATCAAGTCGTCGCCAAGGCAAAATCAGCTTGGGAATCCTAGCGGGGTACAAGGCAGTCATGATGAGAGGCAAGCCAAAAAGTGAGTGTCAGATTTGACCCTATCAGTATCGATACGTTCCCGGCAAGGGAGATTAGACAGGGCGGTCGATGGCGAGTCGGCGAAGTTCGTTTCCAGCCCGAATAACAGATATAATCTTGGCTTTACGATGATGAGCACCACCATGAGCAGTGAAACTTCGAATGACAGCCTCGAGGAGATCGATATTGACGAGTCTCTGGATGCCGTGGGTCTGACTTGTCCGTTGCCATTGCTGAAGGCCAAGCAAGCGTTGAACAAAATGCGCCCGGGTCAGGTACTGTCAGTGGTCTGTACTGACCCAGGGTCAGTGCGTGACTTTCAGGTGTTTGCCAATCAAAGTGGGCACCTGTTGATGCGATCGACTGCCGTTGAGGGCCGGTATGGCTTCTGGTTGAAAAAAGTCGGATAACCCGGTTAACCCGGATAAAGCGACTTCTCGATGAGCCAGGTCCGCGATCTACGGCAGGCACACAGTAAATCACACAGCAAGGAACACGATTTTATGTTTGAAGTGATGCGCGGTTGGATTAATCGCTTTCTGTCTGATGAGGAGGGCGTTTTGCTGGCAGCCATACTCCTGGCTTCCACCTTGATTATTATCTTCATGGGCAATGTGCTGGCGCCTTTGCTGACCGGTGTTGTCCTGGCCTATGTTATGCAGGGCAGTATCAAGATGTTGAAACGATTTCGAATCCCCAATGGCTTGGCCGTGGCGCTGACCTTCAGTTTATTTATGGGCGGTTTCGTGGCGCTGCTATTTTTTATTATCCCCAGAGTCTGGCGTCAGATGCGGTCGTTGTTTGATAACCTGCCGAATATGATCGAGCAAACTCGCGCCCTACTGTTGACGTTGCCAGATGAATATCCAGTGCTCCTAAGTGAGCAGCAAGTGGGTAGCTGGATTGAGATGTTGAATACTGAAGCCAGTGGAATCGGCCAATGGTTAGTGTCGTTCTCATTGTCCCAGCTACCGGTCATTGCCGCTGTCACGGTGTATACCATGTTAGTGCCAATCCTAGTGTTTTTCCTGTTGAAGGATCAGAAGGCTATTTTGGGCTGGTGCTCGTCGCTTTTACCCAGCCGCCGACCTTTGTTGAACCAGATTGGCGCGGAGATGGATCAGCAGATGGCGAACTATATTCGTGGCAAGGTGATGGAAATCATCGTGCTAGGTGTGGTGAGTTACATCTTCTTTAAAGTTGTCGCTCTCGATTACGCCGCCTTGCTGGCCTTTTTGGTGGGTTTGTCAGTGATCGTACCCTATGTGGGTCTGGTGGCCGTGACGGTACCCTTGGTTATTATTTCTTATCTGCAATTTGGTTGGGGTCCGGATTTTTTCTACATTATGCTGGGTTACACCATTATCCAAGGTATTGATGGTCTGGTCATAGTTCCTTTGTTGTTCTCCGAGGCCGTCAACTTGCATCCGATCGCCATTATCACAGCGGTGTTGGTGTTCGGCAGCTGGTGGGGGTTGTGGGGTGTGTTTTTTGCGATTCCCCTCGCGACACTGGTCAAGGCAGTTATGACGTCTTGGCCCCAGAAGGGGGCTGAGGCCTCAACCTCCTTGTGATCCAGCAGAGACACCATTAAGATTGTCGCTCGTGCGATTCCACCCTGCCGTCGTCATCCTGCGACCGGCACTAATTAGGCTAGAAGATGATCTCAGGTAGTATAGTAGCGCTAGTTACTCCCATGCATTTGGATGGCGCAATTGATTGGCAACGCCTCGATGAATTAGTTGAGTGGCATGTGGCCAGCGGTACAGATGGGTTGGTGCCGGTGGGTACCACTGGTGAATCTTCGACGGTTGACATCAACGAGCACTGCGAAATAGTTAAACGGGTGGTCAAGGTCGTTCAAGGGCGTATCCCGGTGATCGCTGGTACTGGCGCGAACGCCACCAAGGAAGCCATCGAGTTGACGCTGGCAGCTAAGAATGCCGGTGCTGATGCGTGCCTGTTGGTGACGCCCTATTACAATAAGCCGACCCAGGAAGGTCTGTACCAGCATTATCGGGCCATTGCTGCTGCAGTAGATTTGCCTCAAATTTTATATAATGTGCCGAGTCGAACAGCCTGCGATATGTTGCCCGCAACCGTTGCCAGATTGGCCGAGCTTGATCAGGTTATCGCCATCAAGGAAGCCACCGGCAATATCGACAGGACACGTGAGATTCTGGCACTCTGTAAGACGCCGATTGAGGTTTTTTCCGGTGATGATGAAACTGCGCTTGAGCTCATGTTAGCCGGGGCTAGCGGTACCATCAGTGTCACTGCGAATGTCGCGCCAGCTGAGATGGCGAGGATTTGTAAGCTCTTGCGCGAAGGCAAGATTGACGAGGCGCGTGCGCTGGATCATCGCCTGCTGGGCTTGCACCAAAATCTTTTCCTAGAGTCTAATCCCATACCAGTTAAGTGGGCGCTGATGGAAATGGGAAAAATCGATCGGGGTATTCGTTTGCCCCTCACTGAACTATCACCGCAATACCATCAAGCTGTTCGTGATGCACTGCAACAAGCTGGAGTAGTAAACTCGTGATGCAAAGAGTTAGCTCTTTTTACGACGTGATTGATGCCGCTGCGATACGTCGCGGCTGCGTGATAACAGTCTCATCCTTACTGATTTCCGGCTGTAGCTGGTTCGGGATTGAAAATAATAGTGATAATTACTTAGAGTCTGATTCGATTCCTCGAGTGACGATTCCGGAAAGTCTCGACACACCGGCATTTACCGATGCACTTGTTATCCCTGTGGTAAATGACGCTCGTGGCCTGATGGGTGAGAAGATGACGATTGGCTTGCCGGAGCCGTTGAGCACGGCATCGGGCGTCGAACAGATTGTTATTCGAAAGCTCGGCGAAGAGCGCTGGATATTTATCGACACCCCACCGGCAGCAGTATGGCCTAAAATCAGGCTCTTCTGGGAAGTGAACAATATGGAGTTGCAGTCGGCCGATGCTCGCCGCGGTGTTCTGGAAAGTGTCTGGCTGGCATCCGTGGCTGGCGAGCCCGATAAGGTCTTTGAAAGCTTAATAAGTGGCGTTGCATGGGCGGATTCGAACGCGACGGTACAAAATAAATTTCGCTTGAGTATTGAAGCGGGTATTCGTTCGGGCAGCTCCGAGGTTCATCTAGAGCACAAGCAGGTTCCTCGCGGTGCACCCGTCAGGCAGGATACTGCGAACTGGAACGGTACATCAGACGACGTCGAAATTGAGTCGAAGGTGTTGTCGGAACTGGCTTATTTTCTCGGCGAGACGATTCCTCAGGGGTTTTCCATATCCCAGGGTGCCATGAGTATACGTAGCAGTCGGATTGAGTTGCTGCCAGATAGAAAGAAACCGGTGCTTCGTTATAAGCTCGACTTTGATCGCGCCTGGGCTACCGTCGGCAAAGCGTTGGCTGATGCGTCGATTAATATCGACGACCGAGATCGGACTTCCGCAAATTATTATGTGCTCTATGACGCGACGGCTAATCGGCAACCGGGTTTTCTCGCTCGGCTTTTCACTGACGAGACGGTGCTTAGTGACGAAAACAAATATCAGGTACACCTCGAGGAGCTTGACGATGGCGTGCATGTGATTATTTATAAAAATCAGACGAGCTTGGCTGACCCATTGGTGGCAGAACGGTTGCTGAAAATCATTAGAGAGTACTCTAGCTAGGAAGCATTAATTTATCGTGCGTATTACATCCCTGGGTAGTGGAAGTCGTGGAAACTGCACGCTCATCGAAGACGAGAAAACCTGTGTTCTCGTCGACCTAGGTTTTACCCTGAAAGAAATTGAGCGGCGTCTACATCGAATCGGACGAACTCCGCAGGACATCAGCGGCGTGCTGGTGACCCACGAACACTCAGATCATATTCATGGCGTCGGTGCATTCGCCCGTAAGCATAAGACCGCCGTTTATCTGACGCCGGGCACTTATAGCGCCAAGCGTATGGGTGAGGTGCCGAAGCTCAACCGGATCAATTGTCATCGCCCCTTCGAAATTGGTAGTTTATCGATTGAGCCGGTGGCCGTTCCTCATGACGCCCGCGAACCGTGTCAGTACGTCATTTCCTCTGGGCGAGTCACTATCGGAGTGCTGACGGACCTGGGTCATATTACGCCCCATGTTGAACGTCACTACGAGCAATGTGATGCGCTGTTATTGGAGTGCAACCATGATCTCCAGATGCTCTCTGACGGTCCTTATCCTTATTCCTTAAAGCAGCGGGTGGGTGGTCTGCGCGGTCACCTGAACAATCAACAAGCGGCAGGTTTGCTGCAGAAAATCGATTTGCCGCGCTTGCAGCATTTAGTGATATCCCACATCAGCGAAAAGAACAACGCTGATCATCTTGCGCTCGAGGCGGTCAACGAGATCCTGCAGGCCGACGCTAGTGGCTGGCAAGGGGAATTACAGATCGCCCAGCAGGAGACAGGCTTTGACTGGCTCGATATCTCCGCCACCTAAGTATTTCTAAAAAACGGTTGTCCACTGAGTTAATATACAGTACTGTACTGACATACAGTATTAACCGGCATTGCACGGTCGACTTAACATCAGGTAGGGGCAGAGCATCATGAAAATCAAACATATTCAGTCCATGGATCTCTGGCTGCTGACGAAAGGTGACAAGGTACTTTATCGAGGTAAGCGCAATCCTTGGAAGTCTCCTGGTATTATCGCCAGTGTGCTTCGAAGTGAAGGGAAGCTGTTCCGCTACTTTGGTTAGGATGGGTTGCCGGTGCAAGGCGCTGCCAGTAGCTGCAAGGCGCTGCCAGTAGCAGCAATATATTATTGCAGCACCGTACCAACCGGCACCACCGAAAGATTCAACGGGCGTTTGCCTTGCAGCCAACTATTTTGCTGCAGCTATTTTGCTACAACTAGTCCGCTACAATTAGCCTGTCTTGGTAAAAATTCTTCGACAAGCGCTTCCGCAAACGCGCTGCTAGATCGGGTTGGCCGAGCGGATAAACCCGGGCTAGTGCAAAAAGGTGAACATTTTGCGCCGGTACGCGGTGGCAGTGGAGTCGCCTTTTCCTAACAACTCAAATATCTTTACCATCGTGCGTCGAGCCAGTGCCTCGTCATAGTCTTTGTCGATTTTCAGCATCTCGAGCAATACTTCTAACGCCTCCTCAATCTGATCATTGGCAACCAGTCGAACAGCTAATTGATATTTCAAGGGTAGGTCTTCGGGCTGTTGGGTGACGCTGTCAAGCAACTCCGTTAGGGCCGGCAAGCTGGCAGATAATTCACTGAACTCAATGCGGTTTTTTGGCTTGCCAATACCGATAGTATCGCTGGGCAGAGTGGCAAGTAGCTCGCGAGCTTCGTCTATTCGACTCTCCATGACCAGCAGGTCAGCAAGTTCAACATGCAGGGCATGGTTTTGCGGTTCCTGACTGATGGCTTCCTGAAGCATTTGGATTGCGCCCTGACGGTTACCAGCGAGCAATAGCAGGTTGATCTGTTCTCGAATGCGCTCTATCGGGCTCATTGTCAGTGATTCAAGGAGCTCCCGCAGCTGGGTTTCTGTTTGCTCGCCTTCCAAGTCATGGGCCATCTGTGCATTCACGATGATCTTTATCGTCGGCAGGGTTCGTACGCCCAGCTGCTGAACGATCTGCTGATTTTCCTGGACGTTGACCCGCGCCAAGAGGAACTTGCCATTGAATTCGACTGCCAGTTTCTTCAGGACAGGCGCCTGAAGTTCTGAGGGCGCGGCGCCGGGTGCGTAGAATTCCAGCATGACAGGGATCTGTCTGGATTTCTCGACGACGTCCTGTTGAAAGTCCTTTACGGAGACTTCGATAATATTTTGAGACGCATTCATATAGTTAATTGACCCGGTCGAAAGTGCGTAGCCTACCAAAGCGGAGCCCAGATTTCCTGCGTTATTTGGCTGTATATATTGACAGTCAGACGGTAGACTCTAGAGGTTTCTCAAGGGATTGTCTCAGTCATGCGTCGTGCATCATGGGTATAGATAGTATTGTCACGATCGCTATCGTAGCGGGTTGTAGCATGTTGCTCACGGCGTTGCTGGCGTGGCTTTGGGCTCGTCTCAAAATGCAGCGTGAGCGCGATCAATGGGCCTCTGATGCCGGGGTTCAGCAGGCGCTGACACAAGTCAGTGTCGCTACCCATCAGCGGGATCGTGAAGATCTGATGCAACGACTGCAAGCTGTGCAACAACAGCTTGCAGATCGCTCAGTGACGTTAGAGCGTGCGTTGATCAGTGAGGCCGGGTTGAAGTCTCAAGTCGAGCAACTTCAACAGCAAACTCTTGGCCTGGAAGGGCGACTGACGGCGGGGGCTCGGGAAACCGATCAATTACGAGCTGACAACGCCAGCCACCGGGAAAAAGTCAGTCATCTGCAAACAACGCTGCTAGAACAACAAAAACAAAATGAGGAGAAGTTGGCTCTACTGCATCAAGCGCGAGAAAGTCTCAACGCCGAGTTCAAAAACTTGGCCAATGAAATTTTTGATGCCAAGCAAAAGAGTTTCAAGGAACAGAATCAGATGCAGATGGATGGCTTGCTCAAGCCACTCGGGGAGAAGATCAAGGATTTTGAAAAACGGGTCGAGGAGACCTATGACAGAGAGAGCAAAGAACGATTCTCACTGGCCAAGGAAGTCCGTGATCTACAGACTTTGAATGTTCGAATCAGCCAGGATGCAGTCAACCTCACGAATGCCCTTAAGGGTGAAAACAAGACCCAGGGTACCTGGGGCGAGGTTATTCTTGAACGGGTACTGGAAAAATCTGGGCTTGAAAAGGGTCGCGAGTATGAGGTTCAGGTCAATTTAAAAAATGAACAGGGGCAGCGCTTTCAGCCCGACGTGGTGGTGCACTTACCGGAAGGTAAGGACGTTATTATTGACTCTAAGGTCTCGCTGGTGGGCTATGAACGTTATTGTAGTGCAGAGCCAGGGTCACAACAGCAGGAGGCTTTAAAGGCGCATATTCAGTCCTTACGCCAACATGTCAAACAGCTCAGCGAGAAGGATTATCAGAACCTTGAAAATGTTCGAACGCTGGATTTCGTTTTGTTGTTCGTGCCGGTAGAGGCGGCGTTTACGCTGGCGGTTCAGCAAGACAATGAAATATTTTCTAATGCCTTTGATAAAAATATTGTTCTGGTCGCACCTTCGACGCTGCTGGCAACGCTGCGGACTATTCAAAACATTTGGCGTTATGAACAACAAAATAAGAACGCGCAGGAGATCGCTGGCAAAGCCGGGGCGTTGTATGACAAATTTGTTAATTTCGTCACTGACCTGGAGGATATCGGCGGTAAGCTCGATTCGGTGCAGGCGGTTTATGCCAAGGCGCACAATAAATTAATATCGGGTAAAGGCAATCTGGTGACTCGCGCTGAAAACATGCGTGAACTTGGCGCGCGAGTGACCAAAAGCTTGCCCGTCAGTCTGGTTGAGTTGGCCTCTCAGGAGCAGGCGATCCAGATCAGCAAGAGTGCTGTGCGCAGAATTGAAAATGATAAAAGTTAAGCGGCCTGTACCCTAACATTCGCTCATTTATAGGCCCAAAATAATATCGAAGATTGAGGTAGGCCTATAAATTTGGGCGTCTGCGCGTTGGTAGCTACTCACCTCGTCATTAAGTTATTCACAACCTGACCCAGAATGTAAAAAGCCACTATTCATCCTTGGAAATTAAAATTCAGATCTGAAATTCAGCTTAACATGTTGATTTTAAATGCAAAAAACAATATGTATGAAAAATAAACAAACCATTATGTGGCGAAAAAGTCGAGGTTTTTACTTTAGTAAGGAAACTATCCCCAGAGTTATCCACAGAAAATGTGGACATCTCTGTTGCGTCGCATCAATTAGGTGGTTGAAAAGACTGGGGTGAGCAGCGCAAGCCTGCGAAATAGATTCTCGAAAGTCGTTATTCTGTATACTCGTGCGGCAAGCGCTTACCGAGCGTACGCTGGCAAGTTAAATAGTGCGGAGGTGAAGACGTGACCGATAATAACCCTGATAAGCAACCCGGACATGAGAATCGGGAATATTGGCGTGCCAATATTCGTCTGATGTCAGGTTTACTGTTGGTCTGGTTCCTGGTGTCATTTGGCTGTGGCATCCTGTGGGTTGATTACCTTAACCAATGGCATTTTTTTGGCTTCAAGTTAGGTTTTTGGTTCTCTCAGCAGGGATCTATTGTGGTCTTCGTTATCCTGATTTTTGTTTACGCTTGGCGCATGAACCAGCTGGATAAAGTTCACGGCGTAGATGAGCAGGAGTAGGCGATGAGCGCTCAAGTATTAACTTATCTATTCGTCGGCTTATCCTTTGCGCTGTATATCGGCATCGCGATCTGGAGCCGATCATCTTCAACCAGTGAGTTTTATGTTGCCGGTGGCCATGTGCATCCCTTGGCGAATGGCGCGGCCACTGCAGCTGACTGGATGTCTGCCGCCTCGTACCTGTCGATGGCTGGTATTATTGCCTTTGAGGGCGCAGATGGTGCTCGTTATCTGATGGGCTGGACTGGCGGCTATGTTCTGTTGGCGTTATTGTTGGCGCCTTATCTGCGAAAGTTCAATAAGTTTACGGTGCCAGACTTTGTCGGTGATCGCTACTATTCACAAGCTGCACGATTAGTGGCAGTGGTTTGCGTGATCTTTATTTCTTTCACCTATGTTGCCGGTCAGATGCGCGGCGTGGGTGTAGTATTTTCGCGCTTCCTGGAAGTTGATATTAATACGGGCGTCGTCATTGGTATGGGTATCGTGTTTTTCTATGCGGTACTGGGGGGCATGAAGGGTATTACCTACACCCAGGTTGCGCAGTATTGTGTGCTGATTTTTGCCTACCTGGTGCCTGCGATCTTTATCTCTCTGACATTGACGAATAACCCGATCCCGATGTTGGGGCTGGGTAGTACCCTTGCCGCAGAGCCGGTGTACCTGCTGGATAAACTCGATGGTTTAACCACTGAGCTGGGGATGACGGCGTTTACCGCAGGGAATAAGTCGACCATCGACATGTTCTTTATTACCGCTGCGCTGATGGCGGGGACCGCGGGCTTGCCTCATGTCATCGTGCGGTTCTTTACCGTCCCACGGGTTAGAGACGCCAGAATATCAGCGGGCTATGCGCTGGTATTAATAGCCTTGTTATACACCACAGCGCCAGCGGTGGCGGCCTTTGCTCGAGTTAATATCATTAATGCCATGGATGGATTGCACTATAGCGAAGCGCCTGAGTGGTTTGGTAAGTGGGAAAACAGCGGGCTGATCGCTTGGATCGATAAAAACAATGATGGTGAGATTCAATACCGCGGCGGTGCTGCTATGGAGCAAAAGCCAGTGTATGACCTCGGTCGAGGTGCGAGTGGTGAGCGCTTACTCACTAATAAAATTACCTCGAATGACAACGAACTCTATATCGACCGAGACATTATTGTGCTTGCTCACCCGGAAATTGCTCAACTGCCTAACTGGGTGGTGGCGCTGGTGGCAGCGGGTGGGTTGGCTGCGGCCTTATCGACGGCGGCGGGTTTGTTATTGGTGATCTCCACGGCGATTGCTCATGACCTGTTGAAAAAGACTTTTCGGCCAAATATTACGGAGCGCCAAGAATTGCGTTACGCGCGCCTGGCCGCTGCCGTGGCAATCGCCATTGCGGGGCTGTTTGGTATCTATCCGCCGGGTTTCGTCGCAGAGGTGGTTGCCTTCGCCTTTGGTCTGGCGGCGGCTAGCTTTTTCCCTGTCATTCTCCTGGGTATTTTCTCGACCCGGATGAATAAGGAAGCCGCCATCAGCGGTATGCTCACCGGTTTGATCTTCACCTTCAGTTATATCGTTTATTTCAAATTCATTAGCCCGGAAACCAATAGCGCGGCTCACTGGTGGTTGGGTATATCGCCAGAAGGTATTGGCAGCCTGGGCATGATCCTGAATTTCATGGTGTCGTTCGTCGTCATGCGTATAACACCACCGCCACCCCAGGAAGTTCAGGATCTTGTCCAGCATATCCGGGTTCCACAAGCGAGGCCTAGCAGTCAATGAAAGACGCGTCTGATCTTATTGCCCAGTACCAGAGTGAGGGCATCAAAAGAATTAAATTTGCTGTCTGCGACATCGACGGGGTGTTGCGTGGAAAATACATCAGCCTGGAGAAATTCGCTGCCATCGCGGCGGGCACTTCGGGTTTTTGTGACTGCGTACTCGGTTGGGACGTAGACGATCAGCTTTACGACAACGGGACCTTCACAGGCTGGCATACGGCCTATCCCGACGCTTTGGTACGACTTGATCTAAGCACTGAGCGAAGACTACAGGATGAAGGTAATATGCCATTCTTTCTCGGTGACTTCGTCATTCAGGAGCAACAAAAGTTTCATCCAATTTGTCCTCGAAGTCGTCTCAAGGAGGTCTTGAGCCGAGCACAGCAGGCAGGTTTGGGTGCGAAATTAGCCTTCGAATATGAGTTTTTTGTTTTCGACGAAACGCCCCATTCAATCCGTGAAAAAAACTACCGCAACTTGGTGCCTCTGTCGCCGGGTAATTTTGGTTATTCCATCCTGAGGACGAATACCCATGCTGATTTGTTCAACGAGTTGATGGACTACTGCATAGCGCATAATTTTCCGCTGGAATGTCTGCATTGTGAAACAGGTCCCGGTGTCTGGGAGGGCGCTATTGCCGTTGATGACGCCTTGGCTGCGGCGGATAAAGCGGTGATGTTCAAGACCTTCGTGAAATCCTTCTTTCAACGTAAAGGCTTGGTCGCAACGTTTATGGCCAAATGGTCCATGGACTATCCAGGCCAAAGTGGCCACTGTCATCAATCGCTCCAACATCTGAATAATGGTGAGAGTGCATTTTTTGATTCAAATGCGGCCTATTCCATGAGCGAATTGCAAAAATCCTATGTCGCGGGTCAGCAAAAATACCTACGCCAATTATTGGCAGTCACTTCACCGACCATTAACAGTTATACGCGGCTGGTTAAAGGAGCTTGGGCGCCAACGGCAGCCACATGGGGCGTCGAAAATCGTACCACTGCATTACGCGTGATTCCTGGTTCTGCAAAAAGTCAGCGAGTTGAATTCAGGGTTGGCTCGGCTGATGCGAATCCTTATCTCGTGGCTGCAGCGACTCTGGGGGCTGGGTTGCTCGGCATTGAGGAAAGGCTTGAATTGACGGCTCCGATCGTGGGGGATGCTTATGCAATCCAAGATCAGCTGCCGCCTGACTGGCAGTTTCCGACGAATTTGCGAGATGCAAATCGAGCCTTGGCAACGTCGGAAGCGGCAAAAAATCTATTTGGCGAGCCCTTTGTTGCGCACTATGTTGCTAGCCGAGACTGGGAAGTTCGGCAGTATGAAAAGCAGGTGACTGACTGGCAACTACAACGCTATTTTGAAATTATTTAGGCGCGGCATAACTGGCGGAGCAAGTATTGAAAATCGGCATTCTAAAAGCAGACTCTGTCCTCGAGCAGTTTCAAGTGGATTTCGGCGAGTATCCGGAAATGGTATCTCGAGTTTTAAGCGCAGCCACGCAGGTTGAAGACGATGATACGCTTGAGTTTATTGCTTTTGATGTTGAGCATGGTCAATATCCTGAAGGCATTGGCGATTGTGACGGCTATATCATCACTGGCAGCAAAAAAAGTGTTTACGACGATGAGCCCTGGATTCACCGATTGCGAGAGTTTGTGGTTGAGCTGGATCAAACCCAAACACCAACAGTGGGTATTTGCTTCGGCCACCAGATGATGGCGGAAGCGTTAGGGGGCAAAACCGAACCTGCCGATGCGGGCTGGCGGGTCGGCGTGCATAACGCGGAAGTGCTCGCCAAGGCCGAGTTCATGAGTCCCGTCGCGAATCAATTTGCGCTACTGTACTCCCACAAAGACCAGGTAAGCATTCTACCGCCAGGCGCCAAGCTGCTGGCGAGCAGCGACAATTGCCCGAATGCGATGTTCACGGTGGGCGAGCATATGCTGGCGCTACAGGGGCATCCGGAATTCATCAAGGAATATTCACAGGGCCTGATGGAGCTACGCCAGGAAATGCTCGGTGCTGAAAAATTTAACGCAGGTATCGCCTCGCTCAATAGGCTGACTGACCAGCCACTGATCGCGGCCTGGATACTTCGGTTTCTGACGACCAGTCGTCCTCAAGCTTGCCTCGAATAGCAATTGTACGGTTTCTGTCGACCAATTCTCGTGGTGTTATCGATGGTGCCGGCAATACAGAAGCTAAAATTAGCCGCCAGTCTAATTCGGTTGTGATTCATCGCGGCTTAGTGCAAATTCTGTCGCTTTATGAATATCTTTACTAGAACCTTTACTAGAACCTTTATTAGAAGAAGGAAGCCGTCGTGGTGGATAACATGTCTCGCCGGGGTTTTGACCCTTTGACCTATTATTTCGAAGATCAGGCGCCGGGTAGTGGCGAAGTGACAAAGGTCGCTGAGGGCTGTTATTGGGCGCGCTTACCCATGGGTGGGCGCCTGAATCACATCAACGTCTGGTTGCTGAAAGATCATGATGGCTGGACGATTGTGGATACCGGCCTGAATTCGCCGGATGTTCAGCAAGACTGGCAGGCTATTTTCAAGCAACACCTTGGCGGGCTACCTGTTATCCGAGTGATCGCGACGCATTTGCACGCAGATCACACGGGTAATGCCGGTTGGCTCTGTCGTCAATGGGGTTGTGAGCTCTGGATGAGTCGCAGTGATTTTTACATGTGTAAGGTGATGGCTGCCGATGGACCTGCTGACGTGCCGGATGACGCCATCAAGTTCTACCGTCAGGCTGGCTTTGATGAGGCCCGACTGGATCGATATCGCAGTCGCTTTGGTCAGTTCGGTGCCAATATCACGCCTTTACCAGCGGGCTATCGACGGATCAAAGATGGTCAGTACATAGATATCGGTGGCCGCGAATGGCGAGCATTGATCGGTCATGGTCATGCGCCGGAACACGTCTGCTTATATTGTCCGGAGCTCAAGATCATTATCGGCGGTGACCAACTGCTACCAAAAATCACGCCTAATGTCGGGGTCCAGCCCTCGGAGCCGCAGGCTAATCCGTTGAAAGACTGGATCAACTCCTGTATTCGTTTCAGGGAATACCTGCCGCCAGATTTAATGGTTTTGCCTGCCCATGAAAGTATCTATACCGGTGTTCATGAGCGATTGACCGCGTTAATCGACTGGCACGAGGTGGCACTCTTGAAGCTCTATGATTTATGCGCAGAGCCGCAACGCGCCGTCGATGTTTTCCCGGCATTGTTTCGCAGCAAAATTACGGATTGGACATATTTCCCGGCGACAGGCGAGGCCATAGCCCATCTGCATTGCGCCCTTGAGCGCAGAATGCTGAAGGTCGAAGTGGATGCCGATGGGGTTGCCTGGTGGCGGCAGGCGTAGCGGTTTTTTGTTCGAGTTGATGCGGGCACACCCTATAGGCTGAGCCCGCGAGTCACTCGACTTACTTGGGGGCGAAACGCACGCCGGCATCAACTCGGATAGTGCTGCCGTTCATCATGCAGTTCTCGTAGATAGCGACTGCCATCTTGGCATACTCGATCGGACGGCCCATGCGCTTCGGAAACGCTGCGTCTTTGACCAGATTTTGCGACGCAGCTTCAGGAATACCCTTGGTAATGCCAGTGCTGAATAGACTGGGAGCTATAGTCATCACCCGTACACCCATGCTGCCAAGATCTCGGGCCATTGTCAGCGTCATAGCCGCTATGCCGCCTTTAGCTGCGGAGTAAGCCACTTGGCCGATTTGGCCCTCGAATGCCGCGATGGATGCCGTATTGATAATCACGCCCCGCTCACCATCTTCGTTAGGCTCGTTGGTGCCCATTTTTTCTGCTGTCAGCCGAGAGATATTGAAAGCGGAAATCAAATTGAGATCAATGACTCTTTGAAAGTCTGCTAACGGGTGGGCCCCGTCCCTGGCAACTGTGCGCTTGGCGAGACCGCCGCCGGCTGTGTTACAGACAAAGTGGACGCCACCGAGTTGTTCGACAGCTGCATTGATCGCGGCTTCCGTACCTTCATAGTCCATGACGTTGCAAGGATAAAAGGTGGCACCCAAACGTTCTGCAACGGCGGCACCGTCAGACGTGGGCAAGTCCAGTATGGCGAGCTTGCCGCCTTTCTCTACCCACAGTTCGGCGGTTGCCAAGGCCATGCCGGATGCGCCACCGACTATAATTGCGCTGTGATCTTTAATTTCCATGGTTCTCTCTTTGATTGCGATGGTGAGTGTCTGCAAGGCATCACGGGGTTTCCGGGCCTGGCGGTTTTTTATATCGTCATGATCATACTTACCCAGATTTCAGTCTGACTCAAGCCAACTTTCACAAAAATGCCCCGTCGGTGACGTTCGAGCGTCATGTCTGCTTTTTTCCACAGGACGGCTCTGATGCTGGCAGGTGAGGGAATGTCGTGACAGCCTGCAGTTGCAGCCGAGTTTGATGTTCTGGCCGTGTCTGGGGTACAGTGCGCTTCTGGCTGGCTCGGGACTGAATTGATGAGTGACCGGATTTTTCTCTGCAAACGGATTCCGTCAATTAGTCCTTTAATATATTGTTAGACGCAAAAAAAACAGTACCGATGGTGCGACATATCAACGACAGAAATTGGAGCATGTGGACATGGTTGAACTCAGTGACGAGCAGGAGGCATTCCGCCAGTCAGTACGAACTTGGCTAGACGAAAATTTCCCACCGAGGTTAAAGGGTAAAGGCGCTGAACTGTTGGGCTATGGTGAGTATACCGGTCCACTGCAGGACGACGCGTCACTTTGGCAACAGCGGCTGGGAGGCAAAGGCTGGGGCACGCCCACTTGGCCGAGCCAATATGGCGGTGGCGGTCTTGATCATATTCAGACCAAGATCCTACATGAAGAAATGAATCGGATTGGTGCTTTTAACCCGATTATTGTGTTGGCGGGCATGGGTGTCACGATGGTTGGCCCGACGATTCTCGAATACGGCACCGAAGATCAGAAGATCCGCCATCTGCCGCCCATGTGTCGTGGTGAAATACGCTGGTGTTTGGGTTATTCGGAGCCAAATGCGGGCTCTGACCTAGCTTCACTGGCGACTAAAGCTGAAGATCAGGGTGATAGCTGGGTGGTCAATGGGCAAAAGGTCTGGACCTCTGGGGCCGATATTTCGCAATGGTGTGGCGCGCTCGTGCGTACCGACAGTAAGGCCAAGAAGCGTAACGGGATCAGTTTTCTGATGCTGAAAATGGATCAACCAGGCATCGAAACGCGACCCATCAAGCTGATCGCTGGAGCTTCACCATTTTGTGAGACATTTTTCACCGATGCTCGAGCCGACAAGACCGATATGCTGGGTAATTTGAATGATGGCTGGAGTGTTGGCAAACGCTTGCTGCAACACGAACGCGCGAGCCAAACCGGCGTACGGAATACCGGTGGCGGCAAGTCAGAGGCGTTGCAAGACATGGCTAAGCGTTATGTGGGTGCAGATGCCGAGGGGCGTCTGGATGATGCAGATCTGCGTTTACGACTGGCAAACCACTTAATGGATGCGCAGGCGCATGGCTTGACCATCAGTCGGATTGCCGCAGAGGCTAGAGGCAATGTCGAGGTTAGTGCCTCGGCGTCGATATTGAAAAATTCAGCCACGCATGTGGCCCAAACCCAATCGGAACTGACCCTTGAGTTGATGGGGCATAGCGGTCTCGGCTGGGAAGGCGAGGGCTTTAATGATGCTGAGCTTGCAACGGTCCGCAACTGGCTGTCAGGTAAAGCCATGTCGATCTACGGGGGTTCATTTGAGGTGCAGAACAATATCATCTCGAAAAATATTTTAGGTCTCCCGGAAAATACCCAAAAGGGCTGATCCCTACAAATTAAGGAAGTCGTCAGGATGGCAGCATTAACGGAAGAACAAACAATGATCAAAGACCAGGCGCAGGCCTGGGTTACCGAACAGGCCCCGGTCGCCAAGTTTCGTGCGATGCGCGACAGCGGTGTTGAACAAGGGTTTCAAGTGGAAACCTGGCAGGCTATGGTCGACATGGGCTGGACCGGAATTATAGTGCCTGAGCAATATGGTGGTTCAGATCTTGGCTACCTGACATTTGGCATCGTCCTGGAGGAAACCGGCAAGCACCTGACCGCCTCACCATTACTGGCTTCGGCCCTGGTGGGCGCGTCTGCGCTATTGTTGGGTGGCACTGAAGCTCAAAAGCAGGCTTGGCTGCCTAAAGTCGTCGACGGCTCTGAAATTTTGACGCTTGCAGTGGATGAAGGCCCCAGGCATGCGCCCAATGTCATCGCGCTACGTGCAGAAAAAACCGCTGACGGTTTTAGTTTGACGGGCCGTAAGACGATGGTACTCGAGGGTGGTGCGGCGACGACATTGATTGTCGCGACTCGGACCAGTGGTTCGGCAGGGGATGCGGGGGGTATTACTGTGTTTTTGCTGCCAGCGGATACTGCCGGAATCAGTCGGCAAGTGCTCAAAACTGCGGATAGCCGTGGCTATGCCAATATTGATTTTGAGGGTGTTATCGTCGGTGAAGACGCGATCCTCGGCGAGCTAGATCAAGGCGCAGGTTTACTGACAGACATTCTGGATCGGGGCCGAGCGGGTCTGGCGGCGGAGATGCTGGGAACGGCGGCGCAGGCGTTTGCGATGAACCTGGATTACCTGAAAACCCGAGTTCAGTTCGGTCAGGTGATCGGCGCTTTTCAAGCCTTGGGTCACCGTGCAGCCATATTGTTTTCAGAGATGGAGTTGGCTCGATCCTGCGTTGAAGCCGCACTGCAGGGCATTGATGGGGAGGTGCCGAGCCAGGCACAATTGTGTTCCCTGTCGAAATGTCAGGCTGGCGCTTTCCTGCACCATATGTCGAACGAGCTAATCCAGATTCATGGTGGTATTGGTATGACCGATGATTTTGATGCCGGCTTCTATCTCAAGCGCGCTCGGGCTGTAGAGGGTGCCTATGGCAACCAGGCATTTCATCGTAACCGCTACGCGCAATTGCTTAATTTTTAGTCGAATTCAGGCGTGGGTTGATCCTGTTTGATGGGCTGAAAGCCGCGCGAGCCGGTGATTACCGGCTCGCCCCCGGTGGGTGGGCGGGCAGATCGTCCCCGTTTGAATTTAAAATGCAATTAATTCGCCATTTCGTGGACTAATAGTCAAATTCGTGATGAGTTACGCATGATGGCCGGCATTGTGTGATAATCCCCCTTAGCATTGACGCGAGCCGCGCTTTGAGCGCGCGCCTGTGGTACATGTGAGCAGTAATGTCGGTTATAGAGCGATACTTAAGAGGTTGCATGAAAATTCCGAAACGACTCCAGCCATTGCTGGAAGACGGCTTGATCGATGAGGTCCAGGGTCGATTGATGAGTGGTAAGGAAGCGGATGTCTTTATCGTTCGCTGCGGCGCTGAGGTGCGCTGTGCAAAAGTTTATAAGGAAGCCAACAAACGTGGTTTTAAGCAGGCCGTCACTTACCAGGAAGGCCGTAAAGTGCGGAATACACGGCGAGCTCGAGCGATGGAGAAGGGCTCGAAGTTTGGTCGACAGCAGCAAGAAGAAACCTGGCAGACCGCCGAAGTGGATGCTTTAAAGCTCTTGGCCAGTGCCGGCGTGCGAGTGCCGGTGCCCTACAGCTGCGTCGATGGTGTGTTGTTGATGGAGATGATCTTTGATGCCGAAGGCAGCGTCGCGCCGCGATTGAGTGAGGTGACCTTCACGCGAGAAGAGGCCCTTCGAGATCATGCAGTGATGATGCATTACGTTCAGCTAATGCTTTGCGCGGGTATTATTCATGGTGATCTTTCAGAGTTTAATGTCTTGGTGGACTCCAATGGTCCCGTGATTATAGATTTACCGCAGGTTGTTGATGCCGCGGGTAATAACCATGCCGAGGCGATGCTGGCTCGGGACGTGAACAATATCACAGGGTATTACGGGCTGTTTGCCTCCGAACTGCTCGACACCCGCTATGCACAAGAAATGTGGGCGCTTTACGAAGAGGGCACGCTTGAGCCAGATACCCCGCTGACGGGTGAGTTCGAGGAAAGTACCGAGCTGGCAGACGTTGATGCCGTGATGGCCGAAATAGACGCGGTCAGAATGGAAGAGATGGAGCGGTTGGAGCGTCTACGAGAGGCAGAATCTGACCTGGAATCTTAGTGATAAATGTAAGTCACTGAATGATTTTACCCACAGCCCGCCATTGCGTTTGCGCCCACGCTCGAATTGTTCCGGGTGCTCCAGTGAATTCCGAAGAAAAGTGAGACGCTCACTTGCTGTGTGACCAGGCAAAGTGTTGATGCCGATCGGGTCAGCCACTAGAGAGATCCGGTAGGGTTTCTTCAGACAGAACTACTAACCGAATTTACAACTCATACATTATTTAGCGAGTAGACAAGCATGCAGGCGAAAGTTGACAAGATTTTAGTTTACCTGAATAAGGTAACGACCCGTTGCACCTACGGCGCAGTTGCTAAGGTATTAGGCATTAATGCCCGTTCAGTGAGTCAGTTGCTCGGCGAGCACCGGCCTGAGGCGTCTTGGGTTGTCAGTGCCACCAGTGGCGATCCGACAGACTATCTTGATAGTGAGAAACATCCAGAGCTGTACCGCACCACCCGCATTATTACCTCAGCTGAGGTCCTCAAGCGAAATCTCGGTCTGTAATCACGGCGACTCTTTCTCGGTGTCGGACCATTGTGTCTCCGGCACCCGTGAAGTTGAACAGAAGTTGAGCGAAAGTTACAAAACGTTAGTGGTGACGAACAGCTGGACTTCGAGGTCGTAAAATCTATACCTCTTGGAAGTATTCGTGCGAAAACTGCGGGCGTCACATCAAGCCCGACCTCGGTTGGGGCATTTTTTATGCCCGTTCTGGCGCTCAAGTGAGCTGGGTTGGTGTCGCAAACCCTGTAGTTGAGCCGAATGCGAGTTGGTCGCTGATGTCTGTCGGCCGCAGCTCAGTCGGAGTGCCGCGAGCGATGGTGATGTGGCCGTGAACCGCGATGCATGGACGCTCGGTAGTCAATGTCATAGCGAGAGTCGTCTGAATAGGACCAGGGTAATTGTAGACGAGTTATATTGTCAGGATAAAAAATAACCATTAAACGTTAGTGTACAAACGCGACTTAGATCGCGATCAGAAGGCCTGCGAAAACTCGCCACGGACTCTCTAAGTGCGAGCGAGCGTATGGCTGGCTTTGAGTACGGATTGCTGATTCCAGTACCAGGCCCCGGTGCCCACCAAGACATTAGTGACCGCGGTTGCCACGAAGATGCCCACATAACCCCAATAAGTATTGGCGATGATGGCCAATGGAATGTAAACAATCACAGTTCTGACGATTGAGATAACCAGGGCTGGCATTGGCAGCCCTCGAGCATTAAAGCTCGAACTGGCAATCTGCATGATGCCCATAAAGCCAATGCTCAAAGGTATAATCAGGAAAAATGCCCGGGCGACCTCATGGACAACCTGGTTATCGTCTATCAACGTCACGACCAAGTCACCGATTAACATCATCGTCACGAAAGTGAATAGGCCCCAGCCGAGGCTGAACCAATTGGTCAGGAACAGGGCGCGCTTAACCCGGTCAATGCGACCGGCGCCCCAGTTCTGACCGATAAAGGGCTCTACTGAGGATGATGCGGACCAAAGAATCATATGGGCCATGGTTTCTACTCGGGTTGCGACGTTATATCCCGCCACTACCTCATGTCCGTGGCCCGCAAGTAAGCGGGTGATGATCAACATGGAAGCTGGCATCACCAGGCCACTCATGACGGCCGGGCCGCCAACGTGCAGGATTGCGGCCCATGACTTAAAGATGCCGGTAAGTGATAGCTGCATCATGCGAGATCGGTACAATAAGATGCTGTACAGGGCGATGCTCCAGAACCGCGAGATGACATACGCCCAGGCGGCACCGGCGATGCCCATTTCGGGAATGCCAAACCAGCCAAAGATCAGTACGGGGCCTAGAAGGATCTGTATGACCGAGCCAGTGGTCATGATGATGCCGGGACTCGCGGCGCTGCCGGTAGCCCTGAGCAGGGTAGAACCGACCATCGATAACACAAAGAAAGGCACGCCGAGCATGTAAACTCGTAAATAGGCCGTCGTCATCTCGAGCACAAGACCTTCCGCACCGAGACTGCTGACAATAGCGTCTGCAAAAACCGCCGCCAGCATGCCCAGGATACCACCGATGACCACGGCCATAATCTGCGCGTGGGTAACCAACAGTTTGACGCGCTCGTTGTCGCCGGAGCCCATGGCTCGAGCAATAACCGATGACGCACCTGAGCTAATGCCGCCAGCAAAAGCAAACAGCGTAATCGTGATCGGAAAGGCGAAACCCATGGCGGCCAGCGCCTCGGTGCCGACGATGCCCAAGTAGATAGCCTCAGCGAGTTGGGCAATGTTCATCGTGACAGTGCCCATGGCCATAAATGAGCCCAAGCGAATCAAATGTTTGCCGACCGGGCCGCGGGTAAACCCTCCTCTTATTGTCGGTGCTGCGGGTAGGGGCTTAGTCGCCACGCTGGCAGTAGCCGTCACCGGTTGTGGATCGTCAGCGTGGTTATTGGTCATCGGGTACGCGCCTCACTCGATTTTACTCAGACGTCATGATACACATAAATACCGATCTAAGAGCGATGCTTTGCGGGTCTTTTCTAGTTGCTCGACAGCAATGGTCGTCTGAGTGAATAATTGAAGGGTTGTGGCTAAGCCGGATCGCCACTAAGCCTAAACGATGCCAGCCGCTAATAAAAAAATACTCGAGTGCCAGCTTTAGGTGAGGGCACATGTGGGCTGATGTGGAGCCGGCTCACAACGGTGTTACCGTTTTGAGCGGCCCACTCAATCCTGATAGCCCCTGATGGCGGACAAATTTCTAGTGGTCATGCGAGGCAGGGCCCCGTGCAAGACTATACCAGGGCTGTATTTGTCGATTCTAGGTGGAGCTGACTGCCTTGCCAGGGATTGGCATCGCAGACGGTTTCATTCAGTTCGACACCTAAACCCGGTTCCGTGGAGATGATGACGTGACCGTCTTGCCAGCCGATTTTGCGTGTTAGTAGTTCAGCATGAAAACCATCCCAGGTTTTGATCGATTCCAGAATTAAAAAATTAGGTAACGTTGCTGCGACCTGAATGTTGGCTGCGCCGACAATTGGACCGCAATAGCAATGGGGCGCGATTTGGATCTGGTAAGTTTCTGCGTGAGAGGCAATTTTTTTGGTTTCCAGTATGCCGCCAGAACGTCCTGTGTTGGGTTGTAAAATAGCCGCCGCGCGAAGCGCGATAACCCGTGCAAACTCTGAACGGGTCGTCAGGCGCTCGCCGGTAGCGATGGGAATCGAAGTAGAACGGGCAACTTCGGCCATCACCTCAGGCATGTCGGGGGGCACGGGTTCTTCAAACCACAAGGGGTCAAAGGCTTCAATGGCGCGTGCCATGCGTCGCGCACCTGCGGCAGTAAATTGCCCGTGGGTGCCAAATAAGATATCCGCCCGATGGCCCACTGCGTCACGAACGGCGCTGCAGATAGCGGTAGCGCGCTCAATGTCGGCAAGACGAGGCATATGGCCGTCAAAAATAGTATAGGGTCCTGCTGGATCAAATTTGACTGCATCGAAACCCTGCTCGACACAAGCGCTGGCCGCTGCTGCTGCCATCGCCGGATCGTTATAAACATTCCGACTATTAATAGCATCAGCCTCATCGGGGTAAACGCTGCCTGACTGAGGATAAAGATAAGTATAAGTGCGCAGTGTTTCATGCACCCTGCCACCGAGGAGCTTATAGACGGGTTGACCCGCTTCCTTGCCGATAATGTCCCAGCAGGCAATTTCCAGCGCCGATACGCAGCCCATCATAGAGATGTCAGGCCGTTGAGAAAATCCGGATGAGTAGCAGTTGCGGAAAAATGTTTCGATGTCGTGAGGATCGCGACCGATCAAATAACGAGCGGCAACGTCTTCTATTAGCTTGGCTGTTAGGTGCGGATCGAAGGTGGCACTGTAGGCTTCACCGTAGCCAACGACACCACCATCAGTAACCAGTTTGACGAATATAAAATAACGCCCGCCCGTTTGTGGCGGCGGATTGCCCACCACCCAGGTCTTAATATCTTGAATAATCATAACAGTCTCCGCGGCCTTCTTGATTGAGAGGTTCAGTCAAAGACAATGACGTTACGCTTCACAGTACCTGACTTAACCTCGGCAATAGCCTTGTTGATCTCAGCTAATGGATAGGTATTAGATATCAGCTCATCCAGTAATAACTCGCCCCGTTGGTAAGCTTCGGCGAATTTCGGAATGTCACGCGAGATGATCGCCTCACCCATTTTTGAGCCGATGATTCGCTGGTTCCAGGCCGCCAAGGTACCCGGGTCATATTCTGCCATGACGCCAGTGGGTGGCATGCCCACCACAACCACGGTGCCATTTTTAGCAATGTAGTTAAATGCCTGATTGAACACCGGTCGTGCGCCGACCGTCACAAAAACAAAGTCGACCCCGCGTCCCGCGGTGAGTTCGTTGACCTTCACTGCCGCATCCTCAGTGGTCGAGTTGATGCCATGTGATGCCCCGAAAGCGCGCGCGTCACTGAGTTTGCTCTCGGTCAGATCAATGGCGATGATTGTTGCTGCGCCGGCATGGACTGCGCCCTGAATCGCGTTTAATCCCACGCCACCGCAGCCCACCACGGCGACAGATTGCCCCGGTCTGACGCCTGCGGAGTTAACCACTGCACCAAAGCCCGTGATGACCCCGCAGGCCAGTAAGGAAGCGCTGGCAAAGGGTAGCGACTTTGGCACCTTAACCATCTGGCTATGGTGCACCACAATCCGTTCGGCAAAAGCGCCGGTGCGCATAGACTGTTGGATAGGTATTCCGTGAGTCGAACTGATGGGGCCTTGCTCGTCCAGCGCAAAGCGGGTCTCGCACATCACCTGACTGCCTTGTTGGCAATAGTGACAGTCACCACAATACCGAATGAGTGTAACCACGACGTGATCGCCTGGTTTCACCTGCGTCACGCCCTCGCCAACCCGGGAGACGACCCCTGCGGCTTCATGGCCAAATACCGCCGGGAGTTCACCCCCCCAGTGGCCCTCGGCAAAAGTGATATCGGAATGGCAAATCGCGCAGGCTTTGACGGCCACTTCTACCTCGTCGGTACCGGGGTTCGCCAAGTTGATGTCTTCGATAATCAATGGCTGACCAAAGGCATGACAGACGGCTGCTTTCATAGTGAGATCTGCTCGTTCAATGATTTTGCGAGTGACGCGCCAGGAAAAACTATCCGGTGACGTCCGCTTCGGGTGGCTGCTCTTTCAAAAGAATATTCAGCGTGTCCTCGCGGAATTCGATGACGTCGCCGGCAAGAATTTTTTTACTCTTCTGCGTCTCAATTTCGCCATTGAGCCGAACCTGACCATCCTGAATGACCACCTTAGCCTCGCCGCCAGAGCCTACCAGGCCTTCAAATTTGAGAATCTTGAACAGCTCAATGGGCTGTCGATTGATTTCTACTATGCGCGTTGTTGTGATGTTATGTGCTCCAGAAGTGTGAACTGCGAAACAGAGTATGGGATTGAAAACGATTTTGCTACCGAACTTACCAGAGCCATGCAGCCCCGCGCACACCACTGGAGTCTCCGTGCACCGCCTGCTTGATGCGAGTGTTGACGTGATCTGAAAATACGTACCGCGGCAGGTAGTGAGGCACGAGCTCATAGAGCCCTTGGATATTCGACATACCACCGCCCAAGACGATGACCGCCGGGTCGATGATATTAATCACGGTGGATAACGCCAAGGCCAAAAGATTGCAGTATTGGTGGAACAAGGCGGTTGCTTGAGCGTCTCCCCGGTCAATGAGCGCGGCGATGTCGATCGCTTTTAGTGGTTGGCCGGCGAGGGCCAAATAGCTTTGTTCGAAGGCGGGTCCCGCGAGCCAGGTCTCTACACAGTCATTGCGGCCACAATAACAGCTTCGCGGGTGATCGATCACAGGTAAGTCATTTTCGGGCATAGGCTGATAAGCCAACAGCGGTAAGGGGTTGTGGCCCCATTCGCCGCTGATAGCATTGATGCCTCGTAATAGCTGGCCGTCATACACGAGGCCACCGCCAACGCCCGTTCCCAGAATCACGCCCAACACTGAGTGCGCACCGGCAGCTGCGCCATCGCTGGCCTCAGACAGCGCAAAGCAGTCAGCATCATTGGCAATTCTGACCGGGCGCCGCAGCAGCGCCTCGAGATCTTCGCGCAGTGACTGACCATTCAGACAGGTACTGTTGCAATTTTTTAATAACCCAGTCTCGAATGAGACTGCGCCAGGAGTACCGATACCAACAGGTATGTGAGTGTCGATGCCAAACTCGTGCTGTAGCCCCTCCACTAATCCGGCAATGCTAGCTAAGGTGGCGGCATAGTCGTCGGTTGGCGTCGGCACCCGTTTGCGAGCAATGATCTGACCATCACCATTCATGATGACCGCTTCGATCTTGGTGCCACCGAGATCGATACCTATTCTGGGTGTTTTGGTGGGTTGTTTATGCATAAGCGGATATTAGCACAGGCCCAGTTGCCGACGGCAGTGCCAACAATGACTTGAGGTGTGTTCAGGCTCTTTGTAGACTCGCAAAACATCATCCGTTCGATCACGCATACAGGTATTAGTCATGTTTGAAGACGCGCAACTATCTTTTGGCTCGACTCAGGCGGCCTGCGAACACTCGGGTAAACCCCATCAACATGAGCATGAACACGCCGCTTGCGCCTGCTGCTCGCCAGTATTTGCAAAGCTGCAGTCAGCGATGAAGGTCACGGATTTACAGCTTCGAGATGCCGATCACTGGCGATCCAGGGGGCGCGACTTGCCCGCAGTCGCAACCCATACCCAAGTGTTTATCAATGCTAAAATTCTTACCATGGACGACGACGGCAGTGAGGCCGATGCGATGGCGATCAAGGATGGCAAAATTGTCGCAGTCGGTTCGAAAGCGAACATTGTGAGCCAAGCGGATGACACGGCGCAGGTGATTGATTGTCAGGGCAAGTTATTGCTGCCGGGATTTATTGAACCACACTTTCATTTTCTGCCGGTGGCGACGCTGGGTCAGTTTGAAGATGTGGGACCGTTTCGATATCCGACGGTGGAAGGCGCTCTTGGCAGACTCAGGCAACTGGCCGATGCCGCAGGCCCAGGTGACTGGATCATGGGGCGCCAATTTGATCCGTCGCTGCAGGAAGGCGCGGACACCTTGACCCGCGAGATGTTGGATAAGGTGTCTACCACTCAGCCGATTTATGTCTACAACGCTTCTTTACATTTTGCTTACTGCAACAGCAAGGCCTTCGAGGTCGCTGGTATTCACCGTGATTCACCAGATGATGCCTCGTCGGCTTATGGTCGCGATGCCAACGGTGAACTCAATGGTGTCTTGCAGGGCGGTAAAGTCATGAATTCGGTGATTCGCCATAACCTGGCGCAACGTGACTATGACCTGGCGAGTGCCTGCCTGGATGTCTGCGCCAAGGCTAACGCGTTGGGCATCACCACCTTCTGTGATCAGGCGACGGGCATGTCTCGTGGCGTGAGTGAGGTCGATTTATACCGGGCCCTGGCCGACTCGGGCAACATGACTGCCAGACTGCGGTATTCGCCCAGTTATATGCTACAGGCGCGTTTCGATGAGTCTGGGTTGCAATGTGGTGATGGCGACGAGATGGTTCGCGCCGTGGGTTGGAAGATCGTCTCAGATGGTTCTAATCAGGGTTTCAGCGGTCTGCAGCGTGAGCCTTACCTGCACTCCGAGCATAAAGGTGTGGCCTATGTTGAGGCTCAAGCGTTGACGGCCCTGGTGGAAGAACGGTTGAGTCGAGGCTGGGCAGTAGTGATACATGCCAATGGTGATCAGGCAATTGACAACACCTTAGACGCCTATGAGTCAGCCTGGAACAAGGGCTTGATGACCAATACACCCTGCCGAATTGAACACTGCTCGATTTTACATGATGAGCAAATTGACCGAATTGCAAAAATGAATCTGTCACCGAGCTTTCTTATCGGCCATGTATATTATTGGGGACAGGCGATGCGGGATAAGGTCTTTGGCGAGATTAAGGCGACGCTGCTCGATCGGACCAAGGCGTGTGAGGATAAGGGTATCCGTTGGACCTTGCACTCAGATGAACCCGTGACTGAAATGGGTCCGTTGCGTTGTATTGAAAATGCAGTGACCAGAAAAATGTGGAAGGAGCCGCAGACTATATTGGCAGCTGACGAGTGCATCTCCGTTGACGTGGCGTTGCGAGCCATGACTCGAGATGCGGCATGGCAATGCCACTCAGACCATGAGGTAGGTAGTCTCGAGGTGGGTAAATTTGCTGACTTCGTGATTCTCGATGAAGATCCACGGTCGGTCAATCCGGATTATATCAGCCAGATAAAAGTCCTTGAAACCTGGATGGGCGGCCGCCAAGTTTACACGGCTGCATAACAACGCAGCTGAGTCGTCGCTGCTGATAACTCAGTTATTTTTGAGTTCACGGCCAGTTATTCCCCGTAAGCTGTGCGCCGGTAGCGTAGCATCTTGCCGCCGCCAACCCCCGTGTGTTGGCCATTATTCAGTGCTACCTGGCCGTTAACGATGACGGTGCTGATGCCGATGGGTTCCTGCTTTGGGTCATCGTAGGTCGCTTTGTCGATCACAATGTCGGGGTCAAACATTACCAGGTCGGCCCAGTAGCCCGCCTTAATTTTGCCTCGTTCCACCAAGCCAAAGGTCTGTGCCGACAGCGATGTCATGCGTCGCACGGCTTCGGGCAAGGACAAGACGCCGTCTTCTCTAACGTACTTACCTAACACTCTAGGAAAGGTGCCGAAGAGTCGTGGATGGGGGCGGCCGCGGAGATCCGGTATGCCGTCAGAGCCCACCATCATGTCGGCGTGACGTAGATTGGTCGCGATATCTTCTTCGTCGATGATGAAGTGAATGCAAATGGTTCGCTCGCCTTTCGGTGCTGTCAGAATCGTGCGTACCAAATCACTGATATCGATCGCCTGTTCTGAGGCGATGTCGATCAGCATACGGCCCTCATAGTCTCTGAATGGCGGGCAACTCGCGATTCGAATCACTTCGGCAAAATCCCGATTAATATTTTCCAGATTGAAGTATTCGATCATCCGGCCGCTACCCGCGGTATAGGGATAAACATCAAGGGTAACTCGCTGACCACGACCCAGTGCGGCATCAATTTTAGCGAGGGAGTCCTTGACCTTGCCCCAGTTTTGTTTGCCGGCTGATTTGTGGTGGGAAATATGGACATGCACATCACTTTCAAGGCCGATGGTCAGGCTCTCGTCGATCGCTTCTAGAAGACGGTCACCTTCGTTGCGCATATGGGTGGTATACAGGGCGCCCGTGGTTTTCGCTGCCCGTGCCAGGGTGATGATTTCCTCAGTCTGGCTCCACTTTCCCGGGGTGTATATCAGTCCGGTGGAGAAGCCACAGGCACCTTGCTCCATGGCCTGCTCAACCAAGCCATACATATGTTGTAATTCCGTCTGAGTGGGCGCGCGCTTTGCCATGCCCATGACGATGGCGCGCACCGTATTATGGCCTACCAGCATCATATTGTTGATTCCCGGTTGCTTGCCCATGACCGCCTCGAAATAGCCGTTCAAGTCGGTAAACCCAGCCTCGACACCAGCCAGTATGCCGCCGCTGGCGCGGGCCGGATCAATACTCGGGTCCGCTGGAATGGCGCTGAAACCACAATTGCCAGCGACAACGGTGGTGACCCCCTGGGCAAGCTTGAAGGCCATGCCTGGGTAGCGAAAAAAGGCGCCATCGTCATGGGAATGCGTATCAATAAACCCTGGCGCAATGTGAGCACCCTGGCCGTCGATTTCAAGTTTTGCCGGTCCGGCTGTGCCCACAGTTTTAATGCGGCCATCTTGAATTTCTATGTCGGCGTCGAAGGCGGGACTGCCAGTGCCGTCGAGTACCTTGACGTTCCTGATGCTGATATCTGTCATGCTGTGTTGTCCTTTGTCCGTTTCATATGTCCGTTTCAGATGTCCGTTTGTCAGGGCTTGGTGGAAAATGCCCCGCTAGGCCATATCTAGAGTCCGTATCGTGTTGGTGATTGGCGCAGCCACTCACCGATTTTTTCCCCGATCATAATGCAGGTGAGATTGGTGTTGGCCCTGGGTACGAAAGGCATAATGGAGGCGTCGGCGACGACCAGATTGTCGATGGTGTGACAGCAGCCGAATTGATCCACGACCGCGCGGGGGTCTTCTTTGGGGCCCATCTTGACTGTGCCGCAGGGATGGTAACCGCTGGCGGAAAATTTGCGGACCAGTGTGTCCAGGCTCGCTGCGTCAAAGCCTCTGGCAGGATCAGGAAAGACGACGGAATCAATCATGTCAGACAAGGGTCCGGATTGAGTGAATCTTAAAATATCCTGTAAGCAAGTGACCAGTCGACTGGCATCACGGCTGTCTTCGCAAAAGCGATTGTCAATGATCGGATTGACCATAGGGTCCGCTGAGGCGAGGCGTATTTCTCCGCGTCCATATTGGTATTCGACGACTCCGGCGATGGCAAACCTGGGTGGATCCTGGCGCCTACCGGCGAAGCTCAATTGCTCGATCTGTAAATCGTTACGTTTGTTCGAGCCTGCACAGGTATAGCGCAAAATGGTTTGGATGATAGGGTCGTCGTGATTGATGTTGACGCCAGCCTTGACGTTCGCGACAACTGACAGCGCCGGATGATCACTCAGGTTTTGGCCGACCGCTGGAATATCTTCAACCACCGGAATGCCGAACTGACTGAGTTGCGCGGCAGGGCCAAGGCCGGAACGCATCAATATCGCTGGCGACATAATGGCGCCGGCACTCAGGACAATGGTTCGGGCGAACAACTGTTCGGTCTGTCCCGCGCTATTCTCGACCTCAACGCCAATGCAGGCTCTATGCTTGATCAGCAGTCGACGAACATGGGTCTCGGCGCGAATAGTCAAGTTTGGCCGCAGTCGGGCTGGCGCAAGATAGGCCAGCGCGCTGGATATGCGCAGGCGTCCGAGCTTGTTCATCGGTTGGGGGCCGGCGCCAGAACCAGTGGGGTCGTTAGCGTCGGGACAATCGTCATATCCCAGTTGCCCAGCAGAAGCCAGGAAGGCTTGGTGTGCAGGCAATAACTCAGCGTGGGGGTAGCGGCGGATAGAGACAGGTCCCGCATCACCATGGTACGCCTTGTCGCCATAATCGAGATCCCGTTCAAGGCGATTGAACGTGGGTAGTACCTCATTCCAGGACCATGCGTCGTTGCCGAGGTCGGCCCACTCGTCATAGTCTTCGGGTATGCCCCTCAACGCGATTGTTGTATTGACGGAACTTGAGCCGCCCGTCACCTTGCCGCGAGGGAAGGGTGAAGTGCGATATTGTGTGGGATGATAGTTGAGCCCCCAGTCGTGAGCGGTATAAGAATTATTGTGGCTGTTGATGATGTCTTGCGGGGTGCTGTTGGTGTCACGGTAGTCTGGCCCCGCTTCAATCAGCAGAATACTCAGGTTTGGATTTTCTGAGGCTCTGGCCGCAATGGCCGAACCACTGCTGCCAGCACCGATGATGAGTAGGTCGTGCATAGGATCAGTCGCCATGATTCGATAGTGCCATTGTGCATGTAATTGTGCACTTGGCGCCATCCCTCAAGGGAGATACATTATCGATCGAGACGCTTACTCCAAAATAAGGTAAGCCAAGCCGTAAACGGCGAGTGCGGCATGGGGTGCCAGCAACAGGCCGATGACTGCTGCCAGTCGCACAAATACCGCGTGGGTTCCCCAATAGCGCGCCAATCCGGCGCAGACCCCGGCGATTTTACGATTTTTATTGTCGAGCCTGAGACGGCTCGAATCTGTACTGCTGCTATTTGAGGCATATCTCTGTTCTCTTCTCATGGGTCTTGCTCCCTTAATCTAATAGGTTCGGGGCCGTATCAGGCTCTGAATCAGTTGTTAGACGTTCTGGTCGAAGGTGTTGCCGTTAGGGTGTCTTGCGTCCCGTCGCTGTTGTGTTTGATTCCAGGTGCTGATCTCGACCGGCCGCATCTTTAATAGACCTTCGAGGTAAGGTTCGATTGTCCTTGAATGTTGTAATACATGATTTGTGCCAGAATTGCCGTACGTTATTAACTTATTGTTATTTAACGTAAAAATGAGATTTTCATTATTTTTATAAGCTGCAATAGGGCGCTAAATGCAAAAATAACTGAAAAATCGGCGAATTTCGCCAACAGCAGATAGAGTCTGCCGCGCAAAGCCGGACTTATTCCTCGTTGGGCACTAGCCGACAGGAGGGCCGAGTGCGCTATACTCGGGCTTTTATTAGGTGGGAGACAAAAGCATGAATGGCGCCGAGAGCTTAGTAGCGACTTTGATCAATAATGGGGTTGAGGTGTGTTTCACCAACCCGGGGACCTCTGAGATGCATATGGTTGCTGCTATCGGTCAGGTGGAGGGTATGCGTTCGATTCTGGGTTTGTTTGAGGGCGTCTGTACTGGCGCGGCCGATGGTTACGGGCGAATGGCAGGTAAGCCGGCTTGTACTCTGCTGCATCTGGGTCCAGGCTTGTCTAACGGTTCTGCAAATTTACATAATGCTAAAAAAGCGAACTCACCGGTTTTGAATCTCATTGGTGACCATGCGACCTACCATAAAAAATATGACGCACCACTGACCTCCGATATTATTGGCCTGGCCCAGCCAGTTTCCCATTGGGTGCGGACGACCGAGACCGCGGCTAATTTGCCTAAGGATGCGGTGGATGCCGTGGTGGAAACGAATACCGGTGCCGGTAGAATCGCCACCATGATCGTGCCGGCAGATTGTGCTTGGAATGATTCTATTGAGCCGCTGGCGATGCAAACTGCGCCTGCGCCAGGGTTGGTAGGCGAGGCCGCCGTAGGCCAGGCGGTGGAATTATTGAAAAATGGTAAAGCCACCATGTTACTGTTGGGAAATATGGCGCTGACAGAACGTAGTTTAGAGCTGGTGAATAAAATCTCGCAGGCGACAGGCGCTCGCATCTTTTGTGACACATTTTTTAAGCGGATGCCGCGGGGTGAGGGACGGTGCCAAATAGAGCGCCTGGCTTATTTCGCCGAGCAAGGCGTCGAGCAGATCAAGGACATGGAGCAGTTGATCATGGTCGGGACCAAGCCCCCGGTTGCCTTTTTTGCCTATCCAGGTAAAGCCAGTGAATTTTACGCGCCAAATAGTGCCCTGCACACCTTGGCAGGGGTTGATCAGAATGCTGAAGACGCCCTGGGCCGACTGGTGGCGGCGCTGGAGGCTGATCACTTCGAGCCGATCAAGAATAAACTGAATAAGTCGCCGAAGGGTACGGGGGAGCTTAACTCCCGAACCGTCGCGATGAGCTTTGCCCATTACTTGCCAACTCAAGCGATTGTCATCGACGAGAGCGCGACTGCTGGCGGTGGCTGTTACCCGAGCTCTGCCGAGTCAGAGCCCCATGACTGGCTGACGTTGACCGGCGGCTCCATCGGTTTTGGATTGCCCACGGCTATGGGGGCTGCGGTTGCCTGCCCTGACCGGAAAGTGGTCTGTATTCAGGGCGATGGCGGGGCGATGTATACAATTCAGTCATTGTGGACCATGGCCCGTGAAAATCTTGATGTCTGCGTCATTATTTTCGCCAACCGCAAATACCAGATACTGCAGATTGAGTTGGCGCGAGTCGGTGCGCAGTCGATGACCAAAAAAACCCTGGATATGCTGGATATTGGTAATCCAGATCTAAATTTTGTCCAGTTATCCGAGGGTATGGGAGTCAAGGCCACACGGGTCACGAGTATCGAGGATTTCAACTCGGTTTATGCGTCGGCGATGACGACATCTGGGCCACAACTGATTGAGGTTGTTCTGCCCTAAAGTGCCAGTTCACGCTTGGCGAGGGTTTTTGACATGTGGAAGTCATCCATGTAGAAACCCTCACCGATGTCTGTGAAGGTCGAGCGCCGAATGATGAAGCCGTTGCGGCGGTAGGCTTTGATGGCCTCGGTGTTGTGTTTGTTGACGTTCAGCGCCAGAGTTGATTGGTCCAACTTAAGGCATTGGTTCTCAGCCTGTCGCAAAAGCGTTGAACCAATTCCCTTGCCATGAAATGATGTGCGCAAATACAACTTGTGAAGGTGCGCGGCGCGTGGTTGATCTGCAGTGGCGACTGCCGTGCTGTAGGCACTAAAGCCAGCGGGTTCACCGGCGATGTACAGTAGATGGTAGAAAATATTCTCATCGACATCCTGCAATAAGCGGTTCGTGGAATAACCTTGTTCCAGCATATAGCTCACCTGGCGATGACTGATAATGCCGGGGTAGTGTTCAAACCAGATTTTGTACGCCAACGACTGAACTGTCAGCAGTTCTGAAAGAGAGCGTGCGGGTATGAAGTTCAATATCGACCTGCGTTCGTATGTAGGATGTGATTCAACATCGCAGACGGAGCCTGAGTTTCCGTGAAGGTCGTCGTTTGAGACATTGAGTTGAGAGTAACAGCAAAAATATTACCATGGATTTTATGAAATCGAGCGCTAGAGATCAGACACTGGAAACTCTTGAGGGTCAGGTTTACGACCTGATAGTCATTGGCGGTGGCATTACAGGTGCTGGCATTCTTCGTGAGGCGGCATTGCGCGGGCTTTCGGTGGCATTGCTCGAGGCGGCAGATTTTGCATCAGGGACCTCCAGTAAGTCGACTAAATTGATTCATGGCGGCTTGCGTTATTTGGCGATGGGTCATGTTCAACTGGTTCGTGAGGCTGCGCTCGAGCGCAAGCGGGTCAATCAATTAGCGCCACACCTTGCCGAACCCCAATGGCTCATGGTGCCAACTAACAATTATTTCGAGTATATGAAGTATCTGGTAGGTATCTCTGTCTATGAAAGTTTGGGTCAGGTGGCGGAGCCAGACCGACACTTTAATCTGAGCGGTGAAGCGCTTAAAGCCTTTGAGCCTGAGCTCGATGCGTCGGCGTTTCCACGATCGAGTGTTTATCTTGAATATCTCACTGACGATGCGCGGCTGGTCATGGCGAATATTCGTGCGGGTATTGAGGCTGGCGGCATCGCGGTCAACAAGTTGGCGGTGACTGGCGTCATCAAAGATCGGCGCCAGGTCTCAGGCGTGGCGGCGAAATGCGCAATATCCGGCCGAGAAATTGTGGTCAAAGCCCGGGGCGTCATTAATGCTGCCGGACCTTGGGTTGAGAAAATCTGCGCGCTGGACGGGCTCGCCATGACTAAGTCCATGGTGTTGTCAAAAGGGGTTCATCTGGTGGTTCCGCGAGCAAAACTGCCTATTCAACGCATGGTTTTCACCCAAAGTCTTGACCAACGACCCGTGTTTGCAATTCCCAGAGGCGATGTGGTGTATATCGGCACCACGGATTCAGTCTACGAGCAGGGTGCCCAGATCTGGCCCGAAGTCTTGCCTGAAGAAGTGCGATATCTGTTGGAGCCCATGCAGCGTTATTTTGGCGTCCGGCTAACGCAAGCAGATTGCCTGACGACATGGGCGGGATTGCGGCCTCTCATCTCTGAAACGGGTAAGTCCTCGAAAGAGATCTCGCGTAAGGATGAGGTCTGGATCAGTCAAAGTGGCCTGATTACGATTGCCGGTGGTAAGTTAACGGGTTATCGAAAGATGGCTGAAGACACGGTAGATGCAGCGAGTCGATTGATTGGCTTGGCACAAGCTGATGGTGGGGATGATACGCCATTGCCAGGTGGGGATTTTACTGGTGGTATCGATAACCTGTTGCTGCATCTGACTCAAAAGTATCCTATGAATGATGCTGCAGCCCTGCGCCTGGTGCGTTTATATGGTGCAGAGGCTGAACAGGTCCTGGCGCTTGGCGCTGAGTCGCTGGTGACGACGGGTAATGTGCTGAGCGGCGAAGTCGCCTGGGCCCTGCAAAAAGAGGGTGCGCAAAGCTTAGAAGATGTTATTTACAGGCGGACCCGTGCTGCGCTTTACCAGCCAGAGGAGGCTGCCGCTATAGTGCCGCGTCTCGCTGATCTGATGGGTGCTGAGCTTGGTTGGGCTGAAGACAAGAAAGCCAGGGAGATAGCGCAGGTTACGGCGTTACTGAATGCCGACAAAACCTCACTATTGTCGTCGGTCGCTTAGGCGGCAAAAGGTTGAGTGAGACCCGAGGTTGGTCGAGCATGCAATTAAGATATACGTAAATAGCAATTTAAGCTATGGTACCACCGGTTTTTGATTGTAAATCAGCGCGTTGGGTTAATGGTATCGCCTGATGAGTCGAGCGCTAGCAAGTTGAAAGTAAACTAGAAAGTAAATTAGAAAGTGAGAAGTAAAAAGACCGTCGGCGACTAACGTAGTGCTAGTGCTAGTGGCAGTGGTAGTGGTAGTGGTAGTGGTAGTGGTAGTGGTAGTAGTGGCTTTCAGGCCCAGAGGCCTATCGATGTCGACAGTTTATCTCCGTTATCTCGAACCACCCCCCCCCTAGGAGCATTCAAGTGCGTTTTATGAACGCGAATATTGGTATTTGGCGCCTGTGTCGAGTCGTTAATTGAGTAGAAAGGGTTATGTGTAAAGTGGTAGAGAATAGGGCTCTGCGTAGATGGATGCTTGGAACCACGATGGCACTCAGCGTGCTGCTATCGATGACTGCGCTCGCGGCGGAGAGCCTCGCGCCTCAAAAACTCGCGCCTCTAAAACTCTATGAACAAGCCAAAGAACTCCTCCGGCAGGGCCAGGCCGCTCAGGCGTTTGCTTTGCTGGCCGCGCAAGAAGGCGAGCTTTCTGGTGAAGATGAGTTTGATTACCTGTTCGGTGTGGCCGCGCTTGACTCTCAACAAGCCGGTGAGGCGATCTTTAGCTTGCAGCGCCTGGTCGCCCGTAAAGCGGATTTCTCAGGTGCTCGGCTTGAGTTAGCCCGAGCCTATTTTGATGTGGGCGACGACGAACTGGCGAGTGTTGAGTTTGCTCGCGTCTTGACAGAAAACCCACCAGCGAATGTGGTGGATGCTGTGACCAGCTACCAAGAAGCAATCA
>JABBAY010000104.1 GCA_018607725.1 K189A clade bacterium
GTGTAGAGTCGGCATCTTGGCGCAATAATGCTTGATCCCGCGAGACTTGGGTCGACCCTGTCTGCTATCGATGACGCTTGAAGGCTCTGAGCGTCCTGCCCGGCATTAGTCCTGAGTGTTTGAAAGAGGTATTGAGCCGGGCAGGTCCAGGTCAATGGGCTCGCCAAGCTGTTTTGCAAGCCCTATCAGCGCGTCTTCCAGGACTTTGATTCGGATTTCCAGCTGGTTGATGCGTAGTTCGCTGTTATTCGATGAGGCCGTCCGCTGAGCGCTGACCTGATCCAGTGGTGCGGATTCAATAGCGCCGTAAAACAAGTGCGTATATTCATGATCTTGGCGCCCTGGCCGCTTCGGCAGGCGAGCGACGAGTGGGCCTTCTTCACGGTTGAGTAAGGCTTCCAGAATGGCGTTGACAGCCTGATTGTCGTCGAAGTTATGCAGTCGCGGGCTGCGTGCCCGCAATTCTCCCGCGGTTTGTGGGCCCCGCAAGAGGAGGAGGCAAACTATCGCATATTCAGCCGGTGAAAGACGGCAATCGGTCATTGGCGTGTTACACAAGCGCTGTTCGTATTTATCGATTCCGCTCTTGAAATTTTCGTTATTCTTGATCAGAAACTTTTCCTGCAACTGTCGCACGATATGCTGCACTGTTCCGGGTGTGAGGTTCATCACTGGCTCGCGACTGCTCTTCTGGTTGCAGGCATTGGTCAGTGCATTCAAAGTCAGGGGATATTGGTCTGGTGTGGTAACGGCTTTCTCCATCAAGCAACCAATGACTCGTGCCTGTTCAGGATTCATTTGAATGTTCATCATGACGACGACTCGATAGGTTGATGAGCGAGAGGGCCGAAAAGCGTGCCCAGTTCTGGCAATGCATCTTGCGCTCTAGCGGGTCGGACTGCCAACTGAATCGGGTTGGGTACGGGCTGACGGAACGAATAATTAGCCGAAGCCGGTGATGCGCCACTGACATGGTGGATCAAACCAAGGGTTGAAAAAAATCTGGCGTGGGCTAAGACTTGGATCGAATCTCATGCCAGCGATTAGGTTTAGTAAACCCCAACTATTTCGTGGTGTTGCTGTTGGCCATTAATATTCACTGTGATCGCCGTGTTTACCAGACAACCTAATAGTGCTTTGCCTAATGGTGCCGATGGAGTGATCAAGACAATTTCCTGATCGCCGACCTGGAGCTTCAAGCCCCCTGCCCGTGGGCCTAAAAACAGCCAGCGTTGATTTTTTTGGTCGTCGATTAGACAGACCAGCGCACCGATGTGAATGGCTTGATCAGCGGCCCAGGGGTGGTGGCTCAAAGCCTGAAAAGCCTCGATATCGACCCCACATTCAATGACTCGCAAAGACTGGCCATGGGCAAGATAGGCCGCCTCAAGCCCGAGGGTATCATATCTGTTCTCGGCCACGTTCTCGGCGTGGGTCGCAGTTTCATGGGCCTGATGGGCGGCATTTCTGGCTTGCTGCGCAGCCAGCGCCAAGGCTTTTAAAATTTCTTCCAAGACGAGTAATTTATCCATTGATGATAGTAGTCCTGGGTAGTCTTGAGCATCGGTTGGGGTTGTTTTTGGGCCCTGGGCCGCTGGGGTTGAAATAGTATAATGGCTGGGCTTTATGGGCTACCATAGTTTGCGCTGCCGGCTCACAGTCTCGGTTGCTGATCTCACGTTCATGGCGTTGATAGCTGGCTTTAACGGACTAGCGACGTTACAACCTTAAGCTTAAGTGTCGCGCCTTTAGGCGTTTCCCGATTGTGCTAAAAAAGAAGGAGGAGATGATGCAAAGCGTCGAAAACGTCGCCTATATTGAGCAGGGCAATGCCCAAGCCGCAGTCGACGTGGAAACCCGAGCCAATGGCGAATTGATTTTGCGCAGTCCTTACCCCTGTGGATTGGCGCCCATCAGTACGGTTCACCTGCTACTTGAACGGGCGAGTCAGTTCCCCGAGCGGACGCTGATCGCCGAGAGGCAGGGCGATGGTTGGCGGCATCTCACTTATCAGCAAGCAGTCACGGGATGCCGCCACGTGGCCCAGTGGCTACTCAACGAGGGCGCGTCGGTCGAGCGCCCGCTGGCAATTTTGTCGAACAGTTCCATTAACCACTTTTTGATGGCCTGGGGCGCGATATTTGCTAGGGTACCGTATGTGCCTGTGAGTGTGTCGTATTCCACTGTTCCCGGCGCCTATCCTAAACTCGACGCCGTGCTGCAGCGCGTGCAACCGGCTTTCGTCTATGCCGAAGATTTCACCGAGCAGCAACAGGCGCTGCAACATATTGACTTTGATGTAGCGACGACTCAACTAATATCCGGTGGCGACTCTCGGCCCGCTGGGGCCCCGACTTGGTCCATTAGGAACTGGGAAGACTTGATGAATACCCCAGTAACCGATGCAGTAGATCGCAGTATTGCCAAGATCAATCACGACACCATCACTCGCTATATGTTTACCTCTGGTTCTACGGGTATGCCCAAGGGCGTCATTCACACCCATGGTATGGCTTGTGAGATGCTGGCTTCCGGGGCGGGTATTCGTGAAGGTGTGGGTCTGGAAAGTCCACGAGTGCTCGACTGGATGCCGTGGAGTCATGTGGGCGCAGGTGTCATGCGCATTTCTAGTATGATCAATGCCGGCGGTGCGATCTATCTCGACACGGGCAAGCCGGTGCCGGCAGAGTTCGGTAAAACCATCGAAAATATCAAGTCGGTAAAGCCCACTTCGTTTGCGGGCGCGCCCTTGGGTTGGTCGATGTTGGTGGACGCTTTGGAAGCCGATGCGGCATTCGCGAGCCTGTTCTACGCAAATATTCAGGCCATGCAGGCGGGTTCAGCAGCTATGCCAGCGTCCCTGGCAGATAGAATTCAGGCGTTAAATGTCAAGTACACAGGCTTTCGCTTCCCCTTTGCAACTTCGCTGGCATCTACTGAAGTGCAGTGTGGACTGAGCCGCTACTGGGTCTGTGAACGTACGGATGTGACGGGCTTACCGGTACCAGGCGCTGAAATCAAACTGGTTCCGTTTGGTGATAAGTATGAACTGCGGGTGCGATCCAAAGGCACAACCCCCGGATATCTGGACGATGCGCAAAAGACCCTGGAGAGCTTTGATGAAGAGGGCTTCTTCAAGATGGGTGACGCGGTGCGCTTTGCTGATTCGAATGATCCTACGCAGGGTTTGTGTTTCGCTGGCCGAGTTGCCGAGGAATTCAAACTGATCACGGGGACCTGGGTAGCCGCGGGGACCTTAAGATCGGAAGCGGTAGCCAGCGCCTCGCCTTATATCAGGGACGCGGTGGTGTGCGGTCTCAATCAGAATTATGTGGCGTTGCTGTTGTGGCCGAACCTAGCCGTCTGCCAGGGTCTTGCGGGTACCGACGACCCCGCGAAGATAGTGACATCTGCGGCGGTTATCGACGCCATACGAGAGGGCTTAGCCGCTCACAATGTCAGCAACCCAAGCTCTTCTAAACGTTTTAAACGCTTTCTGTTATTGCAGGCGCCGCCGGATCCCGGCGCCTATGAAATTACCGATAAGGGTTATATCAATCAAGGCGCCGTGCAAGCTCACCGTAGTGCAGAGGTCGAGAGCTTGTTTGCCGATGTGATTGGCAGGCATGTGGTAGAGATCTAGTCGTTGAGCAGCATATCCACTGATCATCATATTCATTAATAACCAGGGAGAACCAGATGAAGTACACCGGTGGTTGCCACTGCGGTGAGGTGCAGTTTGAAGTGGAGGCCAGTACACCGCTGGTCTGCCACGAATGTAATTGTTCGATCTGCTCGAAGGCGGGCTATCTGCATTTGATCGTACCGCTAAGCCAATGGCGCCTGCTGCGTGGTGAAGAAAGCCTGGCCACCTATACTTTTGGCTCGGGCATTGCCAAACATACTTTTTGTCGAAGTTGCGGAGTGAAGTCTTTTTATACGCCGCGATCGAACCCCGATGGCGTCTCCGTCAACGTTCGGTGTCTTGATCCAATGCCCGCGTCATTGACCATCGATGCCTTTGATGGTCAGCACTGGGAGGCTAATGCGCAGACCTTGGCACATCTGAGTGAAGACTCGGCTTAGCTTTAAACGCAAGCGACTAAAATGCAATTACCTTGTTTCTTAATGCGACATTCAATGGAGTCTGATGATGCAAGATTTTCCTCATATCTACCATGTAACAGCGACTGCTGAACCGTTAGAAAATCTGAATCTTACCAGTGCCGGGTTACCAGTCATGCTTCAGCGGCGCCCAAAGAGTTCGGCGGACCCGGCGACAAATGGTCACCTGAAACCCTGTTGATCGCCGCGGTCGCTGATTGTTTTGTGTTGACGTTTCGAGCGATTGCGAGTGCCTCAAAGTTACCATGGTTGACCTTAACCTGTGCGGTGGCAGGCCATCTTGATCGCCAGGACGGCGTGACCCAATTTACAGCGTTCGATATTGTCGTGGTGCTTGAAGTGCCGCAGGACACTAATGAGGGTCGAGCACTGAGGCTGCTTGAGAAGGCAGAAAAAAATTGTCTAATCACAAATTCTTTATTGGCACCGGCAAAATTGCAGGCTTCAATCACTATCAACCACGACGCTGATTCAGGTCAAACGAGTTGAAAAGAGTCAATGTCATCGGTAGTAGCGGCAGTGGCAAATCGACTTTTAGTCGAGAGCTGGCAGCGGCTTTAAGGGTCAGGCATATTGAGATGGATGCCATCCATTGGCTACCAGATTGGCGTGAACTGAATGATGAGCTGTTTGCGGAGCAGCTGAATCAAGCACTAGCTGCCGATTCCTGGATATTGGATGGTAACTACGCCCGGTTTAATGATTTAAAGTGGGCGGTGGCTGACACCATCATTTGGCTCGACTATAGTTTTCCTCGAACTTTTGTACAGATCTTAGCGCGGTCTCTTCGTCGGGCACTGACGGGTGTTGAGATCTGGCCGGGCACGGGTAACACTGAGACGCTCTATCGTAATTTTTGCTCTACAGACTCAGTGATTCTCTGGATGCTGATGAGTTATTACCGTCATCGAAAAGAATATCAGGCACTGCTCGACTCGGATTCATATTCGCATATTGATATCGTTAGAATTTCTAGCCCATCCCAGGCTAAAAAGTTAATCCAGCGCGTTAGCTTGGAAAGTCGTTAAGGAGGAGCCGTAATGGAACCGAAAATTCTCGGTAAGAAATACGACAAAATTGCTCACTTGTGGCATGAGCAACACGACAAATCAGCCTATGGTGTCGCGCAGTTCAAAAAGGCCTTGGGTTTTGCTCCGGCTGGCGGGCGCGCGCTGGATGTGGGCTGTGGAGCGGGCGGGCGCTTTGTGCGACTTCTGGAGGCCCAAAACTTTCAGGTTACAGGTGTTGACGTGTCGGCAGAGATGATCAAAATCGCTTCAACAAAGCATCCAGATCAGACCTTTGTGCATCAAGATATTTGCACCTGGCAGTTGCCTTACCAATACGATTTTATCGTCGCTTGGGATAGCATCTTCCATTTACCATTCTCTAGCCAGAAGCCGGTTGTTAGCAAGCTGTGCGCCGGCGTCGCTCAAGATGGCATTTTAGTCTACACCTTCGGGAATGCCCACGGTGAGATGACTGATCAATGGCATAATGATACGTTTTACTACAGCTCGATCGGCATCAATGAAAACCTACAGTTGCTGATGGATAATGGTCTGTCTATTTTGCATCTCGATTTGGATCAATATCCGCAAACTCATGTGTATGTGATCGCAGCACGGCTCTAATGACTATCCCTGACGTAGGTATCAAAAAATCTGATCATTTCCGCGTTTAGGGTAAGCTTGAGCTGTTCGCGTGGGAGTGTTCCAGAAATGCCCAGACGCTTTGAAAATTTTGAAAACTGTGGGGTGTCAGAAAAATCGAAATGTTTGGTGCCATCCAGTAATAGCTTGGTCCCTAAGGGTGAACTGTTGGCGATCAAGCTGTCTAGTTTTTGGTAATTGAGTGGGTCATCCCATTGGCGCTGGCCGATATAGAGAAACGGAGTTTGTAAGCCGCTAGCAATGCGCTCGTCTGGAATAGGTATCATCCAGCCATCGAGAGCGACACTGGCTTTTATTCGAGGATCTGTCGCGGCTGCCATGATGCTGGTGGCACCACCAAAGGAGTGCCCGAAGATACCAATGCGCTGTAAATCCAGCATGCCCCAGAGCCCTTCCCCGGGCTGGCTCAACATAGTCAATTTATCAATTAAAAAACTGATGTCAGCAGTGCGAGTTGCCAGTTGAGGGGTGCGAAATGCCCAGAACTCTGCCGGGGTTAAGGCATGGGGTTCTGCGGATCGGTAGTTCGCGGTACTGCCATCAGCAAATATCGTCAGGTAGGCGTCAAAGGGATGATCAATGGCGACTACGATATAGCCGAGGCTCGCGAACTCCTCGGCCTGAACTGAGTTTTGCCCTTTCATGCCACCCAAACCATGAGAAAACAAGATGACCGGGGCTTGGGACATGCCAGCCAGTGGCGCAGCGTTGGTGAGCGCGTTGGTTTTGACGTGCTGAATATGATCGATCAAGAAACGTGGAAGACCCATCTGCTTAGCCAGTGGCGTCAATCGTTGCTGAGGATTATCGACGTAAGGGTAAGATGCGCCACTTGACTCTGCCGTTGGATACCAGACCTGAACTACGAGCCTGCGTTTATCATCAGCGATATCAGTGAACCACTCGGCCCGGCTGTCGTCAGTCCAATTCATGATCTGGGTGCCCACAGCAAACTGACCTGAGGGTTGTGGCAGGTCATCAAATGGCAGAAGCCGGGGCATGATCAGCGAGCAGCCAGCGGAGAAGGCGCTGAGGAGTATGATGCTGGCGGTACGGAATATAGACATGGGCATATTCAATCGTCAAATGGTTTAGATCTCGGTACTCGCGAGTTTACCGAGGGCTCGAAGCCATGCAGGATGCCTGATATCGGCGACCAAGAAAAGCCAAACTATGTCAGCGAGGGCATGATCGGGGTCGTCAGTGGGCTTGGAGCATCAGATTAACTATAAGTCCATGGGTTTTCGGGCTGACAGGCGAGCTGGACCGGCGAACACGTGCTGCTGCCAGATCCTCAGGTTTGCGCCTTTTTCAGCGGCACCCTTGACGCCGATGGTACACCCATCAACAGCGCTCGCGTTTGTTGCGGGTGTGAATCAGCGGATTAAGTCTGGAACCATCAGCACGTTGGGGGCACAGCGTAATTGCCGCGGCAGTGCTTTTAATTAAGCGCTTTCAATTAAGCGCTTTCAATTACTTTCACTCAATTAAAAGCTACCGCTCGTAGTAGGTATAGCCTCGCATACTGGCGGCAAATGCGTTCATGATAGTGGTGCGTTCCGTGGCGGTAATTTTACCTTCCCGTACGGCCCTCTCAGCGGTACGGCGGAAACGGTCTTGCATTTGTTGCGGGTTGTACTCCACGTAACTCAGTACATCAGCGATACTGTCACCCTGGATTTCGTGCACGAATTCGGTGCTGCCGTCGTCCAGAATGCGAACGCTGACGACATTGGTGTCGCCGAACAAATTGTGCAGATCTCCTAGTGTTTCTTGGTAAGCACCGACCAGGAAAGTACCGATAATGTATTCTTCATCTTTCTTTAATTCATGCAACGGCAGGGTGCGTTTGGTGTTGTGGGTGTCGACAAATTTATCGATCTTACCGTCACAGTCACAGGTGATGTCGGCAATGATACCTTGGCGAGAAGGTTCTTCTGCGAGACGATGAATCGGCATGACCGGAAAAATTTGATCGATGGCCCAGACATCGGGTAAGGACTGGAAGAGACTGAAATTACAGTAGTAAATATCAGATAGCAGTTCTCTGAGCTTCTCCAGTTCCCGGTGCTCGCGTGGAGCCTCATCGGCCAAGTCAAGCAGCTGGTGCATGATTTGCAAGAATAAATTTTCAGACAATGATCTGGAGCGCAGGTTGATCTGGCCAGCTTTGAACAGCTCTCGAGTTTCATCTCGATAGAACAGGGCGTCGTTATAGCATTCCTGAATATTGCGGGCGTTGGCTTTGCCCTGCATTTCCCACAGCTTTTGAATCATCTGATGTTCGTCAGGGCCGATGGAGTCAGGTAAAGGGCCGGGTTCGAAGTTAGCGACGTCGAGCACGTTGAAGAGTAAAACCGACGAGTAAGCAACCGTCGCGCGACCGGATTCAGTGATAATCGTTGGGTGTGGTACATCGTTAGGGTCGAGGGTTGTCATCACCACCTCGATAATATCGGCGCAATACTCATCCAAGGTGTAGTTTCGAGAATGCATATAGTTGCTTTTCGAGCCGTCGTAATCGACCGCCAACCCGCCGCCAAGATCCAGATAACCCATGTCAGCGCCCTCGCTCACCAGGTCTCGATAAACCTGACATGCTTCAAGCACGCCAGTGCGAATATCACGAATGTTAGGAATCTGCGATCCCAAGTGATAATGCAGTAACTTCAGGCAGTCGAGCATGTCTTCAGCTTTAAGCGTGTCCACAAGGTTCACTAGCTGAGCGATTGTCAAACCGAAAATGCTGCGGTCACCGCTGGAGGCATTCCAGTGGCCACCCACCATGGATGCCAGTTTGACGCGAACGCCGATTAAGGGTTTGATGCCCAGGGCTCGACTGCGCTCGATGATAATTGGCAGTTCTGTCAGTGTTTCGATCACGAAAAAGACCCGGTAACCCATCTTGCAAGCTTGTAGACCAAGATCGACAAACTCTTCATCTTTATAACCGTTGCAGACGATACAAGCTTCCTTTGATTCCAGATGGGTCAGGGCTATCAGTAGTTCCGGTTTGGAGCCGGCCTCCAGACCATGGCCATATTTGGCACCGACTTGCGCGATCTCTTCGATGACGTGACTTTGCTGGTTGACCTTGACGGGGAATACGCCACGATAAGGTGCTTGGTAATTGGCTTGAGTGATGGCGCGGTTGAAAGCCTCATTCAGTTTGATGATCTGCTGCGCTAGCAGATTCTCAAAGCGCAGCAAGACAGGCATGTCCATGCCCCGTTCCTTGATCTCATTGACTAAGTCGATCATTGAGACCTTGAGTAAGCTACCATCGGTGGCCTCAGCGGCAACGGTGACCTCGCCCTTGGCGGATACGCCGAAGTAGCCGGCACCCCAATTATTGATGCCATAGAGATCGGCGGAAAGGTCGGCAGACCAGGCATGACTAGCAAGTTTTTTCAATGGAGATGCTCTTTGGCTGAATGTTGCAAAATGACGGCGCTGGCGCCCTATGTGGGGCGCAGAATAACGCCTTTTCCCCGCGAGCAAAAGTAGCACCTACAGGTAGCGAGAATTGGTTTGACTTGGTTATTCAAAAAGCCGATCAATTTCCCCTAAAAGACGCTCGGGGTCGGCCAGTTGCGCGATCCATTGCCGCGGAATACCCTGTTCGCCTCCCACGCCGAAGGCCGCGCCACAGGCGGCGCCCAACATGATGGATCGGCCACAATTATCGCCGCCAGCGAGAATATTTTGTCGAATAGCTGAGGTGAAAGAGTCCGCTGACTGAAGATTGTGCAGCAGGCTCGCCATACCGCGACCGACGTCACAGTTGAGGCCATATTTGGCGGTGACCTCAAGCACAGTGCCTGTTTCTGCCAACGCCGCACGCAGATGGACTTGAGTGGCAGCAGAGCCAGCTTGTAGGCCCGTCTCAATCGCTGATGCAACGGCCTTACCGAGAATTAAATCCCGCAAAGTGTGACTGGCGACCTGCCCATAATCGATCGCACGGGGGGCGTTGTTAGTGACTCGAATGGCGCTCGTTACCATGGTCATCAGATTGGCATCATCTGCATGACGGGCGATCAATGGAGGTAATTTGCTCAGCGCGGGCAACTGTTCATCATCGGCGCCCGGATAGTCCTCGGTCGCCGCCAACGCGCTCACCAGTGCCAGACTGTAGCGCAAAGATTCCTCTGGATGCGGCAGTTCCTGAGCCATGCGCGTCGCTTCTTCGACTAATCGTTCTCCCGTATAACGCTTGGCCGCAGCCAGTATCTTGATGAGGAGCGTGGAACGCTGTTTGTCATCCCCGCTGAACTCGAGCTGATGAGCTAGGGTGATTTGTTGATTCTCGTTCTGGTACAGGGTGTCGAGTGTCTGTCGAGTAGGCCGATCGATATAACCGACGAAGGCGCCACCGTAGCCAAAATGAGCTCGGAAAGCGTCTTGGTATTGATGTCGATCGTACTGGCCTTGACTCGATAGCATTGCTCTCAAAAGTACCCAGGTTTGTTCACCATAGTGAGAGAACTCGCCGACCGATTTTTTCTCATGGGCAAAGTAGCCAACATTACCGGCATAGTCAGAGGCTGTGGGCGGCCTGAACTCCGGTGTCTGCGGTGCCAGTTCTAGCAGTCGTGGCTGGCTGTAAAGCCAATGCAGCCCCATGGTGGCAGCATCGGCGACGAAGGCACCGAGGATGGCATTTTTAGCGCGATCAATGTGGGCTGACTTCATTGGGACTATTTCCTGAGAAGAATACTGCTGAGTATAAGCCGATGTTTAGCGAAAGTTCAGCCTGGTTAACAAAGACACTGCTAAGCGTGCTTGGTTTAGTCAGCCTGGTGGGCGGCGCTGACAAGGGTCCGTGTACGCCGGGACTCGGCTTAGCGTATAATTTGCGCTCCCCTGATACGGAGTATGGCAATGAATACGGATCAACTGATGGACCCGCTACGATTCGATGGACAAGTGGCGCTAGTAACGGGCGCAGGTCGAGGGCTTGGCCGAGAACATGCACTATTGTTGGCGTCCAGAGGCTGCAAGGTTGTTGTCAATGATCTGGGTAGCGCCTATGACGGTACGGGTGTCGGTGAAAAAAGAGTCGCCGACGAGGTGGTGGCGCAGATCCGTGCCGCCGGTGGTGAGGCCATCGCCAACTTCGATTCTGTTGAGCAGGGCGAGTTGTTAGTGGCTGCAGCGTTGGCGGCCTATGGTCGGCTGGACATTGTGATCAATAATGCTGGTATTTTAACGCCTGAAACCTGGTCTGAGCTGACCCTTGAGTCCTGGCAGCGAACTATCAATATTAATCTGACCGGTGTGTTCAGCGTGATGAAAGCGGCTTGGCCAGTATTTGTCGAGCAACAGTACGGGCGCTGCGTGATGACCTCATCGCCAGCCATTTTTGGTGCCGGTGTGGCAGCCTATGCGGCCAGCAAGGCGGGTTTATTGGGTCTTGCCAATTCACTCCAATTCGAAGCGCGCAAACTCAAGTTGGATATAAAGTGCAACTTGTTAGTACCGCAGGCTGATACTCGAATGGTTCGCGATTTTGCGTCGGCCATTGATGACCGGCGGGTCCAGCAGGGTCGTCCACCTGCGCGATCGGCACCACCAGAGATGCTGGCGAGGCTATCGCCGAGTAGGGTCTCTGCCATGGTTGCGTGGTTGGCGCATTCCTCCTGTGACGCGGAAGCTTCAATTCATGAGGCTGGGGCTGGTTACTTTGCGCGGTTAAACTGGGCTCGGTCTGCGCCACTGTTCGCCACGGAGAAAGAAGGTCTGGAGGGCGCACCGATGCCGGAGAATGTGCGCGATGGCCAGGCGACGCTGGCGGACTTCGAGCATGGCCATATGCCGGTTTCAGGAGATGGCACCATGGGTGGGCCCAGTGCGCTTGAGCAAGTTTTGCGGCACATTAAAATCGCTGACTAGGTGTTATTTGGCTTTTTTGGTTCGACTCGCGTCATGACTTTGACCGCCTTTAGTTGGTTGGAAAAGGGTGTCAAGGTAGGTGTCAGTTCTGTTATGTTCTAGGTCAGCCCGAATTGTTGTGCTAACAACTTTTCAGACCAGGTGTTCATCACGAGGGATTTTTATGTCATTCAAACCCAGTTCCATTGAGGCGCTTAATCTACTGCTGCAATTCGACCGCGCCAATCAAGGCAGCGGTATCAAAGTCCATTCCAATGCCCGCCCGGAAGTGATTGCCGCATGCGAATTATTGTTTGCCAAAGGCCTGACCGACCAAGCCGATGGCGGTTTCCTGACAGACGCGGGTCTTGAGGCATTGCTCCATGTTCAGGTGCTGGCCAGCTTGTTAAACGAGCATGCCGTGGCATAGGCTAATTCAAATCGGCATTTAACTGTCGATGCAGGTTGGCGCGATCCACATCGAAACGCCGGCCTGCCGCGTAAAATAGCGGAATTGCCAGGAACGATATCATGGTGAAGTACAACAGCGCAGTGGTGTAGGGCTCTGTATCTCCCTGCACGATCAGGTGGTCGACGTAGATTCCGGCAGCACTGACACCGATAGCCACCCCGGCCATGTTCAGCAAGAGTATGTAGAGCGCGACAACCGTCGCTCGGATTTGTGGGGGTACCAACTCCTGCACTGTCGAGAAGGTCGGTCCGTAAAAACATCCTAGCTGGAAGAAACCAACCGCAACACCGATCCAGAACCAGATGGAATCCGGTTCTACCAAGCGATAGGTGACGTTGATGGGCGCCAGGATGAGCATGATCCAAAACAGGAACATGGGGCGGCCGATGCCCGTTTTGCGCAAAAACCAGTCGCCACCGAGGCCGCCAAATAAATTGCCAGCTATGCCCGCGCAGATGCCGATCCAACCTGTGATTTGAGCAATTTCAGCCCGCTCAAAGCCACGCTCGTTGACATACCAGAGTTGATCAAAAGTCGCCGCCCCAAGAATAAAGTGAAATGTGACACCGCCCAGAATAGTCAGCACCAGTGCCGGAGAGGCGCGGAGTGCGCGGTTGAGTTCGGTCATGGTTTGCTTAAAAGATAATTGCGGCACGGGGGGGGTTGTTACCGACTGCTTGATCAAATGCCGCCGGGGCGTTTCTCGAATAAACCACATGACCACCGCAAGTAGCAGGCCCACACATCCCAGCAGATAAAAACAATTGCGCCAACCTATCGCGGGCCCAAGATAACCAACGACCAGCAGGCTCGCACCCACTCCCATGGGGACACCCATATAATAGACGCCGGCGGCGAAGCCAAGTTTTTCTGCCGGGAAACGATCGGCCAGCAATGACATAGCCGTTGGCGTCATGATCGATTCGCCTACACCGATGAACATGCGGGGTAATGCGAGGGAAGCAAAGCCTTTCGCAGCGCCAGATGCTGCGGTTAACAGGCTCCAAACGGCTAGCCCGACTGCTATTAACCGGGTGCGGTTGACTGTGTCGGCCAGGAAACCCATGAACAAACCGGCAGCCGAATAAAAGGTAAGGAACACGAGACCTGTTAGGAGGCCAAACTGGGTGTTACTCAGCCCCAGATCGGGAACAATGAAGTTCGCGAAGCTGGCAAGCAACTGTCGATCGACAAAATTCATGATATTCAAAAATGTCAGAAAGCCGAGGAATAGATAACTGGAACCAGTAACTCTTTCGGACGCTGTCATGGCGTGAATCCATCATCATGCGAAGCTGCATAGGCTGAATAGAACACGTTTTTTACGCGGGAGCAAATCGGCTGATTATGGCGGCCTTTGGACACGCCATGGATCATCTCGAAAGGCCTAGATTTCAGTCAGAGACAGCCGCAGCATACTCTCGACCTGTGCCAGAATCGCTGTCAGCATGGCTTTGTCAAAATCAGGCATACGCGGCGTGTGCAGGTGACCGGTGGGAATGGTTGAGCCCAGCTTGTTGCGCAGACGAATGCTGCGATAAGAGATTTCATTGGATAAATAGCCACCGCCGCCACCACGAACGGCTGTTGCCCCGCGCAGTTGATCGAGTGAATCAGCGTCGAAGGTGCCATCCAAGGTGGTGACCTGGTGACGATCGTTAATCATATACTTGCCAGTTGCTCGCTGCATGGCGGCATAAGGCAGGCTGAATTGAACAAACTCAGGGCCTTGAAGGGCTTCCCGGCCAAGTCGAGGGATGACGGGTTGGGTCTCAGAACCGCCGGCTAGGATAGTCAGGTTATCAGGGGCGCTAGCGCTGCGGCGCCGTCCAGGAAAACGTTCCAGATCAAACTCAGTGCGGCCCATGGATATCGTAATCACCATGTGGACGTCGTTTAGGGCGTAATAGGGTGCCAGCGCTGACTCAACTTCACCAGCATCAAAGTCAGCATAGCGTACTGGAAATATCATGCTGTTTATTTCGGCTCGTAGGCCGTTGTGCTCGATGATGGCGCCGTCAAGATACAGGGCCAGGACGCCTGATGGGTTGCTCTGGCGTATATTAGTATCCAGTAAAAACGGGTCAAAGCCGGTGATCAGGATTTTTTTCTCGATGGATTTGTCATACGCCAGATCAAGCCGGCCGCGGCTGCTGTGTTCCAGGCTTTCGATTAACGCCAAGCGCTGGTTGTCGGTCAATGGGAACCCCAAGGTCTGTTGGCGCAGATAACGGGTGAGTGCCAGGCGCGCCCAGTAGAGTCCGCGATCGTCAAGGCTGCTGGCGGTAACCTGGTGTTTGGCAGCTTGCCACAGCTGATCGCCGCTGAGCCGAACCTGTTGCTGTAGGCCGGCAAACTCTTCGGCCTGCTGCCAGGCGCGAATACTGGCCGCCTGCTGGTCTTGCAGTACGGATGACAGACCAGGCATGGCCTTGTGTGCAGCTTCGATACGCAATTCTTCGGCTGTCAGCGGGCTCGATTGCAGGCCGCCGCCGAACAGCGTGATACAGGCAAAAAATACTGCACGCTGGGTCCATGAGTTAGGCTGAAACATGAGGGGCTCCTGATTCCTGTTAGCATACTTGATTGGTTATTGAGTGCCAGGGCGGGCGCATCGAGAGATAGGCCTGAGGTATCATAGACGTTTAGGGTTCGATGAACGAGGATCGCACAGGATCCAGGCCTGACAAAATATGGGGGCGAAATGAGTAATTCGAATGCTGTGAAACTTGACGCCAGTTGGCTTGCCCACCTGGAAGGTGAATTCGACAAGCCGTATATGCTGGCACTGAAAGACTTTTTGTTGGCGCAGAAGAGCGCAGATAAGGTGATCTATCCGGCGGGTGGGCATTATTTTAAGGCCCTGAATTCTACCCCCTTAAATCGGGTCAAGGTCGTTATCCTCGGTCAGGATCCTTACCATGGTCCGGGACAAGCCCATGGGTTGTGCTTCTCAGTGCCGCCGGGGGTGCGGATACCACCGTCGTTGATGAACGTGATTAAAGAGATTCAAGCGGACCTGGATCTATCAAAAGACCGGTTCCCATCGGGGTGTCTCTCAGCATGGGCGCAGCAGGGTGTTTTGTTGCTCAATGCCGTGCTTACCGTGGAACAGGGCCAGGCAGGTGCGCATCAGGGCCAAGGCTGGGAGCTATTTACTGACAAAGTGATAGAGGTGGTATCGCAGCAACGCGAGCATTGTGTCTTTATGCTGTGGGGCAACTATGCGCAGAAGAAAGGCGCGATGATTGATCGAACCAAACATTTAGTTTTGGAAGCGCCGCATCCCTCGCCGCTATCATCTCATCGTGGCTTTTTTGGTTGTCGGCATTTCTCTCAATGTAATACTTACTTGCGCGCCCACCATGAAAGCCCTATCGATTGGAGTACTCAATGAGACCTCGACCCGTTGCGTTGATCTTTGCCGGGTGTGGGATGAGCTGGGTGGCATTCTGTACTGGGCCAATAAATGGATCACGATGGGTACCGTGAGAATGAACCACAGAGTCAGGTGCGGAGTTTGTTTATCCTTGGTCATAAGGCGGTTAGAAGTGGTGTTGATCGCCTTCCGCAGTGGTGTGCTCTTGATCTCTGATTCTGTAAGATGCTCAATAGGCGCGCGGTCTCGGCTGCTGAGTTTGTTGCTTCTGGCAGAAGCTAAGAACTCACGACTGGACTGGCGCAAAGCGCGCTTGCTGCGGGTGTTTTGCTCAACAAAACAGCTATCCGTAGCCGGCGGTATTGAGCAAATTGAGTAGTCGGGAATGCAAGGCGAACAGCAGTGAAAGACTTACATCAGCACTCGGCAGGTCAATCCGCTCGCCGAGCGTCACTTCAAAATCTCCCAACGCAAACTCAGGCTTGGCCCCGAAGTGTGGACTTGTGCCAGCCGGACGATGGCCAGAATCGTGCTCAGGACGATGCAGCTGCACGCACAGTTCAACAGTACATTGCGGCAAAGGACTGGGTCAGCTGCGATCAATTGATCTATTTTTTCTGTGATATTCATGCGGACACGGATGCATTTTTTCTGTCCTTGTTAGCCTCTGGTGGTATTCATAAAACTGGCGAGGGCGATAGCGAGTTTGAATTGACGAGCGCAGGCCAATCCGCGCGCTTCATTATAGGCGGCGATTGTTTCGATAAAGGGCCAGCGACGCTGCGCTTACTCAATGTCATCAGGCGATTGATCGACAAAGGTGCCGATCTGATTCTGTTGGCAGGTAACCATGATATACGGACCTACTTGGGTATCTATTACGCAGAGAGTAAGGATCCGTTATTTGATCACTTGTTCGTGCGAATGGGCAAAAAAACCGTGCCTTTCCTTGCCGAAATTTACCGGGGTTTCATCGAAGGCCAGGTGGCTGACGGGGCGACGCCGGACGCCGTAGCGGCAGAAGCGAGAATCTATGCTGGCTTGTTTCCAAGCGAGAGTTGGTATGACGAGTTCCCTACAGTTGCTAAATCATGGATTCGACCCGCTCGGTTGGTCAAGGAGCTTAGTCGTATTCGCGAGAAGACCGATGACTTCAAGGTGCAGATGGCAGCCGTCGGCCTGGATATTCACAAGGTTCAGGCGGCTTTGGTAAAGTTTCGTGAGCTTTTCGTCGAGCCCGGCGGACAGTTCTCCTGGTTCTTCGAGCGCATGCAAATAGCTCACAGAGAGGGATCGTATTTGTTTGTCCATGCCGGGGTTGATGACACTGTCGCAAAAACTCTGAGCGAGCACGGGGTTGAACACCTCAACCAGGCGTTTCGGGCTTTGCTCAAAACGGATCCGTTCGCGCTCTATCACGGTGCCTTAGGTAACGTATTTCGAACCAAGTATCGCACCATCGACTTTGATTTTTCTGATGCGGGTGTTGACGACCTGCATCGTGCCGGCATTTACGCTATTGTTCACGGTCACAAGAACATCTTGCAAGGCCAGCGGGTGGTGATTCGCAAGGGCATGCTTAACTTTGAGTGTGACGCGTCAGTGGATTGTCATACGCGTGCCAAAGAAGGCCTGGTTGGCCCCGGCGGTGCGGTCGTGAAATTTTGTCGCGACGGAACCGTGCAAGGTATCAGTACGGATTACCCATTTATCAAACAATTTAGTCCTAACGGATAAGCTCGTTAGCGAAACATAAAAAAGTGCCGTTGCTGTCACTCTCATATACCCAGACGTGGATTTGCTGATGCCGATTGATGAAGGTCTGAATGTCGACTTACGATTTTTGATTTTGGAAGTCAAAAAGCAGGCGCGTGCGTCTGCTTCTGTTGTTGATAAGCCTTCGCCAGCGAAGATCAAAAAAATTAACGTTCGGGAACACTTCATTGATAACCTGAAGGATACCCTCGAGAGCAAATGCTACTTCAACATCCACCGAGAAGAAGAAGGGCAGATAAATCAATTCAGGGCGATTATCACCATTGCCGTCAATCTTGAACGTTGTGCCGACTTCTTTATCAGTATTGCGAATCAGATGAGTCATGTGAAGGAGCCTGAGGAATTTCTTGAATTTAATATCAAGCGCTATTACCAGGTGATTTATAAAGCCATCGATGCCATCTATCCGGCTCTATCTGAGAATAACTTGGAGCTGGCGCAGACAATCTGCGATTACGAACAGGTGCTGGATGATTACTACAATGAAACAGCCGCTCTGATTCGAGCAAAACTCCACCAACCGGGTAAGGTCGATGATTTACTGACGCTGCTGGCGATCGCGCAATACCTTGAGCGCGTAGGCGACAGCTTCCTGAATATTGGCGAAGCGATCTTGGATATTCGTTTGGGTGAGCAGTTAGGTATTCTGCAGTTCAGAAACCTGCAGAAAGGTCTGGCGTCGCAGAATATCAATATCAATGACAGCAATATTCAGTTCAAGCCGATCATGAATACCCGTTCTGGTTGCCGAGTGGCGAGAATTTCGCTGACTACCGCGGACTCAGGCGAGCAAGCCCTTTTTTACAAGGAAGGTGCGGTAGACAAGATCGAAGATGAGGTCAGGGGTTTAGCGCTTTGGCAGGAGAAATTCCCCGGGCTGACGCCGAAGATCGTCTGGCATGAAGCCAAAAAGAATAGCGCGACCATGTTGCTGGAATATATTGAAGGTGACGATTTGCTGAAAATTTTGATCAATGGCGGCAGCAGGCTCGATCAAGCGATGGAGATGTTGACCAAACAGCAGATGCAGGTGTGGAAGAAAAGTCACAAGAACAAGGCTGTCAAATCGGACTATGTGACGCAATTGCTGAGCCGAAGAAGTGATATTCAGTCGGTACATCCAGGGCTGTTTGAGGCGAGCCATGGCCTGGATTTGATGATCAAGGAGGCCAGGAAGATAGAGCGACAACTACCGGCGCCATTTAGTACGCTGATTCATGGTGACTTTAATGCGGACAATATTATTTTCCAGTTTGATCAGCCGCAAATGTACTATGTCGATGTCCATCGTAGTGGGTATGGAGATTATGTGCAGGACGTCTCGGTATTCTTGATCTCTAATTTGCGGGTGCCCCTGTTCAGTTCCGAGGTTCGCCAGCGACTGAATATGGCCAATCAGGGGATGTACGAGTGTGCAGCCAGTTATGCCGTACGGCAAAAGGATAAGATGTTTCAGGCCAGGCTGGCACTTGGCCTTTTCAGATCGCTGATTACGTCGACTCGATTTGTGTTTGATAAAAAATTCTCAGCGGAGTTGATCGATCGTGCGAAGTTGATCGTTGATGATCTCAAGGCGCATGAAGGCAAGCTCAATCGATTTAAAATCAACCCAGAATATTTTCTGTATCGCTGATGGAGTTAAGCCGTTTGAATATTGGAGTAATAGGAATAGCCGGGGCCTGGTCGACGGAGTCGCTTAGTGTGAGTCTCGCACGTAAGGGTGCCGGCGGTAAGGTTGTCCAGTTAAATGAAATTTCATACGACCTGACGTCCGGCGATGTGTTTTCAAAGCAGCAGAACCTCAATGAATTTGATGGATTTATTATCAAAAAAATGGGTAAAGATTACTCTGCGAACTTGTTGGATCAGCTTGAGTTACTGGAATTGCTGGAGCGTCGTGGTGTCAGGTTTTTTTCTTCGCCGGCGAAGATTCGGCGAATGATCAGTCGGCTGAGTTGTACCCTGCGATTGCTGGACAATTCGATTCCCATGCCGCCAACCTTTGTTACCGAGGACATTGATGCTGCGGTTAGTTGGGTTGAGTCTCAGGGCCCGGCGATCTTAAAGCCACTTTACAGCACTAAGGCCAGGGGTATGGAGCTCCTCGATGACGGGGCGCTAGCACGGCAGCATTGCAATGAATTACAGCAGCGTGGTGAAAAGATTATCTATCTACAAAAACACTATGATTTGTCGGGTACCGATTATGGTCTGGTCTTTATGGGTGGCGAGTACATCGGGGCCTATGCGCGTGTGGGTGACGGTTCTACCTGGCACACCACCACACGGGAAGGCGGCAAGTATGAAGCGTTTACGCCATCTGCTGAGCTGATCGACCTGGCCACTCGAGCCCAGGCACCCTTCGGCCTGGATTTTACCAGCGTTGATATTGCTGTGACGCAGGAAGTGGGGCCGGTCGTGTTTGAGGTGTCAGCTTTTGGTAGCTACAACGGTTTGTATGAAAGCTCCGGTATCGATGCTCCCGACCTGTTCACCGACTACGCGATCAAAAAACTCACTGAATGACCGGTGTTGCCGGCCAGTCACTGCCCGGCGTTTGAAACTGGGAGAGTTCGGCGAGGAGCTTCACACCCTGGTTGATTAGCTCATCGGCGTTGCCGCGGGCCTCAAGGTTCAGGCGTACCAAGGGTTCTGTTTTGGAAGGGCGCAGTGTGAATCGCCAGTGCCCGGGCATCTCGAAGCTTAAGCCGTCAAAGAAATCCACGCCCAGAGCCTGGCGTCCATAACAATTGAGTATATGTTCCAGTGCGGCCTTGGTATCACTTAACGTCAAGTTGATCTCTGTGGTCGAGCACACGTTGGCCCTGGCTTGCTCGACAATCTCAGCCAGTGTTTGATCGGTCTGAGCAAGGATTTGGATCATCTTCAGCCAAGCTATCATGCCTGAATCGCAACCATTGAATGCGCCAAAATAGTGGTGAGACGATAGCTCACCGCCGTAAACAGCCTGGTTTTTGCGCATATGTTGTTTCATAAAAGCATGCCCGGTCTCAGAGCGAATGGCCTGGCCCTTGAGTCGCTCGATGATGTCGAGGGTATTCATGCAGAGTTTTGAGTCGTAGACAATAGCGGCACCGGGATAAGTTTTCAGGTAGTGCTCTGCCAAAATGCCGACCACATAATAGGTGGGTACAAGCTTGCCGTTGCCGTCGAAAAATACACAGCGATCGCAGTCACCATCCCAGGCGACACCCAGAGCGAATTTTCCTGATTGCATAAAGTGAGTCATCTCGGCGATGAGCAGAGGCTGTGATGGATCTGCGCCGCAATCGGGTATCGGTCCTGGAAGGCGTCGTACCCACTCAACGGGCAGTTTGAATCCCTCAGCAATATCATGCGCCAGGGTCGCGGCGGTGCCGTTTAAACCATTGAGCGCCATCAGGCCGCTAGTCAAGACGGCTGGCTGGAATTGTTGTAGGAGGTAGGCCACATAATCCCGGTGAACGTCCCGTTCGAGCATGGTGCCAGATTTGCCATGGTTGGTGTGCCCGGACAACATCAGCGCCATGACGCTGTCGAGGCCATCATCAAAGGTGACCGCCTTGCCATTTTTCAGAACCAGCTTAAAGCCATTAAATGCTGCGGGATTATGGCTGGCTGTCACCACGATAGCGGCGGCAATACCAGGCAGTGAAGAGGCAAAATAGCCCAGTTCAGTGGCACATAAGCCCAGATCGACAACATCGACGCCAGATGCCAATAATCCTTTGATAACGCACTGTTGGAGTCCCGGGCTCGAATCACGCATGTCGCGACCCACCGCAACAGTGCCTTTGAGTTTGAAGTGGTGAGCGACGCCGTGGGCAAAGGCCAGCGCAAAGGCGTCGTCAATTTCCGTTGGGAAAATGCCGCGGATATCGCCAAGTCGAAATGCCGTGAGGGAGTGCTTCATGGTTTGGATACTACCACAGCTGTTAGGTTTGTCAGCCTGTGTCCTCGGCTTGGCGGACGACTTTCCAGATGGGCTGATGCTTGTTATCCTGCGGCGAAGCGGAACTCCTTCCTTTAATCAATACTCAGGTGAGAAACAGCATGAAGACCAACCGATTAGGCCGCAGTGCGGTTGTCGTATCAGATATCTGTATGGGGACCATGACCTTCGGTACCGGCGCTGATGAAAAGACGGCGTTTGAAATCCTCGATCGCTCTTATGATGCGGGTATCGATTTCTATGACACAGCTGAAAATTATCCTGTGCCGCCAGATAGTAAGTTGGCAGGTCTGACCGAAGACATCGTCGGTCGGTGGATGAAAACAAAATCCCGAGACTCGCTGATCATCGCCACAAAAGTCTCTGGCCCAAGTCATGGCTGGCTCAAAGCGGCTGTTCGAGATGGCAAGACCGCCCTCGATCGGCACAATATCATCAAAGCCATAGAGACCAGCCTGCGGCGGCTGCAAACGGATTACGTGGACTTGTATCAGACCCATTGGCCAGATCATGGCTTAGCCTACGATGAGGTCATGGCGGCGCTGGACGAGTTGGTGCAGTCCGGTAAGGTTCGGGTGCTAGGTTGCAGTAATGAAACCACCTGGGGTTTGACTAAGAGTTTGATGGTTTCAGAGATGCATGGTTATGCTCGCTATGAAACGATTCAGAATAATTTCAGCCTGAATAATCGTCGATTTGAAGATGAGTTGGCCCAGGCCTGCAGGCAGGAAAATGTCAGTCTGATACCCTATTCACCGCTGGCGGGTGGTGTCTTGTCAGGTAAGTATCTCGACAAACAACGACCCGAAGGGGCACGGTTTTCCAAGTATCTCTCAATGGGTGGCCGTCAGGCAGCCATGGCGGGGCGATTCATTAACGACAAAACCCTGGCTTCAACCGCGCGTTTTATGGAGATTGCCCAGCGGGCCGGTCTGGCACCAGTGACCCTGGCGACGGCCTGGAGCAAGCAACATGATTTTGTCGCCTCCACCATTGTTGGCGCCACTCGGGTTGATCAATTAGATGACATTTTTGCCGCGGCCGAGGTCGTTTTAAGTGCCGAGGTTATGGCTGAGATCGATAAGGTCACGACCGAGATTCGCTATCCGATGGGATAGTTGGTGCCGGTCGGTAACTATGGGTCTGGCGCGATCTAAAAACTGTTGTCAGTAACAGCATTTTTCAGGGGTTTGTTGTCGAGGAATGCGGTCAGGTTGGCTAAAAACAGCAATTGACCACGGTGACCTGTACCATCGCCGCGATTACTCGAGTGGGGCGTTAGCATGACCCGGGGATGCTGCCATAAGGGACTGTCGCCAGGTAAGGGTTCAACCTCGAAGACATCAAGCACTGCATGATCAATCAAGCCTTCATCGAGCACCTGGATCAGCGCAGGTTCATCCACCACACCACCGCGGGCTATATTCACCAGCACGCTGGTGGGTTTCATCAATCTGAGCATCCTGGCATCGAATAGGTGCCGGGTTTGTTCCGTCAAGGCGCAGGCAAGGACCACCACATCAGCCTGGGGCAAGTGCTCTGCCAGTTCGCTGTAGGTGATCACTTGATCTGCGTGAGGGTTCTGCGTGAGGGCGCGTTTGACGCCTGTTACATGGGCTTCGAAGCCGCGGGCTATCTGAGCAACCCGCTGGCCGATATTGCCCAGACCAACGATCAGCCAGCGTGAACCATGGATCTCTTGAAAGTGGGTGTCTTGCCACTGGGCGTTGGCCTGATGTTGAGCTCGCTCGGCAAATTTTTGATAATGACTGAGTACGGCTGCGACCACATACTCGGCGATTGCTGGCGCTTGAGCGTCACTATTGCTGAGGCGTACACCCTGATCAAAGATCTGTTTGAAAAATGGTGCGTCCAGCCCCGCGGTTACTGACTGCATCCACTGCAAGTCTGGTGCGCTGGTCACCAGTTTAATAAAAGGCCCAAATTGTTTGTTTTTAATGATATCCAGGCTGAACCAGGTGGCGTGAATAGGATATTGCTCAGCGCTGACGGTGTCGCCATTGACCTTCAGGGAGCCGTCAGCCTGCAGTCTGACAATAGTGATGCGCTGCTGATGAATAGCCAGGTCGGCCGCCATGTCGTTGTAGCTGGATTCCGAGAGTAATAGATTTATCAATGTAGATCTCCTGATCCTGGTGGCCAGTGGCGGCCCTGGTGTGCAGTTTAATACGCGAGCTTTTCGCTCATGCTAAGTTTTATGTGGTATTACATCAGGCCATTCAGGCGGTTGATATTACTGAATCGGGCAGGATCCAGATCCTTGTCGGCCAGCGCGGGGTGATCGGGCAAATAGCGATGGGCACGATAAATGCTGACAGTGGCTTCGCCACGGGCATTGTTGTTAACAAAGGGGTTGATCCACTCCCAAACAACCTCCCGAGCCTGGTTAGTTTCAAACAGACGGCCGCTGGTGCCTTCACAGACCAGAACGTTACCTGAAGGCAGGCGGGAGGCGCCGGAAATATGGCCGCTAAAAAATTGGTGCAGGGGCGCGCCATGATAAGTCCAGACGACATCGCTGCTCTGGGGGTCTATCTCAATCACTCGTGAGGAGGAGGCGCCGTTATCGAACACTTGAATATTGTCGTGGGTGGCACCTTTGTGGGTAACCCAGGTAGGATTGTGTTGGCCGTGGGTCTTGGTGAATTTCCAGCTAATCTCGCCACTATCGGCATCGATGATCGCGAGCCTGTCGGCATTTCTGGCGGAAAATAGGATGTCGCCTTTTTTGTTGATATCCAAGCCATTAACGTGGGTCCACTCCCAGCGCCGTCGAGTAGGGTGTATCGGGTCCTTGATTGGATCGAGTAACTTCCAGGTCTGGATACGCCGTATTTCTTGACCCTGGGGGTCAACTTCAACCAGGTCATCACCGAGCAATCGAGGCAAGCGCTCCCGTGGCAGCTTGTAGCCACCTCGCACTTGTTTGTGCAAATCTTCCGGTAATTCAACCCATTCTGGGACCATCGTGTTGCCGTTATCGAGGCGAAAAAAATCATGGTGCTGGCAGCGGTTTTCGTATTCCCAGACAATGTCACCCTGCCAGTTCATTTCTACCAGGGTGGTATGGTAGCCGCCGAGGCGAGTAATGTGTTGCTCAAACGGTAGCGGCGCCTTCGTTGGCTCGTCTTTTGGTGGTGGTGGCAAATTCACATCAGAGCCGGTCATCAGTAAGTTGCCGTTCGTTAACAGTCGGCCATAGCCTGGGTGGATATGACTGAACTGCCATTGATGCACAACCCGGCCATCCATATCAATCAGGTAGGTCGATTGGTCACCATGGGGGGTCAACAGCGTGTAGCCCTTGGTGGATAAACTCGATTTATGAAATGTCAGACCCGTTGCCCGATTGATTGACCAACCCATATCTATCTCCTTGCTTGCTGTCTCTTCCGTGAGCCAGTTGACTACAGAATGGTGAGCGCCTGTCTTGCGATGCTATGACCGAAGGTAAGATGCACCATTGATATCGATAATGCCACCAGTCATAAAGGTGGGCGCCTCAAGCGCTAGATAGCGGATGGTTTCGCCGACCTCTTCAGCCTGGGCGACACGCCCGATGGGACTTTGCTGACGAATACCGTCGCCTTCCGGGCTTGCCAGGATCGCTGCGGCCATAGGCGTCTCAATGAAACCCGGTGCTACCGTATAAATATAAATATTCTTGGGTCCCAGTGCCTGGGCTAACGACTGGCCCATGGCGTTCATGCCGGCTTTTGAGGCGCCGTACCAGGGCATCAAGGGCTCGCCACGAAAGGCACCACGAGATGAAACGTTGATCATTCGGCCGCCACCGGATTTGATCATCTGCTGCGCAGCGCAAAATGATAAGTTGGCCGCAGCGGTCAGATTCGTCTCAAGAATGCGCTGCCAAGTCTCTTGCCAGGTGGCGTAGTCGATAGCGGTAATATCGCAGCGGGCTGATATACCGGCATTATTGACCAGTACGTCAAGCTGCCCCATCTCGGCAACAACCTGCTGAATCAGGCTTTCTGCCATCGAAGGGTCAGTGATATCCGCCCCATAAACCCGATGGCCAGCGCCTGGTAAGCTCGCGCATAAGGCGTCTGCTGCCGCTTGGTTGCGATGATAGTGCACAGCAATGCGCGCGCCGTCAGTGGCGCAGGCCAGTGCTGCGGCCTGGCCGACACCGCCAGAGGCGCCCGTAATGAGTATGACAGGTGATTGATTCATCGGTGTGTCGCTCTTCGTGGTCAATACGTTAGTAGGCACTTCGCCTAGGTAGATTCCTATCATAGGCTGGTTCAGAGATTGTTAGGTGTGTTTTTGCAATCTGCAAGGTTGTGATCCGTGCTAAGTCAATCTATCCCAGTCGGCATATTGGACCAAGGCGTGCCAGTAAATCAACGCTGTGGCGTGATGGGCGCCGGGGCCGAGTGGGCAGAGATGCGGGTCAGGTCAAGAAGACGGCTCGCCCGAGTTGGCTCATTGGTTTTCAGGCCAGGCTAGATCAAGGTTGTGTGGGTCTGTGCGTGGCAACCGATGAGCTTGATGCCGGTGATTGATGCGGCTTTAGGGTGCATGGAAAAACCTTCCGAATGGCTTGTTTCTCTGCTAGTCTCGAGAACCACCTTCATGAGGATAAGACCATGACGACAGTAGCGGGTACTCAAGCGACCCTGTATGAAGTGCGCAAAGGGGCGGCCTGGATCACCTTGAATCGGCCAGAAAATCGTAATGCCTTGTCGTCAATTTTGGTCAATGAACTCTACGCCCACCTGGGAAATGCTAACCAGGACCCTGAAGTGCGGACGATTGTGATCACGGGTAACGGCCCGGCGTTCTGTGCGGGTGCAGATCTGAAGAGCCCACCGGGACAATCCATCGATGGCGGTGGTCAAGCCGTACCTTACCCTGAAGTGCTCAGGGCCATTCTCGACAGTGACAAGCCGGTGATCGCCGCGATCAATGGTGCTGCCTTTGCAGGTGGATTGGGTCTCGTGGGCGCAGCGGATATTGTCATTACCGTCGACGATGCGCAGTTCAGTTTCAGCGAAGTCAGAATTGGCGTGATACCCGCTGTCATCTCTGTGGTCTGCCTACCAAAACTCGGCACTCACCATGGCATGAAACTGCTCCTCACGGGCGAGCGTTTTAATGGTCATCAGGCTGTTGAGTATGGGCTAGTGCACCGGGCGGTACCCAAAGCGCAATTGCAGGCAGCAGTCCAGGAAGAGATCGATATGATCAATCTGGGCGGCCCTAATGCAGTGGTTGAATGTAAAAAGCTGGTTCGGCGAGTGGCGCAATTGTCGACTCAGGAAGGATTTGCGGAAACGGGTGAATGGAGTGTTCGCATGTTTAAGTCGCCGGAAGGCGCTGAGGGTATGGCGGCCTTCAGAGAAAAGCGTAAGCCTAACTGGGTCAAGGCCGAGTAGCCGTGACGTTGAGTGTGGCGCCAGGCAAGCAACAAGCCAAGAGCCTTCGCGCTCGAGATCTCATTTGTGACGCGACGATCGATCTGTTGGTGTGTAAGGGATATAGCGATACCTCGTTAAATCAAGTGGCGGCGACGGCGGGATTCTCGAAAGGCGCGTTGCAACACCACTATCCGTCGAAAGAAGATCTGATTGCCGCGACGCTGAATAAGCTCCTGGCAAGACCATTCCAGCCTGGGCGTGGCAAGCCCGCCAGCGTTGACGAAGCGCTACTCCAGGCCTGGAATAAATATATTAATACGCCGGCTTATCGGGCTTTATTCGAGATCCTCAATGCCGCCAGAACCGATGAGTTGCTCCAGACCAGAATCGCCGCTGAACTCCTCGAGTGGGGACGCGCCCTTGATGCTCAATCCTTGGCGCAATACGCGGCAGTTTCGGGCGATGATGAAGAAGCCGTCATGTTGTTGAACATGACTCGAAGCTTTTTACGGGGTCTGCTGATCCAGGAACGTTATGGCAGCGATGGTGTGAAGCACTTGGAATACGTTAAAAAATGGATCGCGTTGGTCGCCCCTTTGTTGACGCTTCGCGAATCGTCTGAATAGTCTTTATTTAGGCCCGATGAATTTTTTAGATGAGGTGAGTGGACCATGACCGAAGTGATCAGAATCGCGAATTGCAGTGGTTTTTATGGCGATAAACTCAGCGCTGCTCGAGAGATGGTCGAAGGGGGGCCCATCGATGTGTTGACCGGTGACTATCTCGCTGAGCTGACCATGACCATTTTGTATAACCAGCGTCAGAAAAATCCTGATGGGGGTTATGTGGGCACCTTTCTGAAACAGGTGCGCGAGGTTTTAACCTTGTGTATGCAAAAGAACATCAAGATCGTCTCCAATGCAGGCGGCCTGAATCCTGCTGGCATGGCAAAGGCCGTTTCTTTGATTGCCACTGAGCTTGGCCTTGATGTCAACGTTGCCTATATCGAGGGTGATGATCTGATGCCTCGATTGGTGGATCTACAAGCCAGTGGTGAGACGCTGACGAATATGGACACCGGCGTTGCCTTAGCAGCCGGGGGTAAACCAGCAGTGACGGCGAATGCTTATCTGGGTGCCTGGGGCATCAAGGCCGCATTAGATTTGGGTGCTGATGTGGTGATCTGCCCGCGGGTCACCGACGCGGCGGTGGTCATTGGTCCCGCCGCCTGGAAATTCAACTGGCAACGGCAAGATTACGATGCGCTCGCTGGTGCCCTTGCCGCAGGTCATATTATCGAATGTGGCGCGCAGGCAACCGGCGGTAACTATGCATTTTTTCAGGAAGTGCCGAGTTTCCATAATATGGGCTACCCCATTGCCGAGATTGAGGCGAATGGTAATTTTTGGATCACCAAGCATCCAGGCACTGGGGGGCTGGTATCTGTGGGTACTGTCAAGGCGCAGTTGTTGTATGAAATTGGTGCGCCAGCCTATTTGAATCCTGATGTCGTTGCCCATTTCGATACCCTGACCATAGCGCAACAGGGCGCTGACCGGGTCTATGTGTCAGGCTGTCGGGGTAGCAGTCCGCCGCCAACTCACAAGGCATGTATTAATACAGCTGGCGGCTTTCGCAATGGCATGGAAATATTGCTGACAGGCCTTGATATCGAGGAAAAAGCCGATTTATTCACCGATACCCTGTTCACGTCCGTGGGTGGCATTGATCAATTTGATGAAGTTACAATCCAGTTGATTCGCAGTGATCAAGAGGATCCGCAATCGAACGAGCAAGCCTATGCGCGCCTGCGAATTAACGTGAAGTCAAAGAACGAGGCGTTAGTGGGGCGGATATTCTCCGCCAAAATTATTGAGCTCGCACTGGCAAACTTTCCTGGTTTCAGTTCAAGTTCCGCCGGTGGTGGTGGCGCTTTCATCTCTTATTGGCCAGCGCTGGTGGATAGTCGACATATTGTTGAGACCGTGCACATGGGCGACCAGACTCTGGAAGTGTTACCCACCAGCCAATTGGGTCTTGATGCCATGTATTACCAGCAAGTGCCCGTCAAAATCCCCGACTATCCGCGGGGCGATCTGGTGCGAATCCCCTTTGGACGATTGTTTGGTACTCGTTCAGGCGATAAAGGGGGTAACGCAAACATTGGTGTCTGGGCCAAGACGCCGCAAGCTTACGGATTTCTGTATGACTTTCTCACCGTTGAAAACTTCAAATCACTGTTAGCTGATACTGCTGACTTCGATGTTGATCGTTATGAGCTGCCGAACTTGCATGCGCTGAATTTCTACATTCACGGTATCTTGGGCGAAGGGGTATCCTCATCGGTGCGGATTGATGGCCAGGCGAAGACCATGGGTGAGTATCTACGGGCCAAAGTAATTGAAGTGCCAGCTGCCCTGGTGGCTCAGCTTGATAGTCAAAGGACAGAGTAATGCTCAAGGCACGACAAGCTGAGATCAGAGCGAAAGTGGAATTGAACGGGCGACTAACCCGTCTCCTAACCTGTCTAATAACAAAGAGAGCATTCGAGTGAAGAGAACGCCGATAAGTACAGTATTAATAGCCAATCGTGGTGAAATAGCTTGCCGCATTATTGACAGTGTTCAAGCCGCCGGTTTGTCGGCAGTGGCGGTTTATAGCGACGCCGATGCTGATGCGTTATTTGTGTCGCTGGCTGACGCGAGCGTCAGTCTCGGCGGCAATACCGCGGCAGAGTCGTACTTGGACATTCAGAAGATTATTCAGGCTGCGAAACGCGCCGGCGCTGATGCCATTCATCCTGGCTATGGTTTCTTGTCAGAAAACGCCCAGTTCGCCGCGGCCTGCATGGATAATCAGATGCGCTTTATCGGTCCTTCCGCCACGGCTATTGCCCTGATGGGAAACAAGGCTACGGCTAAAGACTTGATGATCAAGGCAGGCGTTCCCTGTGTTCCCGGTTACCAGGGGGCGAAACAAGATGACGAGACCCTGAGGCTTGAAGCGATCAAGATTGGTTTTCCGGTGATGGTCAAGGCCGCGGCAGGCGGTGGTGGGCGCGGCATGCGTCTTGTGACTCATGAAGCTGATTTGTTAGAGGGCATCGCATCAGCTCGGGCCGAGGCGGTCAGCGCTTTTGGTAGCGAGGTATTGATTCTGGAGAAAGCTATCCTTGATAGTCGGCATATCGAGATTCAGATCGCCGGTGATGCCCATGGCAATGTGATCCACTTGGGCGAGCGAGATTGTTCTGCGCAACGTCGCCACCAGAAAGTCATCGAAGAATGCCCCTCACCTTTCATGAGTGGCGAGCTTCGTGTGCGAATGGGCGAGGCCGCAGTCAACGCCGCCATCGCTGTGAGTTATGAAGGTGTCGGTACGGTTGAATTCCTGGTAGATGAAGATCAGCACTTTTACTTTTTGGAAATGAATACTCGCCTACAGGTTGAGCACCCAGTGACAGAGTTGGTGACCGATATTGACCTTGTAGACTGGCAGTTGCAAATTGCTAACGGTCAACCTTTGCCCTGTGGCCAGCAGGACATCAGTCTTGACGGACATGCGATTGAAGTACGTATTTATGCAGAGGACCCAAGGAACGGCTTCATGCCTCAGACCGGCACAGTACAGTTGTTCGAGCCCTATGAGAATGTCGGGGTACGGATCGACCACGGTATTTACAGCGGTTGCCAGGTCTCGCCTTACTACGATGCGATGCTGGCGAAACTGATTTGTTGGGGTAAGGATCGCGAGGAGGCTCGAAGCCGGTTAGTCCGTACCCTTAAAGAAACAAAAATTCTGGGCCTGGTAACCAATAAGTCGTTTCTCATCCAGTTGTTGGCCGAGCCTGTGTTTATTCAGGGCGAGACGACCACCGATTTCATCAACTCCGATTTGCTCGAGAGGCTTGAGGCAGTTGATCGGACCCAACAGCTGGCGGTGACCGCGGCGCTGTTGGCACAAAATGGAGCTGCTCAGCCGGCCTGGAGTAATGCCGAGCCCATGGCGGTGGTTGAGACATTCCTGGCAGACGGTATTGAAACTCGATGTTCGTCGCTGGCGATTAACGGTGGATTTCGGGTCAACATGGGCGCTCTTTCTATGGATGTCATGATCAACGCCTGTGAAGAAGGGCGCGTATCCTACAGTTGCGATGGTGTTGATCGCGAGGCGGCTTTTTATCTCGACAACGATGTCATAAGTGTTGATTTTGGTTTCGATATCGTTAACGCCACAGTCACCACCTATGCGCCGGTCAGCGCTAAGGGTGCTGCGGGCAGTGGTCTTATCAGCGCCTCGACAGATGGTTTAGTCGTCAAGGTGCTGGTGGCGGTAGGCGAAAGCGTCGTCAAAGGTCAGACGCTGGTGCTGATTGAGGCCATGAAAATGGAGCATCGACATGTCGCCGACGTCGACGGTGAGGTGGCCAGTATTAACGTTGAAGTGGGTACGCAGGTTAAAAATCGCCAGTTTCTGGTGGAACTAACAGTAGTGGAGGCCAACAATGAGTCAGCTTGAATCCAGCCTGGACACCAACAGCGACGCCTATCAATCGAATGTCGAGTTCATGACTAACTATATCGAAAAGGTGCGTATCGTTGAGCGGAACATACGCGCCAGCGAAGAACGTTACCGTGAGCGCGCAGAGAAAAAAGGCAAGTTGCTGCCTCGCGAACGGCTTGCCCATCTGCTGGACAGAGGCGCACCATTTCTTGAGTTGTCCAGTATTGCCGGGCTCGGCATGAATGGTGATAAAGACGGTTCCCTGGCAGGCGGTAATCTTATTGTCGGTATCGGCTATGTTAAAGGTCGACGAATCCTTGCAATGGTATGGAACTACGCCATCAAGGGCGGCACCATCACCTCGGTGACCACCCGTAAAAACCTGCGTTTGCAGGAAATTGCTTTCAGTACCCGGCTGCCGCTGGTGTGTCTCAGTGAGAGCGGTGGTGGCAATCTGGCGGGCGATGGTGACCCTGACCCCTGGCATGTGCATGGTTTTCTCGATGGTGGTCGAGTCTATTGCCAACAGGCTGAGTTGTCCGCTGCAGGTATTCCGCAGATCACGGTTGCCCATGGTAATGCCACAGCCGGCGGTGCCTACCAAGTCGCGCTGTCAGACTATGTGGTGTTGGTTCGCGGCCAGACTCATCTGTTTCTTGCCGGGCCGCCACTTTTAAAAGCGGCAACTGGGGAGGAGGCTGAACATGAGGTCTTAGGTGGTGCTGAAATGCACGCGGCAATCTCCCAAACCGGAGAATACCTCGCAGAAAATGATGCCGATGGTATTCGAGTTGCCCGGGACATCGTCGCGCAATTTCCCCCCGCAGCAGGTCCGCAGTTGACTCCGGATAAGGCCGCGGTGGCGCCCTTGTATTCGGCGTTAGAGTTGCGCGGTATTGTCTCTGAAGACAAGCGTATCCCTTACGATATGCGTGAGGTCATTGCTCGGGTTTTTGATGGCTCTGAGTTTTTCGAATTTGAGCCGGCCAATGATCAGCATACGGTGTGCGGTCATGCGCATATCGGCGGTTGGCGTTGCGGCATTATGACCAACAACGGGCCCATCACGCCACAAGGTGCAAAGAAAGCCAGCCAGTTTTTGCAACTCTGCGATCAAACCAATACGCCGATGATCTTTCTGCAAAACACCACGGGCTTTCTTGTGGGTGTGGAAGCCGAACAGGCAGGTCAGGTCAAGCACGGATCAAAAATGATTCAAGCAGTGGCAAACTTTCGACCGACCAAAATCACGATTATTGTGGGTAATGCTTATGGCGCAGGTAATTACGCCATGTGCTCGAAGTCTCTGAAGCCGGAATTTGTGTTTTCATGGCCCACGGCCCGTCAGGCCGTAATGGGTGGTGCGCAAGCTGCTGGTGTGATGCGAGTGGTTGCCGAAGATCGGGCTCGAGCCACGGGTCAAGAGATTCCCGAAGCCCAGCGTCAAGCGATGGCTGAAGGCGCCGAAAAATTAATCGCCAGTATGGAGCAGTCGTCTGAGTCGATGTTCTGCTCCAGCAGAATGATGGATGACGGTATTATCGACCCGGCGGACACCCGCCAGGTGCTTATCTTTACTCTTGAGACCTGTCTTGAAACGACACTCAGGGGCACTCAGCCGAACACCTTCGGCGTCGCTAGATTTTAAAAAAGAGGACAGTAATACATGAATGTGAATGAGCAAGCGCTTGAGGCGTTCAGGCAGGAAGTGTCGACCTGGTTGGAAGAAAACAATCCGGGTGATCCAGGGTTTTTACTGCCTGAATCCTTTATGGAGGTAGGTACTGATGCGCAGTTTGAGTATCTGCGGGCGTGGCAGCGTAAGGTTTATGATGCCGGCTACCTGGGCATGTCGTGGCCCAAAGAATATGGCGGTGGCGGCAAACCACAGGTGTTTCAAGATATCGTGACGCAGGAAATGGCCCGTCAGCGCGTGCCGTTTATGACCAACACCATTGGTCTTAATTGGGCTGGCCCTTTGATCCTGGAGCGGGGCACGGAGGAAGCTAAACAGAAATATATCAGAGGTATCCTGAATGCCGATGACATCTGGTGCCAGGGATTTTCTGAGCCGGATCATGGCTCGGACCTAGGCAGTGCCCAGGTAAAAGCGGTGCGTGATGGTGACGAGTATGTGATCAATGGGTCGAAGATCTGGACCAGTCTGGGTAGCTATGCAAAATACATGATCTTGCTGGCGCGAACCGACACGGGTGGCCCAAACAAATATGCCGGTTTGAGTTTCTTTCTGGCACCGATGCATGTGGAGGGTATCACGCCCCAGCCGATCAAAAAGCTGACCAGCGAGTTTGGCTTTTGCCAGACGTTTTTTCACGACGCCCGCATTCCTGCCAATTGTATGATGGGACAAGAAGGTGAGGGCTGGCAGGTGGCGATGGCCACCCTGATGTTCGAGCGTGGCAATGTCGGCGGCCAGGCCGGTGGTATATCAATGATGGACTTGAACGTGAATGACGTTCTGGAATTGGCCCGGCGTTCAACTCGCAATGGTCGGCCTGTTCTGGAGGACCCATTGATTCGAGACCAGATGGTGCAGTTTTTGATTGAGGCCAAGAGCAATAGCCTGATGGGTGCCAAGGGTCGAATTCCTGCATTGAATGCTGAACGTCCTGGTGCTGTAGCCATGTCCGGTAAGCTTCGCAGCACCGAGCTTAAGCGGCGCTTCTGTCAATTTGCCTTGTCTTTGCAGGGCGCAAATGGCGGACGTTTTATCGCGCCCGCCGCGGTAGACGGCGGCAAGTGGCAACGAATCTATTTTAATTCGTTTTCGGCCACCATCGGCGGCGGTACCACGCAGGTTCAATACAATATTATGGGCGAGCGTGTGCTCGGCTTGCCAAAGAGCTAGGGGGCGATATGAGTCAACCAATCGAATTTACGGAAGAACAAAGCATGCTGCTCGATACTGCCATGGACTTCTGTGGCAAGCACTCACCGGTGAGCCTGGTGAGGGCGCGGCTGAGCGACGAGCAAACCATCCCCGCAGCTGTCTGGCAGGAAATTGTCGATCTTGGCTGGTCTGCGATCACGATTCCAGAGACCTATGGCGGTCTGGGTCTGGGGCTGAGTGAATTGGTGCCGGTGGTGGAATCCATGGGCCGGCATTTGATGGCCACGCCGTTAGTCTGGTCTGCGGCCGTGGCCCATACGCTGCTTTTAGCCGGCAGTGAAGAACAGAAGAATACCTGGCTGCCGAAGCTCGCGACTGGTGCTGTCGCGACCATGGGGTTGGTGGAGCTCGATGGCAGTTGGCTGCTGGATGAGCCGACTTGCACCGCCGAAGAACAGGCTGGCAAGCTCGTTCTGACGGGCACCAAATGTTTTGTTCAGGATGCGACGTTGGCAGATATGATCATCGTCTCAGTGCTATTAGCAGGCCAGCCCCGTCTGGTGTTGTTAGACAAAGCCCAGATTCCTGTGGCCGCCCTCACCCAGGAAGTGGTGATTGATGAGACTCGCCGTAGTTTTCAGCTCGATTTGGATGGCATCAGTGTCGGTCTGGAGAGTCTGCTACCGCAGACCTGTTTCGCCGAGATCGAGCAGGTTTTGATGCTGCTGCTCAGTGCCGAAATGGTGGGTGGTCACGCCAACACCTTGAACCTGGTGATTGACTATCTGAAAACCCGTAAACAATTTGATAAGTATATCGGTAGCTATCAGGCCTTGAAGCACCCGACGGTGGATATTCTTATTGGCCTGGAGGCCAGTCGTTCCCATGTCTATCATGGCGCAACGGTGTTTGATCAGGCAGACAGCAGCAGTGCTGACAAGGCGATTGCCTTACGCATGGCGAAGGCAGTCGCCAGCCAGGGTTTTGCCTTTGCCGGTGATCGCGCCATTCAGTTTCATGGTGGCTTTGGGTTTACTTTTGAGTGTGACGCCCAGTTATACCTGCGTCGTGCCCTGTGGTGCCAATACCAATTCGGCGACGAGACCTACCAGCGCAGCTGTCTGGCGCCGCTGTTGTTAGATTAAGGGTCAGGTGGTTTTCAGAAGATAGGCTAAGCGCCAGATAGCGGTTTAATGCAGCTGGGGTCGCGCAACTGATCTGTTTTTGTCGGCCAATTTGCCGGCATGCAGAGGTTGCGCTGGAGGCCCCTATTTGATGTCTATTTGACCGCTATTTGACCTCGATGAGCTCGACTTCAAATATCAGCGCCGTATTCCCAGGAATGGGTCCGACGCCACGAGCGCCGTAGGCCAAATCTGATGGCACAAACAGCTGCCATTGGTCACCTTCCTGCATCATTTGCAGCGCTTCAGTCCAGCCACTGATCACACCATTGACCGGTAATTCCAGTGGCTCGCCCCGTTCAACGGAACTGTCGAAGACTTTGCCGTCGATAAAAGTGCCGTGATAATGAGCCTTGACAACATCTGTGGGTCCGGGGGTTGCGCCTTGTCCGGATTTCATCACGCGGTATTGCAGTCCGGATGCGGTCACAATCACGCCTTCTTTGGTGGCGTTGGCTGCCAGAAAGTCCTGACCTGCCTTCATTTCATTACTCATGCTGTCTCCATTGTCTGTAGTCGATGGGTTGCTGTCTTCCTGTGCCGGTGAACAGCCAATTAATGCGAAAAGCACCAGGGTCAAACTGACGAGTCGTCTCATTCACGTTCCAGGGTGGGATAATTCAGCTGCAAGGTTAGCATAAATGATGAATAAACTGGGTGCCTTGATGGCATCGCCTAGGTTAATGTCGACGTAGGTTTATTCAATAGCGAGGAACGAGCAATGGATATTGGCATCTGTGTGCAGAGTCATATTAACGATATCGATTACGTCGTGCAGGCCGAAGCCCTGGGCTACAGTCATGGCTGGTTCGCTGACAGCCAGATGATTTGGTCTGATTGCTATGCGACCCTGGCGCTGGCCGCCCATCGCACGACAACCATTAAGCTGGGCACCGGTGTTGCGATCAGCGGGACGCGTCCTGCTCCGGTGAATGCCGCCGGTATTGCCACCATCAATGCCTTGGCGCCAGGCCGAACATTCTTTGGCGTCGGAGCGGGCAATACAGCGATGCGAATCATGGATTTACCGCCCCAACCCATCGCTGAATATGATCAATATTTGAGCACCATTAAGCCGCTGTTAGCTGGAGATGAGGCGATTTACCATCATCGTGGCCGGGATATCCCCATTCGTCATATCATGCCCGATGAGGGCTTCGTCAATCTGACTGACCCGATTCCTATGTATGTATCGGGTTTTGGACCTAAGTCGCTGGCGCTGGCGGGTAAGCACGGTGATGGCGCGGTACTCGCGTTTACCTCTAATCCGGCGACTATGGAGAGCATGTGGCTGATGATTGAGGCCGGCGCCAACGACAACTTTGAACGCGACGATTTTTATACAACGGCACTGACAGCCATGCTGGTTCTTGATAAAGGTGAGGCGGTAGATTCGGCTAGGGTTAAGCACGAAGTGGGAGCGATGGCGATCGCGGCGTTGCATTACAGCTATGACCAGTACCGAAATTTTGGTCATCAACCGCCGTCACACCTCACGGCCATTTGGCCTGATTACATCAAGATGATTGAGGCGGTGCCCCTCGCTCGGCGCCACCAGCGAATTCATCAGGGTCATAATTGTTGGGTGTTGCCCGAGGAAGAAAAATTCCTCACTAAGTCGCTACTCCAGGCCAGCTGCCTGATCGGTACTCAGGATCAATTGATTGAAACCCTGCAGGGTTTGCAGGCTGCTGGTTTGAATCAGGTGATGAATCTGCCGGCTTTCGCGCCGCGCTTTGAGATCATGGCGCGGATCGCTCGAGATATTATTCCCAATGTTTAGTGAGGGCTTAAGGTCGTTGTCGTCAGGTCGGCTGGTTGATGTTCGCCAGCCAGCGGGGCAGCCTAAGTAAAAAGAGGTGACTTGAAGAATAGGCTTTCGATGTTTGGTGGTGCTGGCAGACGAGTCTTAAGTCGTTACTAAAAAGCTTTGTTAGTCGTAAGTACAGCCGCAAAGCTTTAGTTCAAACGTGCACTATTATCCCGTACCAACTGCTTTAAAAAGTCGGCAACAGCGCGGATCCGGGCATGGTCAGCGACATCTTCATGGATTGCCAGCCAGAAGGAGCGGGTGATCAGAACGCTATCGGCAAGGACCAATTGCAGGCCGGGATCTGCCATCGCGAGAAACCGCGGCAGCATAGCGATGCCGCAGCCGGCACGGGCCATCTGCGCCTGGGCCAGCAGGCTTGAGCTGCACAGTTTCGGCATCAGGCCGGAATCCAGATCATTGTAGTAACGCAGTTTCGGTGAATAGATTAAGTCATCCACATAACCGATCAAGGTGTGGGCATGCAGATCAGGAATAGTCTGTGGAACCTTAGCCTGATTCAGATAGCTAGGGCTGGCGTAAAGCTGCAGGCTATAGTCAGTGAGTTTGCTGATCTTCAGGCGGCCGGTAGTCGGCCTGGATAACAGAACTGCCAGGTCCGCCTCACGCTTTGAAACATTTAATAAGCCGCTGGTGGCTACCAGTTCCAGCACCAGGGCGGGATAAGTCTGGCTGAGTTGGCGCAGCCCCGGCGCGATCAAGGCGTTGCCAAAACCTTCTGTGACGCTCAACCTTACCGTACCTTGAACTCGGCTGACTTCGCCGGCGATTTCAGCCTGGACGGCATACATGGTGTGCTCGATCTGCTCGACCTGCTTGAGTAACCATTCACCGGCGGTGGTCAGCCGGTGGCCTCGGCGTGATCGGTCGAACAAGCCCGTGCCCAGGGTTTGTTCCAGTCGCCGCAGGCGTCGACCTACCGTCGTCGGGTCTTGTTCAAGGGTGTCCGCGGCGGCATCCAAATTGCCCTGTCGCGCGACTGCGAGGAAAACTCTAAGGTCGTCCCAGTTCGTATTATTCAGATCCAAAAGTTCTTGGCCTTGATGACTTCAACAGAGCGTAGTTATCAATGATGTGGCTGGCTGAGTCAATGGCTTGTGGCGAATACCGGATCGATGTCAGCCACATTTGCCGTGCATTGCGCCGCCGGTGAATAGTTCGTATCCTGCGGGAGTGCAGAAGCTTGCAGCGTGCGATTGTCGCTATGGAGCAGTTATTTAAGTGGTGTGCGCGGTTGTCCGTTATTGAGCAGTCAATCTAACGATATTTAAGGGGTGTGTATGAAGGATTTCGCAGGCAAATTAGCGGTCATTACCGGTGGCGGCACAGGCATGGGGCGAGAACTTGCCCGGCAATTGGTCGCAGAAGGTTGTGATGTTGCGATCTGTGATGTGATTGATGAAAACATGCAGGAAACGCTCAAGATTTGCCAGCAGGAAGGTCCGCAAGGTGTACGTATTACGGCGCATAAATGCGATGTATCAAAGGAAGATCAGGTGCTACGTTTTCGTGATGAAGTGCTCGACCTGCACGGTCGTGATCATATCAACTTGTTGTTTAATAATGCCGGTATCGGTGCGGGCGTGAGCTTCGTCGATGGCTCGCGAGAAGACTGGGAAAGAACCTTCAATATCTGTTGGTACGGGGTCTACTATAATGCTCGAGCCTTTATGCCCTATCTTGTCGCCGCGACTGAAGCGCATATGATCAATACCAGTAGCGTCAATGGTTTCTGGGCCAGTCTGGGGCCGGGATCAACTCACAGCGCTTACAGTGCCGCCAAATTTGCCGTGAAAGGCTTTACCGAAGCGCTGGTCTCAGACCTGCGAGTTAATGCCCCCCATGTCAAAGTCTCAGTCGTGATGCCGGGTCATATCGGCACCTCCATCGCGATCAATTCCGGCAAGATATCCGGTCATGCGGTAGAGGACTTTACGACTGCAGAGCTGGTTGGCGTCCGTAAGCGTATTACCGCCCGCATGGGTATCGACTTGACGGAAGTCACTGACGACCAGATCAAGGCGATGATCAAAGCGCAGGGTGAAGCGTTTCGAGATAATGCGCCAACCACCGCCGGGGAAGCTGCGGCGATGATGT
>JABBAY010000034.1 GCA_018607725.1 K189A clade bacterium
TACAGTTAACGGTACAGTTAACGGTACAGTTAATGGGGTATTCGACGACCCAGTGTTGGAGTGCAAAGTGCGGATTTTAGGCGCAGCAAGTTGGCCCCGTTCCATGGCAATGAACAGGCAAGGGTTTTATCGGCAGCATGAGAGCTGAAGCCGCTTTTCTGGGTGACAGAGACTCGAATATTAGAATCACGAACAACATAGGATGTGAACGCACCGTGGAATGGAAAACCGTAGCTGTCGCTGGTACAACCACCAGCCTGGCATTGATAGAAGATATATTTTGGCACACCGGCGCCGTCTCTGTGACGGTGATTGACGCCGAAGATCAGCCAATTTACGAGCCTGGCCCTGGCGAGGAGCCGGTTTGGGAGAATGTTATTGTGACCGGTCTGTATGCGGAAGATGCTGATATCGATGGCGTCCGTGATCAGTTTTCTGAAGCCGGTTTCGAGTTACTTTTCGTCGAGGTCGTGGGTGATCGTATCTGGGAGCGCGAGTGGTTGACGCGATTTCACCCCATGCAGTTTGGTCAGCGTCTTTGGGTTTGCCCTTCAGGCCGCGAAGTAAATGCGGATGATGCCATCATTCTTCAACTTGATCCTGGACTGGCATTTGGTACGGGTACCCACGCGACCACACGCTTGTGTCTTGAATGGCTCGAAGGCAACATCGTCCCTGGCCAACAGCTGTTGGATTTTGGCTGCGGGTCAGGAATCCTTGGCATAGCGGCGCTGTTGCTCGGTGCTGATCATGTGCGGGCGATAGACAATGATCCTCAAGCACTGGTCGCGACCCTGGATAATGCCACGCGTAATCAGGTTCAAGAGCAACTATTGATCTCGATGCCGGAGGCACTGGTAGCCTCGAGTTTTGACACGGTTGTTGCCAATATCCTTGCTCAACCGTTGATTGACCTCGCGGAGCATCTTATTGCCAGCTTGAAACCTGGCGGTCATGTGTTGCTGTCTGGAATCATGGTGGGTCAAAAGGATTGGGTCAAAGCCGCCTACGCAAAGCTGGATTTTGTCGCCGAGGGGGAGTTGGATGGTTGGGTTAGTCTTGCAGCCAAAAAGCCAGGTTAGCCTGTGAGTTCTTTGGATAATGTTACGCGATGTCCGCGCTGCCAGACATCCTTTCGAGTGACCGATGTGCAGCTGAATGCGGCCGGTGGCGCTGTTCGCTGCGGCTCCTGCCTGGAAGTATTTCAGGCAAGCGCCCATTTATTAGATCCCGAGCGCGGGGCTGAAATGGGCGACATGGTCGCTGTCGTCAGCAATGCTGTGACGGCCCAAGATGAGGAGGCTGTAGTGGCGCCGAACGATGCCCACACGTTAAGCCCGGGATCGGCTGACGCAGACGGGACCCCGTTAGCGTTGCTGAGCGATCTTCAAGACGATGAGAATTTTGCCGGCGATGCCGAAAACCCTGCCGAGGAAGAGGCTGTTGTTGCGGCGGCTGATATTGTCACGGGCGTTAAAGTTGTTGATAGCCTCGACGACATGCTGGATAGCGATGAATACTGGTCTGAGGCGGAGGCAATGCATGCCGGCCCCGGGCTCTCTGACCATGACAGGTCGGATGACAGGTCGGATGACGCGGCGGATGTTGCGGCGGCGAGGCTGGAGGATACTGGCCAATCATTATTCGAGACGGCGACAGATGCCGAGCCAGACACGCCGGATCAGAGTGAGCTGCAGAGTTTGGCGTTTGAGTCGTTGGATCCTGCAGAGATCTTCGGCGACCCAGAGGCGCCGCGCGCATTGCGCCAATGGCCCTGGGCGCTTGGCGCGCTGTTACTGCTCTTGGTCCTCGGGGCACAATATACCTGGTCTGTGAAGGACCGCCTGGCGCAAAATGTGACAATACGACCTTACTATCAGCAGTTTTGTCGGTATGTCGGTTGCCAACTTAAGGCCTATCAAAACAGCGCGGTTCTGACCACCACCGAATTGGTCGTGCGCAGTCATCCGACACTAGCGAATGCGCTGAAGGTCGACGCGATCATCAAAAATGCCGGGGCCTTTGGTCAATTATTTCCAAACCTGACATTATCCTTCGTCGACGCTAATGGCGCACACGTCGCCCAGCGGACTTTTAAGCCGGCAGACTATCTTGCAGGAGAGTTGGTGGGGCTGCGATATTTTCCCGCCTATACGGAGGTTCGGTTTTCGTTGGCTATCGTTGATCCAGGTAAAGCTGCGCTGAGCTATCATCTGACCATTGAACCCACGTCGTGATTGAGCCTGATTTACGCTAAGATGTCGCTCTTTGACTCAAATCGACCGATGGAAAGTCTATGCTAACGATCGGACCTCATCAGCACGCCAGTCAAGTGATCATCGCACCTATGGCCGGTGTTACAGATAAGCCTTATCGAAATATGTGCCGAGAATTCGGGGCGCATTGGATGGTGTCTGAAATGATCACCAGCGATGTTCGCTTGTGGAAGTCTGTGAAATCTCGTCAGCGCCTTGCCTATCATGATGAGCCGGGGCCGCGCTGGATTCAGATTGCCGGTGCAGAGCCTGAGATGATGGCTGAAGCCGCGAGTTTGAATCAGGGTCGCGGGGCTCAAATTATTGATATCAATATGGGTTGCCCGGCCAAAAAAGTCTGTAATAAACAAGCGGGCTCGGCTTTGCTGCGGGACGAAAAGCTGGTGGGTAAGATTCTTGAGGCTGTGGTGGCCGCCGTTGACGTCCCGGTAACCCTCAAGATACGGCTCGGCTGGTGCAAAGAAACCCAAAATGCGCCAACGATCGCGCGAATTGCCGAGTCGGCAGGGGTTTCGCTTTTGACCGTACATGGCCGAACGCGCGCCTGTAAATTTGCAGGGGATGTTGATTATCAGGCGATTGCTGGTGTTGTTAATGCCGTGAGCATCCCTGTGGTTGCCAACGGCGATATTGATTCAGCGCCGAAGGCCCGCGCCGTGCTAGATCAGACTGGTGCAGCGGCGGTCATGTTGGGCCGGGCGACTCAGGGTCATCCTTGGCTTGCGGCAACGGTGGATCATTACCTGCGAACGGGAGAAATGAAAATAAATCCTGGAGAAAGTGAGATAAAACGTGCGCTAGTCGTACATGTACATAACCTCGAGAAGTTTTATGGCGAGGTGCTTGGAGTCCGTATTGCTAGGAAACACGTGGGATGGTACCTCTCGGGTCGAGTGAGTGTTGAATTTATGCGTAAGTTCAATGGTTTACAGTCAACTGAGGAACAGGTGGAGGCAATAATCGAGGCGTTTTTGGAAGATATTGCGGCTTAAACTGGTGGAAGTACCATAATATGTCTATAGATGAAGAAGCAGAAAAGAACTCACAAACTAGCAGCCGAATGAGCGATGTGATTGAGGAGTATAACGCCGGTGCTGATGCAGAACCCCTGTTAAGTCATTCGGTGGCGGCATCGGTTAAGGCCTACATCAGGGCGATGGACGACCAGCCCTTATCTGATTTATACGAACTGGTAATGTGCGAGGTTGAAATGCCGTTACTGACCTGCGTTCTGCGTCACACCCGACAGAACCAGAGTTTGACGGCAGAAATTCTCGGCTTAAACCGCGGTACTTTGCGCAAAAAAATGAAAAAGTACGGCATGTTGTAGGAGGGTAGATTAGCCTCGCCTAGCAATTCCAATTTAACGGGTAGGCGTGTAAAATCTTGGCTTCAAAAAAGGACGGGTAACCGTCCTTTTTGCATTTCAGTCTTTTGTTTTGCAGTCTTTTTGTTTTTTTAGTCAATGATGATTACGGCGTCGAAGATAAACTATGAATAATTATAAAATCAATACAGCGCTTCTCAGCGTCTCAGATAAATCCGGCCTGTTAGCGTTAGCCCAGGCACTTTCAGGTTACGGCGTTCAAATGCTGTCTACCGGTGGTACTCACAAGCTGCTGCACGACAATGGCGTGAGTGTTCAGGAGGTCTCGGACTATACGGGTTTCCCTGAGATGATGGATGGCCGGGTGAAAACCCTGCATCCGAAGATTCATGGTGGTCTGTTGGGGCGACGCGAGGCAGATGGTAGTGGTATTGATACCGCTGTGATGCAGGCCCATGGTATTCAAGGGATTGATCTTGTAGTTGTGAATTTGTATCCGTTTGAGCAAACCATCAAAAAGCCTGGCAGCACTTTTGCCGAGGCCATTGAAAATATCGATATCGGTGGTCCCGCCATGCTGCGCTCCGCAGCTAAGAATTTTGCCAGTGTGGCCGTTGTTGTGGATGTGGCTGATTACTCGCTTATTCTTGAAGAGATGGCGCAATCCGATGGCTGTATCTCCTACGCCACTCGATTTCGACTGGCCGTCAAAACCTTCGAGCATGTTGCTCGCTACGATGCGGCGATCAGTAATTATCTCGGCAGTATTCAGCCCGACTCCGAGGCGCGGTTGCAGTTCCCGCAAACTATGACATTGCAGTATAGCCTGAAGCAAGGCATGCGCTATGGGGAAAATCCGCACCAGGCTGCAGCTTTTTATGTTTCGGCAGACGCGGGTATGGGTAGTGTGGCGGGGGCCAACCAACTACAGGGTAAAGCCCTGTCGTTTAACAATGTCGCCGATACGGATGCCGCATTGGAGTGCGTGCGAGCTTTTGCAGAGCCAGCGTGTGTTATCGTCAAGCATGCTAATCCTTGCGGGGTTGCCGTGGCCGAGGACTTACTGTTGGCATACCAACACGCCTTCGCGACGGATCCGACGTCAGCCTTCGGCGGTATTATTGCCTTCAATCGCCCGGTCACGTTGGCGGTCGCGACGGACATCGTTGACAAGCAATTCGTTGAAGTGGTTATTGCGCCCTCTATTGATGCTGATGCGCTGGCGGTGTTTGCGAAGAAGAAAAATGTCAGGGTGCTGGCCTGTGGTGATCTGTCGATGGATCGAACCGGTGAGCTGAGTATCAAGCAGGTTTTGGGTGGCCTCTTGGTTCAGGAAAGTGATCTGGCCTTGGTGAACGCCGAGCAGGGCGAGTCAGACCTGCAGGTTGTCAGCGAACGCCAGCCCACTGACCAAGAACGTCGGGATCTGATGTTTGCCTGGACCGTCGCGAAGTACGTCAAATCCAATGCGATTGTCTATGCGAGCGATAACCGAACAATCGGCGTCGGTGCGGGACAAATGAGCCGCGTTTATAGCGCGAAGATCGCCGGTATCAAGGCAGCAGACGAAGGTCTCGTGGTACCCGGGTCAGTGATGGCATCTGATGCATTCTTCCCCTTTCGAGACGGCATTGATGCGGCGGCGGCGGCAGGTATTACGGCTGTCATCCAGCCCGGTGGCTCGGTCCGAGATGACGAAGTTATCCTTGCTGCCAACGAGGCAGGCATGGCGATGATATTTACTGGCATGCGACACTTTCGCCACTAGATTGTGGGTTGATTAAAGACTCTTTCAAGACAGAGGTAAATTGATGAAAATCCTGATCACGGGTAGCGGCGGACGAGAACATGCGTTGGCTTGGCGAGTGGCTCAGTCAGAGCAAGTAGAGCGGGTTTACATAGCGCCCGGCAATGCCGGCACCGCCACAGACGACAAGTTATGTAATGTCGATATTGATATCATGGACTTTGCGGCACAGATTCAGTTCGCTCAAGATAACGGCATTGATCTCACGATCATAGGTCCAGAGGCGCCCCTAGTCGCCGGTGTTGTGGATCAATTTCGAGCGGCGGGTCTGCCCTGTTTTGGTCCGGATCAAGGCGCCGCACAACTCGAGGGCTCCAAGAGTTTTACCAAAGACTTTCTCGCCAGGCACAAGATTCCGACGGCGGCCTATGGCAGCTTCGACGAGCCAGCGGCTGCCATCGCTTTTGCTCGGCAGATGCCAACGCCCATCGTGATCAAGGCTGACGGTCTGGCTGCGGGAAAGGGTGTCGTCATCGCGCAGACCCAGGCTGAAGCGCAAGCCACAATTACCGATATGCTCAGTGGTAATGCGTTCGGGGCCGCCGGATCACGGGTAGTCATTGAAGAATTTCTGGTGGGTGAAGAGGCCAGCTTCATCGTCATCGCCGACGGTGAGACCTTCCTGGATTTTGCTACTTCCCAGGATCATAAGGCGGCGTTCGATGGCGACCAGGGACCTAACACGGGTGGTATGGGGGCATACTCGCCCGCACCTGTAGTGACGCCGGAGGTCCATCAACGGATCATCGATCAGGTCATTCAGCCGACCCTGGATGGTATGGCCGCAGATGGATATCCGTATACTGGGTTTTTGTACGCGGGTCTGATGATTGACGCAGCAGGTCAGCCCAGCGTGATCGAATTCAACTGTCGGTTCGGGGATCCAGAGACTCAGCCCGTGATGATGCGCATGCAATCAGACTTGGCGAAACTTTGTCTGGCGGCCCTAGACGGCGACCTGATTAATCATGTGCTCGAGTTCGATGACCAGGTAGCATTAACAGTGGTCATGGCGGCTGGCGGTTATCCTGACAAGTATGCCAGCGGCGATGAAATCACGGGCATCGATGCTGCCGATGAACTGGGCAAAGTCTTTCATGCTGGCACACGTCTGGAAGGTGGCAAGGTCGTGACCAGTGGTGGCCGAGTCCTGGGGGTCACTGCAACCGGGCAGTCGGTGCTTGAGGCGCAGCAGCGCGCCTATGCGATGGTAGAGAAAATTCAATTCGCTAAGGCCCAGTACCGAACAGATATCGGCTATCGAGCGATTGCGCGTGAACAAGACGCGAACTAGCCAGGAGAAGGGGCTAGCGGGCGACTAGGTCGGCGAGTACCGCCTTGATTCTGGTAAGTTGCAGCGCGCGCATCGCCTGGCTAATAGCCGGGCCCTGCAAGCCGGCTGGTAGCTCACTGGCACTGACGCTGGTGCAGGCTTGATGCAGTTGTTGCCATCGCGCCAACAATGTCTTTGAGTCCCGTTGCTGTGTCTCGGTGTTCGTGGCCAACAAGGCGCTGACGGCCATAAATTGATTGAAACGTTCATGGCGTCGAAAAGCATCCAGCTGAGTAAAAAAAGCCAGAATATCTTCGGCATTTAAATTCGCCAGGGTTAGCCAAGTGGCATAGCCCTGGCTGACCTGCAAGGCCAGTTCAGTATAACGATTGGGTGCTTTGAGGGCTTTTGAACGGGCCTTGGTCACGACTGCGTTGATATTTAAGAACAGTGCCGCGTAGCGATATTCAGGCTGCTCGGTGACTTCGCTCAGCCGCGCCAGGTGGCTGAAGTCGGATAGTTCAGGCCAGAGATCGCGATGGGCGCCGAGGGACTGCAGAAGCTCGAAAAAAGCGCTGGGCGTCGGTGCTTTCAAGGCCTTCTCACATTCCATAAAGACCCGCTCTGGCGTGAGTTCTCGAAGGTCGCCATGGTCAACCATGTCCTGCATGAGTGTCATCGTTTCGGCGGCGACTCGAAATCCCAGGTGGGCAAAGCGCGCCATAAATCGGGCCACTCGCAGCACGCGCAAGGGGTCCTCGGCGAAAGCCTCAGAGACGTGTCGCAGGAGCCTGGCTTGCAGATCATCGAGCCCGCCATAGGGATCAATCAGATTACCGTCACTGTCTTGGGCGATAGCGTTGATGGTCAAATCGCGGCGAGCCAAGTCTTGCTCGAGCGTTACCGCTTCATTGGCATCACAAATAAACCCGCGGTGACCCTGGCCGCTCTTGCGTTCAGTGCGCGCCAGGGCATATTCTTCCTGGGTTCTTGGGTGGAGGAAAACCGGAAAGTCTTTGCCCACCGAGCGGTAGCCCAGGTTGGTCAGTTGCTCAGCGGTGGCGCCAACCACGACCCAGTCCCGCTCCACAACCTCAAGGTCAAGAAGTCTGTCGCGAACGGCGCCGCCTACAAGATAAGTCTCCAATGAATCGTCTCGCTCGGGTTGATTGGTCATGGATGTGAACGCCGCGCAGGCACTGCAGTGATCTTACCATCATCGAGCCGTAGGGCGGTCAGCGACCGTCCCCAGACACAACCCGTGTCCAGTGCAATGGCTGAATCAACCCCGGTCTCGCCGTTAAGTGCCGCCCAGTGGCCGAACAAAATCTTGGTTGACGGGTCAGGTCGGGGAAAGCTGAACCAGGGCGCAAAGCCGATTGGGGCTTGCTCGGTCTTGTGCTGTAACTCGAGTTCACCCGCCGCGGTGCAATAGCGTAACCGGGTAAAGTAGTTAGTAATCAGTCGCAGTCTTGGCGAGCCTGTTATGGCGTCTGACCAAACGCGAGGCTCGTTGCCGTACATTTGCGCGAGAAAGTCGACGAAGTTTGGTCCTGTGAGTGCAGCTTGAACCTCCTGGGCGCGATCCAGACAGACTTGAACATCCCAGATCGGTGGCAGACCTGCATGGACTAACACACAGCGATTCGTGGTATCGACGTGGAGCAGGGGCTGATGACGCAGCCAATCAATGATGCCGGCCAAGTCAGAGGCGTTCAGCAGGTCGTCGAAGGTATCACTAGAACTGGCAGACTGACTGCCAACTGCCACGGCGAGAAAATGCAGGTCGTGGTTGCCCAGGACGACTTGTGTATTCGGCAGTTGCCGGATGAAGTTAATGACTTCGAGGTTCTTGGGTCCGCGGTTGATCAGATCGCCTAGAAACCAGGCTGAATCTCGCTGAGGATTGAACCCGACCTTATCCAGCAGATCGGTCAGCTCATCAAAACAACCCTGGACATCACCGATCACATAGATGCTCAAGGGCTTAGTCCTGACTGCTAGGGAGCGATGTCGGCGTCTCGACTCGAGCTGACAGGTAGTTGGCACACTGAATATATTCAGCGCCAGTAATGGTCTCTGGGCGTTGTCCTGGTGAGATCCCCAAGGCCAGCATTTCTGATTCCGTGAGGTACTTCTTCAGGGCATTCCGCACGGTCTTGCGGCGTTGGCTAAAGGCCTGGATCAACAGCGTTTGAAACAACCCGCGATCAGTCAACGGGACCTGCTGCTGATGGGGTATTAATTGCAATATGGCCGAGGTCACTTTGGGTGCAGGTGTGAAGGATTCGGGATGGACATCGAAGAGTTTTTCGGCCTCGCAAAAGTACTGGCTCATAATAGAAAGCCGACCATAGTCACGAGTTGAGGCGCTAGCAGCCATTCGTACGACGACTTCCAGCTGAAGCATGAAATACATATCTTCAATCATGTCCACGTGCTCAAACAGACGAAACAGTAATGGCGTTGAAATATTGTACGGCAGGTTGCCCACCACGCGCAGGGGCTTGTCGCCACGGATACTATTGAAATCAAATTTCAGGATGTCGGCTTCAATGACATTCAGGCCGGGATAGCGCAGGCGTAATTCTGCTGCCAAGTCGCGGTCAATCTCGACCACGTCAAGCTGACAGCCAGACGCCATTAGCCCGCGGGTGAGTGCTCCATGACCGGGGCCAATTTCGAGAATATGGTCACCCGGGCGCGGATCGATCGCATCGATGATCCGTTGAATGACGAGCTGGTCGTGGAGAAAATTTTGGCCAAAACGTTTTCTAGCACGCATTTTCACTCCTCGCAACTGGCTGGAAGTGCCATCTCGGCTGCATAACGTATGGCTGTGATCAGACTCGCCGGGTCCGCCTTGCCAGATCCGGCAAGATCAAGGGCGGTGCCATGATCGACTGAAGTGCGAATAATAGGCAAACCTAAGGTGATATTAACGGCATCACCGAAGCCTTTATGTTTTAACACAGGTAATCCTTGATCGTGGTACATGGCTAGCACCGCGTCAAATTTGCTGAGCATGGCTGGTGTGAATGCGGTATCTGCAGGCGTAGGGCCGGTGAGGTTAAGGCCTTGTTGCTGCAGAGCCTGGATCGTGGGAATGATGACGTCGATCTCCTCGGTGCCCAGGTGGCCGCCTTCTCCCGCATGGGGATTGAGACCGCACACTAGAATTCTAGGTGTTGGCAAGTGAAAGCGTTGGCGTAGTTCCGAATCCAGAATGATCAACGTTCTGGTCAGCTCCGTTATATTGATCGCATCTGCCACGGCGCGCAGGGGTAAGTGAGTTGTGGCTAGCGCGACCCGCAAACCTGTGGTCGCGAGCATCATCACAACTTGAGGCACACCCAGGCGCTGGGCGAGCCACTCGGTATGGCCGGTGAAGGCAATACCTGCGTCATTGATGACGGCTTTATTGATGGGACCCGTCACCATACCCTGGCAGATTCCGGTTTCGCATAAGCCAACGGCCGTTTCGAGGGTCGCCAGTACATAAGGCGAGTTAGCGATGTTCATCTGTCCGGGTATCGCCTGATGGGCCAGCGGGACAGGGACGATGTTGAGCTCGGTACTGGAAACAGTGCGGGTTTCAAGCCAGTTATTGATGCCGATATTGAGACCGAGGGCGATCCCTCGTTGGCGCATTAACTCGGGATCAGCCACCACGAGTAGCGCTGCCGGCAGGCTTTTACCAAGGCTGGCGAGAATAATGTCCGGGCCAATACCCGCTGGCTCGCCGGGCGTGACGACCAGCAGAGGTGGGCGAGTAGGTGGCTGATTGATGGCTGTTTTCTCCATGAAGGCGGTAGTCATTATTCCCCAAGCCGTCCGGCACCTGAATCAAGAGTTGGAGGCCAGAATCCAGGATTGTTAAGACGCTTGCTGCCGTTGGGCTTATGTTGTTCTGGCCTGCCTTGCGTTAATGTCAGTGCGCCTTAGATGCGAATTTCAACAAATGCATCATCGCGAATTTCGCGGATCCAATTTTGCAGCTCTTCATCGAATCGCTGGTTACGTAAGTAATTTTCAGCCTGACCCATGCGGAAGCGGTCGCTGAAATCTTCGATGCGGCGGCCGGTGACTTCCAGAAAATGATAGCCGTGCTGACTTTTGAAAACCGGGCTTAGAGCGTCTAATTCACTGCTCTGCAGTAGCGCCTCAAATGCCGGCACATAAGTGCCGGCTCGCGCCCAACCTAGGTCGCCACCACTCAGGGCTGAACCTGGATCATCTGAATATAGTTTGGCGATCTCGTCGAAGGCGCGACCATTAGCGACTTCTTCGCGCAGGCTCTCAGCCATCTCTAGTGCTTCTTCGTCAGTCCGAATCTCAGAAGGCTGGATCAACACATGGCGAACTTGGCTTTGCGCAATCTGGCCTTCGGCCTGGGCGCCGCGGGTCTCGAGCAATTTAATCAGGTGGAAACCGCTGCCACTTTGAATGGGTCCACGAACGTCGCCAGCGACCATTGTCTTGGCCGTATCAGCAAACATACTCGGCAACTGGGCGATCTTACGCCAGCCGAGATCACCGCCGCTCAGGGCATTTTGCCCCGCGGAATGACCGACCGCCAGAGCACTGAAGTCAGCACCTTCAGCAAGTTGCTTAAGTAAATCCTCGGCGTCTGTTTGGATCTCGGCGATTTGGGTCGCCGATGCATCCTCTGGCAACGGGATCAGAATATGGGCGATGCGATATTCGTCAGCGGTCATCACTGCGCCGAGTTCAGAGGCCAGAAAATTTTTGATCTCTTGTTCTGAGATTTCGATGCGGTTGCGCATCATGCCTTGCTGAACCCGGGCTATCATCATCTCGCGCTCGATCTGGCGGCGCATGCTCGCATAGCTGATACCGTCTTTCTCGATCGCAGCGCGAAATTGCGCCACGCTCATTTTGTTTTGTTCAGCGACCCCCTGCAGAGCTTCATTGATTTCTTCATCACTGATTCTGACGCCGGCGCGGTCCGCCATCTGCAATTGTAGGCTTTCGACGATCAGGCGCTCAACGATTTGCTGGCGTAAAATATCATCAGGCGGCAGTTGGCTGGCGTCAGTTATCTGCGCCTTCAATGTATCGATGCGTTCCTGCATCTCGGACTGAAGGATGACGTCTTCGTCGACCACGGCGACGATACTGTCCATGATCACGAGGTTTGCACTGACCTGCAGTGAGGCGGCGAGGAGGATCCCTGCCAGCATTGTCTGAATCAATGTTCTCATAATAGCGCTAGTGTCCTATTTGGTCTTCTCTGGATCGATATCCCTGAATGGTATCGTTCAACAACGAATCGAGGCGCCGCCCCAGGGTTGCCAGGCCCTTGAGCTGAACTTCAAAAAATACGCCGTTATCCATGGTTGCGTACAGTGTATCAATTGTAGCGAACTCCGTCGCGCTAGATGGATCATTGATCAAAGGCAGCACATAACGCGTGGGCCTAATGAAGCGGCGAAATATCAAGCGCGATTTCCAGCAACAATCGTTGTACTCAATGCCAAGCAGAGTCTCCAATGTTTGACTCCTGTCCAGGTCAAAGTTCCATGCGCCGATAGCACTCCATTGATTGGTGACCGGCCAGATCATGGAGACGTTGGCCTCTTCTTGTGCCAGTCCAGGTCGTGTCTCGATATCTGGGTTGGTATAGATGTAACCCAAATTAACAATTTTGCGAGATTCCTTGGCATAGTTGAGGGACAGTTGGCGGCGATGGGTCTGGTGCGAACGCGGGTCCCACTGGAACGCACCGCGGAGACGTAAGTCGGCGTTCAAGTTCAGTACCGCTTCGGTAAATAGGGGTGATCGCGCGGCGGTATACGCATCGAGGCTGCTGGGGTAGAGCACGACCTGGCGATCTTTAAAGTGCTGAATTTGACCGATACTCGCGGCCAATAGCTGCCGGCCGTTACGGGGGTTCAAGAGCCGGGTGGTGAGGCCAAGACTCAGTTGATTTGCGTCTGCGGTGCGGTCACCGCCGGTAAACCGATTGGTGCGAAATAGCTGGGCGTACCCGGGAGTGAGGGTGCTGACATCAAATAGGGGTAATGCCTGTTGGTCTTCCTCACCGGTATAAAGGTAAAACATTCTGGGCTCGAGCGTCTGGTCTAGTGCAGTGCTGCCAAGTTTGATGGGACGAGTGAACACCAGTCCTGCGTCTAAATAAAATGTTTGAGTGGTCAATCCCGGGCGCTGATCCAGGCCCGCCTGGGTGTTGTCCAGGCGATATTGGCGATGGGTCAGTTTCACTCCGGGTGTGACGAAGCCCCAACGCTGTCGATAGGGGTAGGAAAGCTCCAGCGCCGCGGTCGCCCGCTCACCAGTGATGCGCCGTAAATCCTTTGGGTCGTTTGGGTCAACGGTAAGCGGCCTGTCGGATTTATCAAAGCGGGCATATTCGAGTCGTGACGCTAGCTGCCAGCGACCCGATCGAGCGCTATGTTCGAGGGCCAGCATGGGCAATACGGCATATTGTTGCGGATCAAAAAGATCGAGGTTCTGAAAATCTCTGACGGTCACGCTTGCCAGCCAGTCCTTGCCGCGGTAAAGAGTCTGAGCGAGTTGGTCTAGGCCAGGCGAGCGTCTGTTCGCTTGACTCATATCGAAGGGCGTCATAAATGGCTGGCTGGATGCGGCGCCGATATTGGCGCCAATATCATTGAGATAATCGATATCCGAGACGGCGCTATAGTTGACTGCGGTCTGCCAGCGACTGTCTTGCCCGCCCTGGTGCCGCAGGTCAATGTACCAGCGGTTTCTGGCCTCAAACTCGGTACCCGTGGGCTGGGCTTGTAGGGTGCGCTGGTCGAAAATGTCATCGCGGTTGATGTAACCGGCATTGATCTCGTTTCGAGTCCCTGGTGTCAGATATCGAAACTGGCCATCATGAATCAGGCCGCGCCGAGACAGACTGCGAAGTTGGTAGGTCGCGTCGCGATTTGGCGCGAGGTTAAAGTAGTAAGGTATGTTGATATCAGTACCGTCGATACCACCGGAGCCGATATTGGCGAGCAGAAAGCCTGACTGACGCGCATCGTTGATGGGAAACCTGAGCCAAGGCAGGTACATCACCGGAACATCTTTGACGGAGAGCGTGACATCTTTGGCAACACCGAAGCCTGCCTGGGTGTCGAGTACAAAATTTTGACCACTGATAGACCAGGTATTGCTGTCGGGCTCACAGCGGGTCAGTGTGCCGTCTGCAATAGTCACAATCTGGTCTGAATCCTGCCGCAGTTGGCCTGCGGAACCGCGCAGATTAGCTCGGTGCAGCAAAAAGGTCGCATCTTCGACCTGCCCCGTGTTATCAAACAAGTTGGAGGTCGCGTGTGCACCGGTCATCAGAAATCCCGGTCGGCGGATGATGAGTGGTCCATCAATAGTGGCAAGCTTCGATGCGTCATCGATGCTGACGAAAGGCGCTGTAATTAGTGAAGTGCCCCGAGTTATTTCCACCGCGCCTTTGAGCGTGCTGGATTGCTCGAACAGATGAACCGCAGATTCTGCCGAAGCGTTGATCTGAGTGTCCTGCGGATCACCGCTGCGGGGTGGTTCCAGGTAGGCTCCGGTACAAAATGGCGGGAGTCGAGCCGCTTGTTCGGCGGGCAGCTTGTCGGCAGCCACCCAGTCGAGTTGAGCCGCTGATAAAGGGGGTTCGGCGGCCAAACTGCTCATTGGCATCAAGGCAACGGTCAACGCCAACAGGGTTGACCACAAGGCCGTTGCGCGCGCCGTGGTGGTGATTGATGCAGTGATAAGGAGTGGCCTTGGGTAAAGTGGATGGTGGATAATAAAACATTCAATGTGAGAGTTCAGTTAAATTGTCAAAGTCGATGTACTATCTGTTGCACCAGGTGACGCTATGAACGAGATGAGTTCAACCCCACAAACACTGGCGAGTGAGCGGCAAGCTGCGTTGGCTGCCTGGGCGCTGGCGTCCTTGCAACTGGCCGATATCCCTGATCATCAGCATTATCGCTTGGCGGCGGCCTCCGACGATGCCAGTTTTCGCCGTTACTTTCGAGCGACCCACCTGACCCGCACCACCGACAGTTATATCTTTGTCGATGCGCCACCGGAGAAGGAGGACAGCGGGCCGTTTGTGCAGGTTCAGGCGATGCTGGCGAGGGCCGGGCTTGCGGTGCCGCGAGTTTATCGGGCGGACCTGGTGCAGGGTTTTATGATGCTCGCTGACTTCGGCGATATTCTGTATCTCGACATGCTCGCTGAAAACCAGGCAGCCCAGATTGAAACGAACTATCAGGCAGCCTTCCAAGGCATTCGGCAGATGCAGGCCATTCCCGTAGCGAAGCACTTGCCGGCTTACGATGAAGCTAAGCTGCGAACTGAAATGGCGCTGTTTACCGATTGGTTCCTGGCTCAGCAGTTGGGTCTGGTGATCGAGCCGCGTGAGCAAGCCCTGCTTCAGCGGCTATTCGACACGCTGGTCACCACGGCCCTGGATCAACCTCAAGTGTTTGTCCATCGTGATTATCACTCCCGTAATCTGATGGTTATCGCCGGCGAGCAACCGGGCATTATCGACTTTCAGGATGCGGTCAGGGGTCCCTTGACCTATGATTTAGTGTCTTTGCTGAAAGATTGTTATCACCGATTTCCTCGGCCACAGGTAGTGAACTGGGTGAATGAAACCCATCAGCAATGGTTGCAGAGCGCCCCTGCAAGTCCTGTGGATGCGGCTGAATTCCTGCGCTGGTTTGATCTCATGGGCATGCAGCGGCACCTGAAATGTGCAGGTATTTTTTCGCGGCTGAATTTGCGCGACGGTAAGCGCCGTTATTTGCATGATATCCCATTGGTCATGGCCTACATCGTTGAGGTTTGCGACCTCTATCCTGAGCTCTCAGAGATTGGCGATTGGCTTTCTGAGCGGGTATTACCCCGGCTAGGTGCCCTTGAGAGTGGCAAATGAAGGCGATGATTCTGGCTGCCGGAGAGGGCCGGCGCATGTTGCCGTTGACGGCACATATGCCCAAACCCTTGCTGAAAGTGCATGACAAAGCGCTGATTGAATGGCATCTCGAGGGCTTGGCGCGTGCCGGTTTTTCTGAGGTCGTGATCAATTTGCACTACCAAGGAGACAAAATTCGGCACTACTTAGGCGACGGCAGCGCCTTCGGATTACACATTACCTACTCGGTCGAGACCATTTTGCTGGAAACCGCCGGTGGAATTCATCATGCCCTTGGGCTTTTGGCTAATGCGGCGGACGAACCCTTTGCGGTCGTGAATGGTGATATCTATACCGATTTTGATTTCTCGTTGCTACCGACGCATCTCGATGGGCGAGTGGCGACACTCGTGATGGTGGATAATCCGCCTCATCATCCATTGGGAGACTTCAGCCTGACGGCCGCCGGTCAGCTCGGCACTGGGCCCCAGCGTTTGACCTATTCGGGGATCGGTGTCTATTCGCCGGCATTATTTCGCGGTTTGCGCGACGGCCCCGTGATGCTCCGTGAACTGTTTGCGACGGCGATAGAGGCTGACCTGCTGGGCGGTCAATATTACGCTGGTAGTTGGACCGACGTGGGAACTCCGGCACGGTTGGCGGCATTGAATGCAAGCTAGGAAGTGCCTCGGGGATTAAGAATCTGACTTTCAGCCACGGAACACGGTAGAATGGCGGGACATTTTTTAATGGGATTGCATGTTTTGGAACCTTTGATAGCCCCTTCGATTTTGTCGGCAGATTTCGCCCGTTTGGGTCAGGAAGTAGATGCGGTACTCGCAGCTGGTGCTGACATCGTGCATTTTGATGTGATGGACAACCACTATGTGCCGAATCTCACCATCGGCCCCATGGTCTGTAAGGCATTACGTCGTTATGGCGTGACTGCGCCGATCGACGTTCACCTGATGGTGAAGCCTGTGGACAGGCTAATCGGTGACTTTATCGAGGCCGGTGCCAGTTACATTACATTCCATCCGGAAGCCAGTGAGCATATCGACAGGTCTTTGGAACTTATTCGTGCCGGTGGCTGCCAATGTGGGTTGGTCTTCAATCCAACGACGTCGTTACAGTATCTCGATTACGTGATGGATAAGATTGACATGGTGCTGATCATGTCAATAAACCCCGGTTTCGGTGGTCAAAGTTTTATACCCTCGACCTACGCGAAGCTAGCCCAGGCCCGAAAAATGATTGATGCCAGCGGCCGTGATATTCGTTTGGAGATCGACGGTGGCGTTAAAATCGATAATATCGGCAAGATCAAAGAAGCCGGTGCCGACACGTTTGTAGCGGGCTCTGCGATCTTTGGCGCGGCGGATTATGCGGCAACCATAGCGGCTATGAAGCACGAAATTAACGGGGCAGCGCGATCTTGATTCAGGTCCTGTCGTCATTTAAGCTGCCGGTTCCTTGTTCGGATTCAGCCCCTTTGTGTGGGTTGTGCACAGCTCATGATTAATCCAGACCACATAACGCTAGATCCCCGCACTCCTTCGTCTTGGCGATGGTGATTCATCACCGTTGGAATGGCAGCTTGTTGGCTCGCAGTTAACAGCCGCTTGTCGAAGAGAATATCGCTTATCGAAGTTTGCTAATTGTTACTCTGGAGAAAAATCATGACATTGGATGATTTTGCCAAATTTGCCGCACAAGGTTTCAATCATATTCCCGTTACTCGTGAGGTGCTGGCCGACCTCGACACCCCGCTCTCCAGCTATATCAAGGTAGCGCGTGGAAGTTATAGCTATCTGCTTGAATCTGCTGCCCAAGGTGCGGAGAAATGGGCGAGATATTCCATGGTCGGCTTGCCCAGCGGCCAGGTGTTGAAAGTTTTCGGTCATGAAGTGGTACTAGAGTCGCAGGGCGTTGAGACAGATCGCTTTACTTGTGAAGATCCACTGGCCTATGTGGAAGAATTTCAAGCCCGTTTTCGTTATCCACCGATTGAAAATTTACCGATTTATACCGGCGGCCTGGTAGGTTATTTCGGCTACGACACGGTTCGCTATGTCGAAAAGAAAGTCCGGCACAGTATGCCGCCTGATGTCATCGGTACGCCAGACATACTGCTCATGGTGTCTAACGATGTGATGGTGTTTGATAACGTCAAAGGTAAAATTCATCTCATTACCCATGCGGACCCTGCGCTAGAAAATGCCTATACATCGGCGCAGGCTCGACTCGATAATATGGCCGCGGCTATGCAGGCGCTGATACCTTTAGATATTCGCGAGCCCAGTGTCGGCCCTGCCATTCACGAAGAAGATTTTGTCTCGAGCTATGGTCAAAGTCGATTTAAGGCAGATGTGGAGAAAATCAAAGGTTATATTCAAGCGGGTGACGTCATGCAGGTGGTGCTGTCACAGCGGATGTCCATAACTCTTGAGAGTGACCCGTTAAACCTATATCGGGCGCTGCGAGCGCTCAACCCTTCGCCTTACATGTACTACATGGATCTGGGTGATTTTCATATCGTGAGCTCATCGCCAGAGATACTGGCACGATTAGATAATGGTCAAGTGACCGTCAGGCCATTGGCTGGCACGCGTCGGCGCGGAATTGATGAGGCTGAAGATTTGGCCTTGGAGACGGAGCTGTTGGCCGATACCAAAGAGCGGGCTGAGCACCTGATGTTGATCGATCTGGGGCGTAACGATATTGGTAAGGTGTGCGCGACGGGTAGCGTTGACGTGACAGAGATGATGACAGTGGAGCGTTATGCCCATGTCATGCACATCGCATCAAACGTTCAGGGGCAACTGGCCGCAAGTTATACTGCGATGGATCTATTGCGCGCGACACTGCCTGTGGGGACCTTAAGCGGTGCGCCTAAAGTCAGGGCGCTCGAAATTATTGATGAATGTGAGCCGGAAAAACGCGGAATTTTTGGCGGCGCTGTGGGCTATTTGTCTTGGAACGGCAATATGGATACCGCGATAGCCATTCGTACCGCTGTCGTCAAAGATCGCACGCTCTATGTTCAGGCGGGTGCAGGGGTCGTCGCTGATTCAGTGGCTGAGTCCGAGTGGCAGGAAACGATTAATAAGGCGCGGTCGATTTTTCGGGCCGTAGCGTTGGCCGAGGCGGGTTTGGGGCTCGAAACCAAGGCGGAAAATCTTCGAGTATATAATTCAGCTGAAATACGTAAGACCGTGGGCGAAGTAGGTGATTCAAAATGATCCTGATGATTGATAACTATGATTCATTTACCTACAACATTGTTCAGTATCTGGGTGAATTAGGTCAGCAGGTTGAAGTGTTGCGGAATGACGAAATCACGGTGGCGGAAATTCAAACCTTGGCGCCAACAGGTATCGTGATTTCACCTGGGCCTTGTACGCCGAATGAGGCGGGAATTTCCATGGATACGATTCGTCATTTCGCCGGTCGGTTACCCATACTGGGTATCTGCCTTGGGCATCAGAGTATTGGTCAGGTCTATGGCGGATCGATCGGGCGGGCTAAAAAAGTCATGCACGGTAAAACGTCGAAGATTTTTCATACGGGAGTCGGTGTGTTTTCAGGTTTACCGAATCCATTTACCGCCACGCGATATCATTCTTTGGTGATTCTTTCTGAGTCTTTGCCGGATTGTTTGGAAATCACTGCCTGGACAGAAGTCGACGGTGAAATCGATGAAATAATGGGTGTTCGACACAAGACCTTGCAGGTTGAGGGCGTACAGTTTCATCCCGAATCAATATTAACTGAGCACGGTCACGATTTATTACTCAGTTTCGTCAACTATTGTGATGCTGAGTCGATCAGTTGCGATCAGAAGGATAAATTATGATGGATATGCCTACAGCGATTGCCAGAGTCACTGAAAAGCAGAATCTAACTCAGGCGGAAATGTTAGATGTAATGCGTCTGATTATGTCCGGTGGCGCAACTCCGGCCCAAATTGGTGGGTTTCTGATCGGCTTACGAATGAAGGGTGAGACGGTGAGTGAGATTACCGGCGCTGCCACCGTGATGCGAGAACTCTCAACCCCAGTGCTGACTTCGCTGGAGGATATTGTCGATACTTGTGGTACCGGTGGCAGTGGATCTAACAAGTTTAATGTTTCGACTGCGGCGGCTTTTGTGGCAGCGGCCGCCGGAGTGCACATTGCCAAACATGGCAACCGCGGTGCGTCCAGCAAGAGTGGCAGTGCCGATCTACTTGAGGCGGCGGGCGCGAATATTATGCTGACCCCTGATCAGGTTGCCCGCTGTATTGAAACCGTAGGCGCGGGTTTTCTATTTGCTGTAAATCATCACTCGGCGATGAAGCATGCTATCGGTCCACGTCGTGAACTGCTGACGCGAACCATCTTTAATCTACTCGGGCCGCTGACCAACCCGGCGGGTGCCAAGCGCCAGGTTATCGGGGTGTATGCCAAGCAATGGCTGCGACCGATTGCCGAGGTTTTGAAGTACATGGGCAGCGCCCATGTGTTGGTGGTCCATTCAGCTGATGGTTTGGACGAAATCAGTATCGCTGCCGAGACCTATGTGGCCGAGCTTAAAGGTGGTGCAATCACGGAATATCGGGTTCAACCCGAAGACTTTGGGCTGCAACGGCAATCCATAGACTCGCTGATTGTTGAGGATAGTGCGCAAAGCCTGGTGTTAGTTGAGCAGGCATTGGCAGGTAAACATGAAGCCGCCAGCGACATTGTGGCCTTGAATGCCGGCGCGGCGATCTATGTAGCGGGCCATTGTCTCGACCTGGCAGCCGGGGTGGAAATGGCGCGAGACGCGATCGGTAGTGGTATGGCACTAGAAAAATTCAAAGATTTTGTGGATTTCAGCCGCCAGCTCGGTGAAATCGGTTAGCGGTGAGTGATAGATTTCAAGGGAGTTAGCAGCGGACATGAGTGCACCAGATATTCTGCAAAAAATCGTCGAGGAAAAGTGGCGCGAGATCCCGCAGCGAGCTGCTGCCAGGCCTGTGGCGGAGCTGCAGCGGCTGATCGGCCAGCAAACTGATCCTCGAGGCTTTGTCGCAGCGCTGACCGAACGGATGGTAGCCCAGCAACCGGCGATCATTGCTGAGATCAAGAAAGCATCGCCGTCAAAAGGTGTCATCAGAGAGAATTTCATACCTGCTGCTATCGCTCGCAGCTACGCTGATGCGGGTGCAGCCTGTCTGTCGGTGTTGACCGATGTCAGTTTCTTTCAGGGTGCTGATGAGTATCTGGTGCAGGCTCGTAATGCGGTTGCGCTTCCGGTGTTGCGCAAAGATTTCGTGGTCGATCCCTACCAAGTGCTAGAAGCCCGTAGTATTGGGGCCGATTGCATTCTGCTGATCGCCGCGATTCTTGAGCCAAAGACTATGGCAAGCCTCTATCAAGTGGCCGTCGACTTGGGAATGGACGTTCTGATCGAAGTGCGTGATGCTGCGGAGTTGGAGCAAGCGCTGCAGGTCTCGCCAACACTGGTGGGCATTAACAACCGTGATCTGAGGGATTTCAGTGTCGATCTGGCCACGACTTATGATCTGATCGATCGGTTGCCAGCCGGCGTCAATCTGGTGACTGAGAGCGGTATTCATCAGCGTGCCGATATTGAAGCGATGCAACGGCGTGGGGTGTATGGCTTTCTGGTGGGCGAGGCATTTATGCGGGCTGAAGACCCAGGTGCTGAGCTGAAAACTTTGTTTTACTAGGCGGCTGTGGGTCGGGCAGCCGTTAGCGTGTGCCAAAGACCACCATGGTTTTGCCTTTAACAGAGACCAGCCCTTGACTATCAAGGGTCTTCAGGACTCGGCCGACCATTTCTCTTGAACAACCGACAATTCTGCCGATTTCCTGTCGCGTGACTTTGATCTGCATGCCATCGGGGTGAGTCATGGCATCAGGTTCTTTGCAGAGCTCGAGTAGGGTCCCCGCGACGCGCCCCGTGACGTCGAGAAAGGCAAGGTCGCCGACTTTTTGCGTGGTTTTTACCAGTCGGGCGGCGAGTTGACTGGCCAATTGGTAAAGCATACCCGCGTCTTTTTTACTGAGTTCCGAAAATTTTCCGTAACTGAGTTCGGCCACTTCGCAAGCCACCTTGGCCTTGACCCAAGCGGTGCGCTTGCCCTGACCGCCGAACATAGCCATCTCGCCAACGAAATCGCCGGCATTCAGATAAGCAATAATGATTTCCCGGCCGGCGGCGTCTTCTACAAAGACGGTGACGGAGCCTTGGGTGATATAGAAAATTGAGTCGCTAGGTTCACCTGCATAGATGATAGTGCTGCCGCGTGGGTACTTACGTTTATGAGCAATGCGCAGGAACTCTTCCATGTTGCCGAAACTGTTGCCTAAACCGTTGCTTAAATCCTGGCCAAAGCTGGCTGGACGCTGAGTTAAGCTGGTCATGATTTTTTGCTACCCCTTAAGTGCTGTCTGTAGCGAGTGACTGTCGCACTTCGGTGAGTCTGGCCGGTCATTAAATAGCCTCGAAGGCATATTTTGATGCATCGGCGGTATATTTTAGTGACAGACTCACGGGCTTCCGTGCCGCTGGTTCAGTTCAGTGTTTGCGGCAGGCGAACATGCCTTTGCGCCGTTGCAGTGGTGCAAGTTGGTGATTGTCGCTACCATGGACAATTAATCAGTGACAGAGAGTCAGGATAATAATGAAAGCCAGTATTCGATGGGTAGAAGACGTGATGTTTATCGCTGAGTCAGGGAGTGGCCATGTAGTCGCCGTTGATGGACCGCCCTCCGCTGGTGGTCGGAATGTCGGTGCCAGGCCCATGGAGCTAGTCTTAATGGGCTTGGGTGGATGTGCGAGTTTTGATGTGATGACGATGTTGAAAAAAGCCAGGCAAGACGTGACGGGCTGCGTTGCGAGCTTGGAGGCTGAACGCGCGGACAGCATCCCCAGTGTGTTTACGAAAATTCATTTGCATTTTGTTGTGACTGGTCGAGAACTGAAGGAATCGCAGGTCAAGCGCGCCATAGACTTGTCTGCCGACAAGTATTGCTCGGCTTCCATTATGTTGGGGCGAGGTGGAGTGGAGATTACCCACGATTACGAAATCATTCAGGCCTGAGGGCTAACAGGCTAGCGGCCTGGGTCAGACCCAGTAGGTAGATTTTGTCATCAGCGAGGAGACGCGATGCATCAGACTTTTGATCGGCGCGGGAAAATTCGCGCCGCCAGCGGTGAGCGCATTGTCTTTGTGGCGGCGTTCATCTTCGCGCATCTGGGTTAAAATTTGCCGTGACTTGTGGTCCTCCTCAGGCAGCAGCGTCAAATGTCGGTCTAAGTGCTTGCAGACCTCTTCTTCGGTGGCGGCAACAAAACCCAGATTAACCTTGTCGCCTAGTAGACCGGTCACAGCGCCCATGCTGAACGAGGCGGCATACCAGAGTGGGTTCAGGTAACTGACATGCGAGTCCAGTTCCTTGATGCGCGTCTGGCACCAGGCCAGGTGGTCGGCTTCTTCCGCTGCGGCTTGATCCAGGGTGGCCACCGCACCGATATTTTTCGCAGTCAGAGCCTGACCTCGGTATAAGGCCTGGGCACAAACCTCGCCACAATGATTGATGCGCATTAGTCGCGCAGCCTCTAGTTTTTGTTCGCTAGTTAGCTGAGTGTCCCGACTGTCTCGAGCAGGGGAGGGGCGATCCGGCTGGCCCACAGCGCCACTGACTGTGCGCAATGCTGCGTCGAACCCATTGATTAAATTGTCCATAGCCGATTGGTGCATATTGTCTCCGGTCATTAACCCAGATGAGTCAGCTGACGCCCCCCGAGGAGGTGCAGATGAATATGGAAGACGGTTTGGCCGCCATCCTGGTTACAGTTCATGATTAAGCGAAATCCAGGTTCGCTGAGATTTTGCTCGGCGGCCAGTTGAGTCGCTGTGAAAACCATATGACCCAACAATCCTCGATGGTCGAGATCCACATCGTTCAGCGTTGTAATGTGCTGCTTCGGGATGATGAGTTGATGCACGGGTGCTTGCGGGCTGATATCTTTAAAGGCCAGGACTTGATCATCTTCATAGACCAGATCTGCGGGAATTTGTTTGCTCGCGATTTTGCAAAAAAGACAGTTGTCGGTCATGAATCACCTGTTTCAGGGTTGGCGAGTGCAAAGGCACTCATGCCGTTAGTGCCGCAGCTATGCTCCAGGGTGCTAGTGTCCGCAGGATAGGTCTAGCTTGCCTAGCCTTAGTCAAAAGCGGCAAAGGATGTCGAGCCTGATGAGGCATCTTCGAGCACCATCTGACCAATGTCCACAAGGTGCCCGCCGTTAACCCTGTAGAAGTGACGATTATAGCTAAGCCCGCAGGAGAAGAACACCGCAGTGGCGCTTGATCTCTGCTATTGCTGCCGGCGCATGGGAGGGTGCGGCATACTGGATTACCAGTTGCCGCACAGCAGTTCCGGTGCCTAAACCGGTGGTTTCGATTCGGCGTCTGTTTGCAACGCGTGTAGTTGTCCCGCGATAACGCCCGGTGACTGCGTGGCTCGTCCCAGCAGGTTGTAAAGTACAGGTACCACAAACAGAGTCAAAACAGTGGCGGTCAACACCCCTGAAAAAATCACGATCCCAAGAGTGATGCGGCTTTCAGAACCGGCACCACTGGCGAAGATCAAGGGTAGTGAACCCATGATGGTGGACAGGGCGGTCATCAATACTGGCCGTAATCTAATTTCTGCGGCTTGCACTATCGCCGCGCCAAATTCGACGCCTTGATCCCTCAGTTGGTTGGCAAACTCGACAATCAAAATGCCATTTTTGGTGGATATGCCAATCAGAATAATGATGCCGATATCACTATAAATGTTCAACGTGTCGCCCGTCAGATACAAGCCCAGAAGTGCACCGAAAGTCGCCAATGGCACTGTGACCATGATGATAATGGGATGGACAAAACTTTCGAATTGAGCTGCCAGGACCAGAAATATAACCAGCAATGCCAGTAAAAAGGTGAACAATAACCCGCCTTCGGACTCGCGCAATTCCAGTGATTCGCCTTTGTAGTCTATCTGCGCGGTGGCCGGTAGTTCATTGAGCACGATAGCTTCAAGAAACTGTAAGGCCTGGTCTAGATCGTAACCGGGATTTAAGTTGGCTGAGATCGTGATAGCCCGCAAGCGGTTATATCGATTGAGGCTGCCGGCGTCCGCGATATTAGTGATTTTAGTCAGGTTCGACAGCGGGATGAGTTCGCCTGATTGATCTGACCGCACATACAAGTTGGATAGGTCAGTGGCAGTAGTCCGTTGCGCCTCGGCGGCCTGTAAAATCACGTCATACTCCTCGCCATTGTCCAGGTAAGTGGTCACACGACGCTCACTCATCATGGCCTGCAGAGTCTGGCCGATGGCTCTGACTGAGACGCCGAGATCGGCGGCCCGGGTTTTATCAACTTCGACCAGTAGCTGCGGTTTTGTCTCTTTATAATCAGACTGAATACGGCTGAGGCCAGGATTACTTTCAGCGCGTTCGATAATCAAGTCGCGCCACCGCGCCAGCTCCTCATAGGTGCTGCCGCCCACGACAAACTTAACGGGTTGGCCGCCACCGCCGCGTTGCAGGCCGGAGCGCATGGATGGAAATGCGCGAATTCCAGGGATGTTTTGCCATTCTTGGTTCAAGGCTGACATGACTTCCTGGGTTGATAGACTGCGGTCTTCCCAGGGTGCCATGGTCACCAGATTGACGGCGCTATTGACGGCTTCAGAGCTGCCGAAGCCTGGCAGAAAGACCAGGTACTTGAGGACATCGCCTGACTCTACGAAAGGCTCGATGGTTTTTTCAAGCTGCCGTAGTTGGCCCTGCATGAATTCGAAACTTGCGCCTTCCGGACCGCTGATATAGGTGAAAAATACCCCCTGATCTTCTTGCGGTGCAAACGCCGTGGGTACTGCCTTGAGCAGCGCCCAACTGCCCGCTGACAGAATGACAACCATCGACATGATGCGCGCCGGACGCGGCAGGCACCAACTCAGGCCTTGGTGGTAGGCGCCCTGAAACCAGTGAAATCCATTATCTACCGTTCTCGTTAACCAGCTATCGTGGGCATGGTTGGTTAGCAGTTTGGAGCACATCATGGTGGTCAGCGACAGCGCCAAAATGCTGGAAAAAACCACCGCAGTACCAATTGTGACCGCAAGTTCTGCGAAGATGACGCCGAGGTTACCGTCTAGAAACGCGATAGGAACAAACACCGCAATTAGAACGGCGGTGGTGGCAATGACAGCAAAGGCGACCTGTCGAGAGCCGTGAAACGCTGCCAGCAATGGTGGTTCGCCGGCTTCGATTCGGCGCTGAATGTTTTCCAGGACAACGATGGAATCGTCAACTACCAGGCCGATAGCCAAAACCAGACCAAGCAGGGTGATAAGGTTGACGGAGTAGCCGAACAGGGACAGGCCAATAAAGGCTGAGATAAGACAGACCGGTATTGTGATGGCGGGAATGATCATGGCGCGCACGGTACCCAGGAACATATAGATGACCAGGCTCACCAATGCCATGGTTATAGCGAGAGTCACATACACCGACTGGATTGCGGTTTCAATAAATACAGAGTCATCGGAGCTGGCGATCAGTGTCATGCCTTTGGGCATTGAGGCATTAATGGCTGCTGCCTTACGGTTGGTAGCTCGCAACACTTCTAGGGTGTTAGCAGTGGACTGTTTAACAATACCTAGGCCGATCGTCGGCACGGAGTTGCCTCGGAATTCATTGCGGTAGGTGGTGGGACCGAGCTCGACCTTCGCTACATCCCCAAGACGAATCAGCTCGTTGTCGTCGTTGTAAGCGATTGTTAGCTGGCGGAAGTCATCCACTGACTCGTAGGCACGTTTGACCCTCACGGTAAATTCTCGGTCAACGGAATCGATACGCCCGGCGGGGAGTTCGATATTCTGGCGTCTTAATGCGGATTCCACGTCTAGTACCGTCAGGCCCCGAGCAGCGAGTGCTATCCGGTCTAGCCAGACGCGCATTGAATACCGGCCGGCACCGCTGATGCGAATGTTGGCCACGCCGTCGATAACCGTGAATTGATCCACCAGGTAACGCTCGGCAAAGTCAGTCAGCGCCATGCTATCCATGTTGGGGCTGGTAAGCGAAAACCATTGAATAGGTCGTGCATCACTGTCGGCCTTGGCAATACGTGGCGGATCTATATCGTCAGGCAGTCTGCCTAAGACGCGAGCGACTCGGTCGCGAACGTCGTTGGCAGCCTCATCAATGTTGCGGTCGAGACTGAATTCAACAGAGATCCGCGAGTTGCCATCTTGGCTTGAGCTGCTGATGGATTCGACACCTTCAATGCCGCTGATCTGATCTTCAATCTGTTGGGTGATCTTGGTTTCAACGACCTGCGCGGATGCACCCGGGTAGGACGTTGATACGGATACTCTGGGGGGGCTGGTGTCTGGGTATTCTCGCAAAGGTAAATCAATGAATGTAAGGGTGCCGAAGGCGAGAATCAGGAGGCTGATCACCGTCGCAAAAACCGGTCGCTTCACTGAGATATCTGAAATGATCATGAGCTGGCATTTCCTTGGCGGTCTGATTTTTTACTGACCTTGCTGCCCGGATTGATCTTGATGACGCCCGCAGTGATGACTTCTTCATCAGCTTTGATTCCGGATAGCACTTCGACTATGCCTGCACGGCGGCGGCCCACAGTAATTTCCTGGCGTTGCGCAATACCTTGTGGGTCTATGACATAAACGTATTGCCGATCCTGGATGGGTATCACCGCTGACTCGGGAATGACCAGTGCTGGCGAGCGATCCAGTACCAGTGTGACGGTCAGCAACATGCCCGGTCTGAGTTGTCTATTGTCGTTATTGATCAAGGCGCGAACCGTGACCGCTCGAGTCACCGGGTCAACTCGGGAATTGATCGTGGCAACAACGCCGGTAAAAAATTGGTCTGGGTAAGCAGCGCTGCCGGCAATCACTTCCTGGCCGGGTTCCAGTGTCGACAGGTAATTTTCTGGAATCGCAAAGTCGAGTTTAATGATGCTGATATCGTCCAGCGAGGTTACTGGAGTTGAAGAGGTTAGCAGCGTACCAGGGCTGGTATTACGAAAGCCTAAAATGCCACTAAATGGCGCCCGGATCAGGCGGTCATCAAGCCTGGCCAGAATCGCGTCGAGGCGAGCCTGGGCGGTTTGCATTCGAGTTTTTTCCACATCAAGCTGGGTTTCTGATGCGAGCTTCTGCGCAATCAAATTGCTGACGCGATTGTATTGCCGGCTGGCTTCGTCGAGTGTGGCCTGGGCCTCTGCGAGCTGGGCAGTTTCTTCACCGTTGGTGAGTTCAACCAATATGTCGCCCTTGCCAACAAACTGGCCGTCTTCGAAATTCACCTTGCGTACGGTTTCGGTGACTTTGGCAGTGAGCAAGACCGACTCATTGGCGCGGGCTGTGCCGATGGCTTCGATCTGATCGATGATAACTGTTTGATAAGCGGGTGTGGTTTCCACCAGCGTAGCGCTAGGGCCCCACCCTCTGCCCGAATCAGCTTGTTGAGATTGAATCCAGACGTTGGCCGTCAAACCGGTCAAGGCAAGAAACAGGATCGAACAGATGACAATGATCGGATGTTGCTTGGCGAAGTTCAATCTAGATTCCTTTCCGTAATAGCGCGAATGGATAATGGCATGAATGCATAATGGCACGAAAAAATTCATTCGAGCGGCTGTTGTACCCGTCGTACCAGTTGCTTGAAAAGCCCGCTCAACATCACTGCGTCTCATTGGCGTGTTAGCGGGCTGATTATAGTGGCTTTGGTCGAGTTGAGGCTAGCGCTGTTGTCGCTCACCTCAGTTGCTAGTAGTTTACATGGGGTTAGAGTTCGAATGTCGGCAAGGTCATTGCGTGCCATTTCAAGGTCACGGGCGTCAGAGGTTGGGTCGGCGCATCATATTGGCGCCAAAGTGCGGCCAGGTTCTGAGTCTGGCCGGGAATGACCAGGTCCGGTGCGATTTCCGCAAAGGGCCTCAAGACGAAGGCGTTGCGGGTAATCTCCTCACGGGGTAAGACAATGCCAGCGGTCACCTCAGCATAGTCGTCAAATGTCAGAATATCGATGTCCAGAGTGCGCGAGGAAAATTTGTCGCCCTGTGGGTCCCGGCCGTGTTGGAATTCTAGTGCCCGCAGGCAGGGCGCCAGCTCAGTCAGAGGTGAGCTCGTGACCAAGCCGACGACCATGTTGTGAAACTTAGGTCCCGCGAAGCCAATGGCGGCGCTCTCGTAAGCACAGGATACATCCATAGCGCCATAAAGGCCGGCGAGTTCGTCCAAGCCCAGTGGCAGGAAGTGTTCCGGGCGAATGTTGCTACCGAGTCCAAGGTAGACTTTATGCTGGTTCATGGTCCGGGCCTGCGGTGCTGAAACGCTTGATGATCACACCGACATCCGTCGCGTTAGAGACTGCGCCAGGTTTGCCAATCTTCAGCTTCACGGCGGCGACCGCAAACTCTGCCAGCACCAGGCTGGCAACTGCTTCAGCCAGGGATTCAAGCAGTTGAAAACGGCTGGCAGCAACGAAGGTGGTGACATGATCGGCGATGGCGCCGTAGTCGAGAGTGAAGGATAAGTCATCGTCTCTGGCTGCGAGCGCGATATCAGTGCTCATCTCCAGGTCGAGCACGACGGTTTGTTGAATTGTTCGCTCCCAGTCGTAGACGCCGATGACAGTATCGACTCGCAAGCCTTCAATATAAACAATATCCATGGTGCTAGCCTAATTCCGTCATCGGCCAGCGGGGCCTGACGTGAATCGCCAAGTCTTCACTGTGACCCTTTTGTAAATGCTGTAAACCCGCGTAGGCTATCATTGCGCCGTTATCGGTACATAATTTCAGTTCCGGATAATAGACCCGACAGCCGGTCTCGCGGGTCAGGGCTTCGAGTGACTGGCGTAAAGCCTGGTTGGCACTGACGCCGCCGGCAATGACCATTTGCGTCAGTCCGGTCTGCTCAACGGCGCGCCGACATTTGATTTTTACGGTCTCGGTCACGGCGGTTTGAAAGGCCAGGGCGATGTCGGCGCGATCCTGGTCTGTGGGCGAGTCAAGTTTCCGCAGGGTATTCATGGTGAAGGTTTTCAGGCCACTAAAGCTGAAGTCCAGGCCGGGGCGGTCAGTCATGGGTCTTGGAAAGCGAAATCTCGCGCGCTTGCCTTGTCGCGCCAGTGCCTCGATAGCGGGGCCGCCGGGATAAGGTAAGCCGAGCATTTTCGCAACCTTGTCGAAGGCTTCGCCTGCTGCATCGTCGAGGGATTCGCCGAGTAGCTCGTATTGCCCCAGAGCCTGACAGCTCATCAGTTGTGTGTGACCGCCAGAAACCAGCAGGGCCAGAAACGGATAGTTCGGTTTATCGGCGCTCATTAACGGCGCCAACAGGTGGCCTTCCATATGGTGAATGCCAATCGCTGGAATTTGCCAGGCGAATGCCAGAGATTTGGCGATGCTGGCCCCTACCAGTAACGCGCCCACCAAGCCGGGCCCGGCAGTATAGGCAATAGCATCGATATCAGCCTGTGTTGAGTGACTCAAGGCAAGCGCCTCGTTGATCATCGGCAGGGTCTTGCGGATGTGATCGCGCGATGCGAGTTCAGGCACCACGCCGCCATATTCGGCGTGCAGAGCAACCTGACTGTACAAAAGGTCTGCCATCAGGCCCTGGTTATCATCATAAACGGCAACGCCAGTTTCATCGCAGGAGGTTTCAATACCTAAGACACGCATTGTTGAAGGGATTCGCAAAAGAAGGCTGAAACGGTATGTTACTGATTATTTTGGTTAAAATCTTGATTAAACGTTGAATTAATGGGTTTGTCAGCGGCCATTAGGTCCTGGGTGTGGGTTTCTCAAAAAACCCTTTTCGGCTTTTGCATTTGGGGTGGTATACAGCTAGAATGCTCGCCCTGCGAAGAGGAGTGAAATTTTTTAGATGCCAAACGTTAAAGTAAAAGAGAACGAGCCATTTGATGTGGCCCTGCGTCGATTCAAGCGATCTTGTGAAAAAGCCGGCGTTTTGGCTGAAGTCCGTCGCCGCGAGTTCTACGAAAAGCCTACGTCCGTGCGCAAGCGTAAAGCTGCTGCTGCCGTCAAGCGTCATGCTAAAAAAGTGCAACGCGAATCAAGACGAATGGAACGCCTCTACTAGCGTCTTCCGCTGGGAAGTCTATTCAGTCGTTTAATCATTTGACGACTCGATAACCTGCTAGCGAGCTGAATACGTTGAGAGGAACCTTAGATGAGTCGGGCATCAGTCTTTGTCAGGCACATTTTCTTGGTTATGCAGTGTCATTGAGTTAGCTGACCCAAAAAGCGTGAGTCCCGTCTCTAAGCGGGGCTGCCTGAGAACCCAGACATGCCAATATCTGAAATCAAACAGCGCATTGAAGCGGCCGTAAAGGACGCAATGCGGGCCAGAGATAAGCAGCGCCTGGGTGTTCTGCGCTTAACGATGGCTGAGTTTAAGCGGATCGAGGTCGATGAGCGCATTGAACTCGATGATGAGCGCGTTCTGGCGGTTCTCGATAAGATGACCAAGCAACGTATTGACTCCCTGACGCAATTCGATAAGGCCGGTCGTGATGATTTGGCTGCCCAAGAGGCCTTCGAGATCGCGCTGATTAAAGAGTTTCTGCCCGAGCCACTGAGTGAAGCTGAGATTACACAACTCATCGACGCGGCGATCGAGACTGCTGGGGCGAGTTCAATGCAGGCCATGGGTCAAGTGATGGCCCTGCTGAGACCACAAATGCAAGGCCGTGCTGATATCGGCAAGGTTAGTGGGTTGGTGAAGGGCCGGCTCAGTTAAGCCCGGCAAAAAAGCGCGGCGGCGCGTGAAGATCCTCGTTTTGCAAGACTCACCCGATGACCTGCCGGAAGACTTACCAGAAGACCTACCCAGTAAATTTTTTAAGATGCAATCTCAGGTCTGAGTGCGAAACCCATCGCTTCCTGATAATGTAACGCTCCCTTCATCATCTGATCTGTCGCCAAGCCGTGATTGCACCAGAATTCATTGACGAACTTTTAGCCAGAACCGATATCGTTGAGGTCGTACAGTCTCGCGTCGTGCTGAAAAAGACTGGCCAAAATTATACTGGTCTGTGCCCATTCCATAAGGAAAAGTCGCCTTCATTTAGTGTCAGTCAGGACAAGCAATTTTACTATTGCTTTGGCTGTCAGGCCTCTGGCAGTGCCTTGAAGTTTATAATGGAATTCGAGCGCCTTGAGTTTCTCGCCGCTATCGAAATGCTCGCTGGCAACGCCGGTATGCAGGTGCCGCAGACCAGTTCACAAGGTTCGCCTGAACGTAATGAACGGCGGAAATCAATCTATAATATCCTTGAGCAATCCGCCCATTTTTACCAGGTCCAACTCAAACAACACAGCCACAAGGCGCAGGCTATCGACTATCTGAAGGCCCGTGGAGTTTCCGGTGAAATCGCTCGAGATTTCGGTCTCGGTTATGCACCACCAGGCTGGGATAATCTATACAAAGATCAGGCGAAGACCAATCTGGAACATGATCTGTTGATCGAGTCTGGCATGGTCGTGAATAACAAGGATGAGGACAAAACCTATGACCGCTTTCGAGATCGCATCATGTTTCCGATTCGTGATATTCGGGGTCGAGTCATTGCCTTTGGCGGACGCATTCTGGGCGACGGTCAGCCCAAATATCTGAATTCACCGGAAACGCCGGTGTTCCATAAGGGCCGAGAGCTCTATGGCTTATTCGAGGCCCGTAAACGGACCCAGAAGCTGACCCAATTTCTGGTAGTCGAAGGCTATATGGACGTAGTCGCTCTGGCACAGAACGACATCAACTATGCGGTAGCGACCCTCGGCACCGCCACCAGTGGTGAGCACCTTGAACGAATGTTTCGCCTGGTCTCAAGGCTGGTGTTCTGCTTCGATGGCGACAACGCCGGACGTAATGCCGCCTGGAAGGCACTGATGGTGGCCTTGCCCTTGATGCGCGATGGTCGCAGTGCCCGGTTTTTGTTTCTGCCCGACGGCGAAGACCCCGATTCCCTAGTGCGCAAGGAAGGCAAAGATAAGTTTGAATGGCGTCTTGATCAGGCCCAACCGTTGCCCGACTTTTTCTTCAATAAGCTGCAGGCAGATATTGATATCAAGTCTCTGGATGGCAAGGCTCATCTGAGTAATCTGGCGATGCCCATGATCAATGAGATTCCCAGCGGTGTCTTTAAGCAGCTCATGATCGAGCAGCTGTCAATTCTGACGGGTCTGGCAGCAGACAAATTAGTCGCGGCCTCGGCGTCGGTGGCTGCCCGGTATGTGCCATCGGCCCCCAAGTCCAAGCCGACGGAGTCCAAGCCGCAGGGTGCTCAGGACGCCTTCCAGCAGGGCATGAGCCGGCAAGACCCGACCAGCCCGGCACAGAGCAGCCGTGAGAGCATTGAATTCGCAAAGTTGGTGAAAATGGCGATTGCCATGCTGCTGCGGCAGCCAGAGTTGAGTCAGCAATTTGATGAGAAAGCCTACAGCAGGCTGGAGGCGAGCCCGGGTAGTGAATTACTACTGGAGCTGATTCACGCCATTGTCGCCCGTGAAATTACTTCACCCTTGATGTTGCTGGCCACCTGGCAGGATCGACCGGAATTTGACTACCTGCGAGACTTAATCGAGCAAGAGCAGCTATTAGACGTTAGCGAGTTGCCGGAAGAATTCACGGGGGTCATTAATACCTTGTTGCGGCTTACTGATGCCCAATCCGGTCAGCTATTGCGCGCTGACCTGCTGTCGAAGCCGTTCGATGAAATGAGCGAGTCTGAGCGAGAAATGTTGCGAAACCTTGTTAAAAGCCGCCAGCAACGTAAGTGATTACTGACTTATGGCTTCGTGGTCAGCCTGGATCGGTGGCTGAGTATGGCTTTATCAACGGCTCGTTAACCAGGGGCCGTGAGCGGGTTTGGCGGTACTATGTTGAAGTGGAATCCTTGGGCTTCAATCGCTATACTCCACGGCCGGGTTTTTGACTTTTTCACTGAAGGCGGTATATGACAAGTGGACTTAAGCAACAACAGTCACGACTAAAAGAGCTAATCAGTCGTGGGCGAGAGCAAGGGTACCTGACCTACTCCGACGTCAACGATCACCTGCCGGATGATATTTCAGACCCTGAGCAGATCGAAGACATCATTGGCACGATCAACGATATGGGCATCAATGTCTATGAGGTTGCGCCCGAACGTGACGAGCTAATGTCGGAAGGCGATTCAACGGATGAGGTGGCCGCAGCAGAGGCTGCCGCGGTGTTGGTAGCGGTAGAAAACGAGGCGGGTCGAACCACCGACCCAGTGCGTATGTATATGCGTGAAATGGGCACCGTCGACCTGCTCACTCGAGAAGGCGAAATTGCTATCGCCAAACGAATCGAAGAAGGCATCAGCGATACGCTGCATGCACTCGCCGGTTTTCCCGGTGCCGTCGACTTGATCTTGAATGCCTACGATGAATCACAAACGGAAGAGGGCAAACTAGCCGATTTGCTGGTAGGTTTTCTAGACCCCGTAGAGTTTGTAGCGCCTGCGGCCCAGGTTGTGCCTGGGCAGGCGAAAGATGATGATGATAATGCCGAAGAGGAGAGCAAGGGGCCTGATCCGGTATTAGCCGCCGAGCGTTTTGAAGCACTGCGCAAGCAATTAAAGAAGACCGAGCGAGTGCTGAACAAAGACGGGCGCGCCAGCGCATCAACGGGCAAAGAATTGAACTTGCTGGGCGAACGATTCCAATTTTTCAAGCTGGTGCCGAAACATTTTGGTGCTGCGGTAGAACTTGCTAGAAAGTCCCATGCACGAGTGCGCCGGCAGGAACGGCTGATCATGACCGCCAGTGTGCGGCGTGGGAAAATGCCCCGCAAGATCTTCCTTGAGCAGTTCAGTGGCCATGAAGACGATGTGAACTGGGTTGAGACCCAAATTAAAGCGGGCCATAAAGGCCTGAAAGCCTTTGCTGATGATATTCAGCGAGCGCAGAAACGTATTCGCCAGGTGAGTGCCGCAACGGGCTTGTCAGTAATGGAAATTAAAGATATCAACCGGCGTATGTCTATCGGTGAAGCGAAAGCCCGGCGCGCTAAAAAAGACATGGTTGAAGCAAACTTACGGTTAGTGATATCCATCGCGAAAAAATACACGAATCGCGGTTTGCAATTTCTCGACCTCATTCAAGAAGGTAATATTGGCTTGATGAAGGCGGTGGATAAGTTTGAGTACCGCCGAGGTTACAAGTTTTCAACCTATGCGACCTGGTGGATTCGCCAGGCGATCACACGCTCAATCGCGGACCAGGCACGGACCATTCGAATACCCGTGCACATGATTGAGACCATTAATAAGCTTTCACGAATATCCCGCCAAATGTTGCAGGAAATGGGGCGTGAACCCACGCCGGAAGAGCTGGGCGTGCGCATGGAGATGTCGGAAGAAAAAGTCCTTCGGGTTCTGAAAATAGCCAAGGAGCCCATTTCGATGGAAACGCCGATTGGTGATGATGAAGACTCGCACCTGGGCGACTTTTTGGATTCTGCGAATAATCTCGGTGAAGGTGCCGCCGTGGGGTCGCCAATGGAGACTGCCACTGCAGAAGGCTTGAGAGAAGCGACTCGGAGTATCTTGTCGGGATTGACCGCAAGGGAAGCCAAGGTGCTGAGAATGCGTTTCGGCATCGACATGAATACCGACCACACCCTGGAAGAAGTGGGCAAGCAGTTTGATGTCACTCGAGAGCGAATTCGGCAGATCGAGGCGAAGGCGTTGCGCAAGTTGCGCCATCCCGCACGCTCTGATCATCTGCGAAGCTTCCTGGAAGGAGAAGCTTAAGGGGCAAGCGTTGTGAGTGCTAGATTTAGCCCGTAATTCTGTTAGAATTGCCGCTCTCGTGAATCAGTCATTGAGGGCGTCAGGACTTGCTACTAACGTCTTAAGACGAACCTGATAGACGCTGGGTCCATTCTAAGGACTTGCTAAGACACGGGCCTGTAGCTCAGTTGGTTAGAGCACTGGACTCATAATCCATTGGTCGAAGGTTCGAGTCCTTCCGGGCCCACCAATAGCGACACGCAGTTCTCCCATAGCAAAAATGTCCAGGCAGATTGCGAAAGCGAGATGCTGAGAGGCAATCTTCCAGCACTAATGTTTGGCCAGAGCCACTTGGTGTCCACGGTTCCAGATGACTTTCCCTGTGTTTAAGTTAAGCGCTTGCCAATCCAGTTACGGCTGAACCTGGCCATAGCGTGGGGGGCGCGCGGTCGTTGGAGGTTCGCTGGATTCAAGGAAAAACAGGCGTTCAGCCCGGCGCTTTTAGTTAAGAGCTTTTAGTTAAGAGCTTTTAGTTAAGAGCTTCTAGTTAAGCGCTTCTAGTTCAGAGCTTCTAGTTAAGAGTGACGAAAAACGGTGGCGTGAAACTTACGCCACCGTTTTCAGTGAACCTAGCGGGCACCGCCCACCATATAGCCGACGCTAATCCCGACAGTGCGGGGATGGGGTCGCAGGCGAATGCCGCTGGCTCCGAAGTTCTCCTGGGTGCCGGTATAGTACTCTTCATCGGCAAGATTCTGCACGTAGAGGATCACCTGGATGTTTTCGGTATCATAGCCAGCCCGCAGGTTGATCACGCTATAGTCAGGACTCAGGTAGGGAAACTCGCCAGGACCTACGGGCCTTACGAGTCCCTGGTTGGGCGAAGGCCCGCGAGTCTGCTTGTTGGTCAACCCTTCGATATCGGAATATTGACCATCGCGCCGAATATACTCGAGTCGAACCCAGGCGTCATTGTCAGCCAACGTCCAGCGGTATTCGCCGGCGAGACTCGCGGTCAGCTTGGGTGCCTTGGGTAGCTCAAGGCCCTTGAGGTCGACCTGGAATCCACCCGTCAACTCCACCAGGTCTGCCTGGGTAATCTCGGTGTCAAGCCAACCGAGTGAAGCGCTGAGGGTGAGATCGTTAGCGGGTAGGGCCAGTACCTCCAGCTCGAAACCGGTTGCCTTGGCCTTGTCGATGTTGACAGTTTGTTCAAAGTTGGTGGACAGATCGCCCGGAGTGAGGAAACGGAACGACTCAAACTGTAGATCGCTCCATGCCAGGCGGAAGGCAGAGCCGTTAACGCGCACGCGCCGATCAGCGAATTCTGTCTTGAAGCCCAACTCGTAGTTCCACAGCTGCTCCTTGTCGAAAGCCACATTGAATGCTGGCGATCCGGTCGCGTTGGTGTTATTGCCAACGCTGGCACCCCCGGCCTTATATCCCTTCGAGACAATACCGTACACGCTCACATCGGGATTGACCTGATACCGTGCGCCAACCCGTGGAGCGAAGTCTGTAGACTGTTTATCCGCCGCGGTGAGCGGTCGCGCTGAGTTCGCAAAGCTATTGAAGAAGTCAAATCCTGGACCTCCCGGAAAGCCGGGTGAGCCTGGGAAACAGCAAGTCGGATCGATGCCAAAGGCGCGGAGATCATTCTCTACATCGTCGCGGCTAAATCGGCCGCCAGCGATGAGGTCCAGACTGTCGGTGAGGTGGTAGGTAACATCACCAAACACCGCGATGCCCGTGACCTCATGATTCTTGCTGTTCAACAACAGTCCGAGTCCGTCGGGAAATGGCGGTAGGATGCCGACCCCACCGATGGATACGTGGCCCAATTCTGCGCCAGTTGAGACGTGCACATTGTTCTGCTGCTCTTGACGATCTCTCGAGTAGATGGCGCCCAGGACCAGGTCCATGGATTCGAAAGATCCCTCGGCGCGCAGTTCGGTGCTCCAGGAGGACCCCTCATATTGGTTGATTCTTCCAAGGCCGTCGAGCCCGCCGACGCCATCATTGTCGAAGCGTCGCTTCTGGGTCGCTTTGACGATGCCCGTGGTTGATTTCAACGCCCACGCTTCATTCAGTTGATGGGATATGTTGAGAATCGCAACGCTGGTTTCATTTGAGTTGCTTTCTTCCAGGTCGTGGCTCAACTTGTTGCGATTGTTAGGCCAGAAGCCTGTTCCCGGATCGATAGCGGTTTGAATGCCAAACGAGTCGACAGTATCCAGGTCCATGATGCCTGAGGGTACATTTTCGTCGTGTCCCTGGTCCTCATCGGCATAGATCAGTGTGAGAGCAACCTGGGTGTCGGCACTCATATCCCACAAACCTTTGAGCCTTAGGTTGAGATGCTCGTGACCACTGTCGTTGGCGCCATTCGGCGTGAACCCATTGACCCCAGCCGTCGGGCAGCTGGCCGCGTTGGCACCTTGGGCGCAGATGTTATCGACGAGGCCGCCACTCTCTTCGTAATAAGCAAGACCGCGAAGTCCGAATGTATCGGACACGGGAAGATTGACGATTGCCATCACGTTGTACTGCTGATTCGCGCCCTTGTAGGATTCACCGCCGGTGAGAACCTTCCAGCCAAACTCATCGGTGGGGTTGCGCGTGGCCATGTTGAGCGCGCCGCCAACTGCATTGCGGCCAAAGTAAGTGCCTTGAGGACCACGCAGTACTTCGAGCCGCTCCATGTCTGGCAGGAACGGGTTGGAAACCTGTGTGGGCACTGACGCAACGCTGAAGCCGTCGAGATAGACGCCGATGGAATTGACGACGGCATTCTCCCCTGACACCAGGTTGTTAACCCCGCGCACTGAGATCCCCAATCCGCGGCTGCCGGCCTGACCATCCTCGGTAAAGCTGACATTCGGTGTCATGGCCAGATAGTCAGCAGCCCCCTTAATGTTCCGTCGTTCAATGGCATCGCCGGTGAAAGCTGTGACACTGACGGGGACTTCCTGCAGCGACTGTTCACGCCGCTGGGCCGTGACCACGATCTCTTCCAACGCGGTTTCTGCGATTGCAGAAAAGGCGGTAGCTGCGCCCAATAGCAAGCCGATTGATCTTATTATTTTCACAGGATCCCCTCAGTTAATGTGCAATAT
>JABBAY010000092.1 GCA_018607725.1 K189A clade bacterium
ACGCTGCGGAATCAGACCATAGGAATGGAATCGAACCATAGGAATGAAAGTATGCTGCGTCCAGAATCCATCGCGCTAAATTTGTCACCGTTACCGCGGCAACCGGCGACCACACCGTGGCCTACGGGTCGCTGGTCGCGGAGTCAGCCTGTGGTCTCAGATGCGGGTCAATTGCAGCAATACTGTGACGAAATTTTCCAGTTAAACGAGGCCCAAGGGGTGACTTACGCTCTGCAAATCATCAGTCAAGGTGAGCTGGTCTTGGATCGCTATGATGCGGGTGCCAGTGCCGCCTACCTGCAATATTCCTGGTCCATGGCGAAAAGTATCACGCATGCGCTGGTAGGCATTCTGGTTAGGCAAGGAAAGCTGGATATTTATGCACCAGCTGCAGTGCCAGAATGGCAGCATGATGCGCGCCGAGATATTACCCTGGATCAACTGTTGCGTATGTCTAGCGGCCTTGAATTTCAGGAAGATTATATTGATAGCGGTTCCGACGTCATTGCGATGTTGCAGTTTGATGGCCGCCATGATGTGGGGGCTTTCGCTGCTAATAAACCGCTGATCCACGCGCCAGGAAGCGTCTGGTCCTACGCTTCAGGCACCACTAATATTATCTGTCGTATTCTCAAAGACATTGTCGGTGGGGGTGCGTCAGGGATGTTGCGATTGATGAATGATGAATTATTTGAGCCCTTGGGCATTCGTAGTGCAGCACCAAAATTTGATACCTCGGGCACCTTTATCGGGTCGTCCTATCTGTTCGCGACACCCCAGGATTTTGCCCGGTTTGGTTTGTTGTATCTGCGGGGTGGCATCTGGGATGGACAGCAAATACTGCCTGCGGGCTGGGTTGACTATGCCCGCACGCCGACTTACCAAAGTGACCAGGAAGCCTATGGTGCTCAGTGGTGGCTAAGTCCAGACCATCCGGGTTGGTTTTATTGCGGTGGCTATGATGGTCAGCGTATTTTATGTGTGCCGCAGAAAGACCTGGTGATTGTGCGCTGCGGCAGAACGCCCGTTGCTGAGGTCGACTATATATGGGAGCGGATAGCAGCCATTGTTGGCTTATTTTAAGCCCTGCTGTCGCCAGTCAAAGTTTCGGCGAGTCAAATGGCATCATCGTGTCTGGCACGCAAAATTTTCGCCATAGCGCGGCTGGCAGGGGGCGATAAATCCTTCAGACCTGGCGGCTGAAGGATTCACACGTCACTGGATGGCCAGCAGCCGATTATTGCCCGAGGAAATTACCCGCACGCTTTTCTGATACGGCTTGCACGCCCTCGCGATGGTCGCTAGTCCGCTGCAGCCAATACTGCTCACGACTTTCAATATCCGTGATGGCCTTGACTGCGTCAGCGAGTCCGGGACGCAGTTGTTCACGTACTGAGATCAGTGCCAGTGGGGCGTTCTCGGCGATTTCCTGAGCCAGCTCAATGGCCACTTCGCGGACTCGGTCGTTGTCCGTAAAGATATCTGCCAAACCCCAGTCGTATGCGGTTTGGCCATCGATGCGGCGGCCCGTCATAAACAGTAAGTTGGCCTTCTGTACGCCGATAATGCGGGGCAGGGTATGGGTCAGGCCAAATCCGGGGGTAAAGCCGAGCTTGACGAAATTGGCCGTCATGCGTGTATTCGGGCAGGCGACTCGAAAGTCAGCCATGACCGCCAGGCCAAAGCCACCACCGACCGCAGCGCCCTGGACCGCGGCAATCACCGGGGTCTTGCAGCGAAACAAGCGCACGGCCTCACCGTACAATGGGTTAGTTTCCCCCTCGTTATGACTGGACACTGAGTCTTTACGTGCACCGGATGTAAAGTTCGCGCCAGCACAGAAGTGTTTGCCTTCAGAACACAGCACGATAGCCCGGCATTCCGGGTTATTGTCCAGGTCTTCAAAACAGTCAGCCAGGTCCTTAATCAGATCCTGGTCAAAAAAGTTGTTAGGTCCACGCTGGATTTCGCAAATTGCGACAAATCCGCCGGGCAGGGTGACACTGACGTCGCCATACTGTTGTTGCATAATTGCCTCGTTGCTCTTTGAGTGTTGGCTGGAGTTGAATGTTTGCTGGCATTGAATGATGTGATGGGCTTTGATTCCATCGGATTATTTGCCAATAAGCTGACTATACCTAAATTTCAGCCCTTGGCACGCGATCCGGACAAAACAAGGGTGGCCTCGGCCACCCTGTGTTATCCGCCGCCGTCAACACGCCCTGTTAACAGGCTCTGACAGCGCCCCGTTGTAGCCTGCTAAGGTATCACAGGCGGTCTTGCGGGGTTTTATACCCCGGCTCAGAGCTAAAACTCTCTGGGTGTCGGTTGTGGTCCTTTCGGCCACTTTTCGTACTGGGCCATGACCGTCTTGCCGAGCTCTTCCACGTCCCATGGACCTTCCTTGTTGTCTTTGCTGGCGAGGCTATGGGCTTGCCATGACAGCAGCGTCACATTGTTACCCTGGGCGAGGAAAGTCCGGCCGGTGACCTCTTTGGCGTCATCGGAGCCCAACCAGGCGACGATGGGCGATACTTTGTCTGGTGACAACAGTTCTTCCATACCTTGTCCCTGCGGGAAGATGTCCTCTGTTAGGCGAGACCAGGCTGCGGGAGCAAGAATATTCACGCGAATGCCGTACTTCAGGCCTTCCTGGAACAGGCAGCGGGCAAACCCGGCAATGCCTGCCTTGGCGGCGCCGTAGTTAGTCTGGCCGAAGTTACCAATCAAGCCCGACGTGGAGCTGGTGACCACGATACTGCCGCCGTGACCCTGCTCAATCATCTGATCATAGGCGGCTTTCACGGTGAGATAGGTGCCGCGCAGATGGACATCGACGACGATATCCCACATTTCATTGGTCATATTCTTGAAGGACTTGTCACGAAGAATGCCAGCGTTGGCAATCAGGAAGTCGATCTTGCCGAACTCATCGACAGCCCGCTGGATCATGGCTTTGGCATCGGCTTCTTTTGCCACGTTGCCATAGTCGGCGACAGCCTTGCCGCCGGCTGCAAGTATTTTGTCGACGACCTGATCGGCCATATTGGCATTTGCGCCGCTTCCATCTCGCGCCCCACCCAGATCGTTAACCACAACACTGGCGCCCTCTTTGGCCAAGAGCAGGGCATGAGTTTCCCCAAGACCGCCACCAGCGCCTGTAACTACAACGACTTTTCCGTCTAGCATTCCCATAATGGTACTCCTTAGTTCTTAAATTGACCGGTCATTGGCGCCGTTTTGACAGCGGGCCAGAAAACAGGCCAAAGTAAATCATATTGGTTCGAGATATACAAAAATCGCTGCTGGACTCGCTCAAACAGAGGCTGGGGGTTCGTCTGTGGGTTTTGCGAGGGCGCGACTTTGTCGGTCAGACGCCACTTTGCAGCGAAGGTGTCGATCCAGCGGTTAATCGAACTGGTAGTGGGTGCCTTCTTGCGCCCAGGAGTGAAATCCGGCCTGCAGGGCCTCGTCCTCGAAGTCACGCCAGTTATCGCCATAGTGCATGAGAATGGTTTTGGCTCGAATAGGCGCGGGCAGTGTCATCAGTTCTGCCAGTGAGGCATGGATTCCACCGGTAAATAACTGGCAGTCATGGAAGATCACCTCGAAGTCGTAGATCGCATCAAGACCGCAGACCAGGTCTGGATCGAAGCGCGTGTCAGAGGTGAACAAGATCCGTTGATCTACAATCAGGCCGCAGCTCCAGAATGAGTCTTCCCAGGAGCGAGCGCTGTCTGGGTAGTGCATGGTTCTGGGCATTCTGACATTAAGACCGCCCACATTGGCATCCCAGGTCTCTCTTGGATGGTCATCGAGCAGGGTCGGGCGAATGCAATGCCAAAGATCCGTGAAGGTCAGTGGTATGGCTTCTGACATCTCTGATCCGCCCCGTAAAGACTGCTCCCAGAGAATTTTTTGATAGGTCTCGTTGATGATCATTGACGGTTTCTGGCCCGTCACGTAGCGACCACAAAGCTGAACTTCTTCAAGCCCACCCACATGATCAGCATGGCTGTGGGTAATTAGAAAATTTTTGATCTGACCAATGGGTAGGTTGTATTGATGTAGCGTATGGGACAAGCGTGTGCCGCAGTCGATCATCAGGTGATCATCACCTTTGACGAGTAAAATGTTGTTCTGGTTTAAGGATCTCGCAAACGCCGAGCCTGCTCCGATAGTCATCAGCGACAGGGCTCCGTCGTTTGTTAGCGCGGAGCTTAGGTCGTCGAATTGTGTTATCTTCATGTCATATCACCGGCACAGGAAAACCCTAAGGTTAAGAGTACTGTGGCAATGAATCAATAGAGAAATGGTGGGATCGTTTGCAGGTTACGGTTTTTGAACGGATTGACCGCTGAGTCGGTGGCTACTGACGGCCTCAGAAGTTGGCGTGATCAATGCAGACTTTGGTCTCGATGATTGTTTTGGCGCTGAGCAATATTTTGTCGACTCAACCTAAGGGCTGGTGGACATTCAGGGTTTTTGCACTGGGTTTTGAGGTTTTTATCCAAGCTTTTTTTCAAGCTTTTTTTTCAAGCTTTTTTTAAATATGTGTGTTTCAAGCCCTGTGGGTGCGTGTGATGGCTCAACTGTTGGTGTGATGCTTAGAAGGAATTAACAATACCGTTTGTAAGTGGCGTTTTTCATGAGCGAATTTAATGGCTATGTTTAATTATGTTTGATTATATTGTGATTGGTGCCGGTTCTGCGGGATGCGTTGTTGCCCATCGACTGTGCGAGGCTGGCTACAAGGTTCAATTGCTGGAAGCGGGCCCCCCGGATTACAGTCTGGATTATCGGTTGCATATGCCAGCGGCGCTCAGTCACGTGCTCGCCAACGATACCTACAATTGGTTTTACCATTCTGAGCCAGAGCCTTACCTGAATGGTCGCCGGCTTTACTGCCCGCGGGGACGAACTTTGGGCGGCTCATCGTCTATCAATGGCATGATTTATGTGCGCGGCAATCCAGGTGACTTCGACCGATGGGCGGCATTGACCGGCTTTGCTGAGTGGGACTATGAGCATTGTTTGCCATTTTTTAAGCGCTCAGAGACTACCACTAACGGTGTGGATCAATACCGTGGCCGCGAGGGACCCTTGCGGGTAACTCGCGGAGAAATGAATAACCCCTTATTTGAAACGTTTCTTTCGGCCACCGAAGAAGCGGGTCATGTGCGGCGCGATGACCTCAATGGCGCGGAGCAGGAAGGTTTTGGTACTTTTGATCGAACGATCTATGACGGCCGCCGATTCAGCGCCGCCAAGGCTTATTTGACCCCAGTAAAACAGCGCGCCAATTTGCACATTGAAACGGGGTGTCAGGTATTAACCCTGGCAACAGATCAAGGCCGAATCACGGGGGTGAATTATCGACGGGGCAAACAACAATGTTTCTCCAGTGCCGCGCGCGAGGTCATTGTTTGCGCAGGAGCGATCAATTCTCCGAAGTTATTGTTGCAGTCAGGTATTGGGCCTGCCGATGAACTTGCGGCATTGTCGATTCCATTAGTGAAACACCTGCCCGGTGTGGGTAAGAATCTGCAGGATCACTTGGAGGTGTATGTGCAACAAGCTTGTAGGCAACCGGTGTCTATCTATCCGGCCTTAAAGTGGTACAACCAGATTCCCATCGGCATTAACTGGTATCTATTCAAGCGTGGGCCCGGCGCCACTAACCACTTCGAGGCGGGGGGGTTTATTCGCAGCACCACGGCGGTTGATTATCCCGATGTCCAATTCCATTTTTTACCCGTTGCCATGCGCTATGACGGCGCGCAGTCCGCGGGAACCCATGGTTACCAAGCGCACGTTGGTCCCATGAAGCCCACCAGTCGTGGCTCAGTGACTCTCGCCTCTAAAGATCCGTTAGCACCACCTGTTATTCGATTCAACTATGCCGATACCGAACACGACCGGGCAGTGATGCGGGCAGCGATCCGTAGTGCCCGTGATATTTTCTCCCAGCCAGCGTTTGATGATTACCGAGGTGATGAACTTGCGCCGGGTGCGGCCCTGCAATCGGATCAAGATCTGGATGACTTTGTGCGTGACCATGGCGAAAGTGCCTACCATCCCAGTTGTAGCTGTAAGATGGGACAGGACGAAGCGTCGGTGGTGGACGCTCGAGGGCGAGTCTATGGGTTTGATAATCTACGGATTATTGATGCTTCCATCATGCCGGAAATCACCAACGGTAATCTCAATGCGCCGGTGATGATGCTCGCCGAAAAACTTTCTGCGGCGATTTTGCAGGACGCCCAGTGATGGCGGGTTGACTGACGTGCGGGTCATTACTCAAAAATGATCATGCTCAAAACGGACAATGCCGTGCCTGATTGCCTCGAGACACGCTTGCGTCAGCTCAGTGTCGTGGTCGGCAGTGTTGAGCCTAAACAGTGTTGAGCATAGAAGTGTTGTGCTTCGACAGTGTTGAGCTTAGATGATGCTTCGTTGAAGTGTCCTTGGCTGGCTTATTTTGATTGTGGTCTATTCGGAAAGGCCGGGTCATTCCCGGCCGGACCATTCC
>JABBAY010000028.1 GCA_018607725.1 K189A clade bacterium
CTCTCAAGTTCTTGTGCCGACTGGGCGCTGCCAAGGAACCGGATGCACAAACAGACCAAGATAGTACATCGACAGTGACTGCGCGACAACCCCGATTTCACCTCAATACCATGGCAATCGGCAAATGAAACTCTGCATGCTTGTGGTTAAGATTTATGTCAAAGCTACTTGACGAATCCATCGATCTGTTAGTACCTTGGGGACTACCTCAGTGATGCACCGCGAATCAATGACTTGGGCGCTAATTGGCGTTCGAGCAGACATAACTGGATGTGAACCGGCATTAATATTTAGAACATCACTGTCTTTCCAGGCAACCAAAACTACGTTTTTAGTCTAATGGTTAGTCTGAAAATTTTTTCTTAAACAAAGATCATGCAAGCAAACAGGAGAACCACATGGCGGCAGATAAATTTCCGATCCAATCTGGACACATCATGATGTTCGCGCGGGCGGTAGGCGATGCGAACGCTATTTATTATGACGAAGACTATGCCACGACCACAGAACCTGGGGCGATCATTGCGCCGCCGACGTTTGTTCAGTCTAGCGCACAGTTTGATCCAAACTATTTTTTGCGCCCCAAAATCGGTGAAGAGTGGTTCGGCTCAGCCAAGGGTCCAACGGGTATTACCAAGCGGGAAACCAGCGGTGGTGGCGGCAGCGGTGGCGGCTTACATGCCGAGCAGCATTATGTGTATCACCGAACTCCCAAGGCTGGCGACGTACTGACCTCTACCACCAAGCCTGGCAAGTCTTGGGAGAAGGAAGGTAAACGCGGCGGCAAGTTGTCTTTCAGTGAAACCGTCACCGAATATCGCGACCAAAATGGCGAACTGGTCGTCACCGCCACCGGCTTAGGTGTGCGTACGGAACGACCAGCCACCAGCGCCGACGACACAGCCAAGTAGGCATAGGGGAATAAACATGACATTGAAAGCCAGTGATTTAAAAGTGGGCGACACCTACAGCGAAGAAGTTTGCCGTAACCTGTCAAGAACTCAGATCGTTCAATATGCCGGCGCCTCGGGTGACTATAACCCGCTGCACTCCGATGAGATCTTTACGACTCAGATTGCCGGTTACCCTTCCGTGTTCGCCCACGGCATGTTGACCATGGGCATGACCGGTCGAATGTTAACCAACTATGTGGGTGACGGGCGACTGACCCGCTATGGGGTGCGCTTTACCTCCCAGGTGTTCCCAGGCGCAACACTGACCGCAACGGCGACGATTACCGCGATTCATGACGAAGGGGGCGTCAAGATTGCCGATATGGATATCGTCACCACCGATGAGGCTGGCACCAAAGTCCTCACCGGTTCTGCCGCTGCTCGCCTCGACTAGATTCACAGCGACCCTAGACAGCGACCTTACACAATGACCTTACACAATGACTAAGTCTAACGGGTAACGCCACTTCGGCGTTACCCGTTACCATTAGGCCCTTCATTACCCCTTACTAAAGGAGCACCACATGCCGCAACAGGTTGATTGGTATTATTATCGCGCTGGCTGAACGACTTGCACCAAAGTCGCCAAGTTTTTGGAGACCAGTGATATCGCCGTTAAGGAACGGGCAGCAGCCAGCAAGAAACTGCAGGCCAGCGACGCCGAAGCGCTACTGAGCAGCGCCTCAAAACTCATCGCCATCAAGGGTAAGAAAATCAGCACCTTCAAGGCCGGTAAAGACATCGATCCCGGCGCCATCGATGCCATGCTCGGGCCAACCGGCAATCTGCGTGCGCCGACCATACGGGTGGGTAAAACCCTGATCGTCGGATTTGATCAGGAAGTACTCGAAGCAAATCTGCTTTAGGCCCGCCTGCCCTGGCAATCACTGACAGGTGATTGTCTAGGGCAAACCGTTAATCGCGTCGATCACAATACCCTGGGTCAATATCTGGGGTAACACCTGGGCCTCACCAGTGGGTCCCGCATACAACAGATATAAGGGCACACCGCTGCGCCCATAGGCTTCCAACAAACGGGATATTTCCGCATCCTGATTAGTCCAGTCACCTTTTAAATATTGCACGCCCTTGGCTTCAAAGGCCAAGCGCACAGCGTCAAGGTTCAACGCCACCGCTTCGTTTACCTTGCAGGTAATACACCAGGCCGCCGTCAGATTGACAAATACCGGACCACCCGCCCGCAGGCTCGCGAGCTTCGCATCAGAATAGGCACCATAAACCGGCCCCGCGTAAGACTGACTTGGGCCGCTGGCCAGATCCTGGCTCCCATCTCCCGCCGCCGGCGCTTGCAGTTGAATCGGCAAAGACAGCGCCAACGCGACAAGCATCAAGGCCATTACCATCAACACTCGGCGTCGTAATAACGAACCGCCAAGATCACGCAACAACCAGATCGCAAACACCAGCAGCAACAAACCACCCAGAATCAATAGCACACCCATGGACCCTGCTTGCTGGGTCAATACCCACACTAACCAGATCGCCGAGGCGTACATGGGGAACGCCAGCAGTTCTTTGAAGCGCGCCATCCAGGCGCCCGGCCGCGGCAAGGCACGCAGCAGGGCCGGTGAATAACACAGCAGCAAATAAGGCGCCGCCATGCCCAACCCCAGGGCCGCGAAGATAGTCAGCGCCACCAGGTTCGACTGAGTCAGGGCAAAGCCAATGGCCGAGGCCATAAAGGGCGCTGTGCAGGGTGCCGCGACGATGGTCGCCAGCACACCGGTGAGAAACGAGCCCGAATAACCCTGACGCTGCAGCAACGACTCACCCAGGCCCATCATCCTCGTACCGATCTCAAAGAAGCCCGACAGATTCAAGCCGATCAAGAAAAACAGATACACCAACAAACCAATCACCCAGGGCGACTGCAACTGAAAGCCCCAACCAATTTGGGCGCCGCCGGCACGCAAACCGATCAACACGCCGGCGATCAGGGTAAAGCTGAGCACCACACCCAACAAGTAGACCCAGCCGTGGGCCCTGATTCGGGTTTCATCACCGCCCACTTGCTGCACCAGCGACAACACCTTGATCGACAACACCGGGAATACACAGGGCATCAAATTGAGAATCAAACCACCTACAAAGGCAAACAGGATCGCGGTCCAGACAGAGGTGCCGGCCGCCACCGGCGGAGAACCCGCGATGGGCCCCGATGCAGGCCGAATTTCAAAGGCGCTGGCCACCACATCTTCGGCGCCGTCGAACCCGACGTTTTCGTACACCACGATAATGCCATCCAGAGACGAGGCGGCAGAATAGTCCCAGCCCTGGGTCAGGGTCAGGGTCATGTTGTTATCGGTCAGGAGCAATTGCTGAGCTGCAGGGTTTTCAATCACGCCGTCAGTAAACGGGAAATAGTCCACCTTGCGGACCTGCTTGGGGTCGCCACCCAGAGGCACCTGCAACACCAATTGCTGACCAACACTGGCCCAGCGAGCGTCCAGATCGATCACCGCTGGCACCTGCTGGCGCGCCGCTAAAAATATCGCCTGCGCGCTCATATTGATGCCGGCGTCGGTACCCGTCGGCAGGGTCAAGGTCAGGGTCGTGTTCTCAGGAATACAGATGTCGGCGCAGACTAACCAGCGCACTTTGGCGGTCAGCGTCGCGGTGCCGGCACTGACCTCCGCCGGCGGCGTGATCAGCACCGGATACAGGGCCAAGTTGTTATAGCCAAAATTCACCAGCGGGCCATAGGCTATTCGCTCGGGAAACGGCCATTGAATCTCACCGGCGCTGTAACCGGCGGGCAAGTCCCAGGTAATCTCTGTGGGCGCACCCGAGTCTCCCGGATTGCGCCAATAGGTATGCCAGCCCGGTCGAATCTCCTGCCGCAGCATCACCCAGAATGGCTTCCCCGCCTCAATCCCGGTGACTTCACTGACCAGGCTGACGTTGACGTTGGGTCCATCGCTGGTTGTGAAATCACTGGCCTGCGCGGCAGCCGGCCCCGCCAGACTGAGCCACAGGCTAACAACCAGCAGCCGCGATAAATGGGCGGTGCGATGCAATAGGTTATCTAGGTTCATTCACTCTCAATCCGGTTGTACTTGATGAATGGAATACGGTGTTATGGCCGCATGCCCCAGGTAACGGGCCCCTTCAGGTCTTCCAGTAATGGCTCAATCCAGTCGACCCAGCGACACAAGCGAGCCCGGGTCTGGCGGGGATCGATCAACTCATGCACCGCAAAACTTTCCATCATGGGGAACGGTGAGCGCTGTGCCATCAGCATCTCTTCCAGCTCCAGGCGCTTGGCTTCAGGGTCTGCCGCCTCGGCGATCTCGCGGTGAAACGCAACCGTCACCCCACCCTGCACGGGCAACGCCCCCATCTCATAGGAGGGCCACGCCAGCTTGTAATTATTCGGCGCAAAGTGTGCGGCCGAGGCCACCCCGAAAGACTTGTGAATTGCCACCGTCGCCCAGGGTACCGTCGATTGCACCGCCGCTGCCACCGCACTCATGCCATAACGAATGGTCGCATCCTTCTCGGCATCCGGTCCAATCATAAACCCGGGTTCATCGAGAAAGTTCACAATGGGGATATGGAAGGTATCGCACAGCTCCATCATGCGCTTGGCCTTCTGCGAGCCCGTGGCGCTCATGGCGCCGGCATAATGTTTACAGTCATTGGCAATGATACCCACCACCGCCCCGTTCAAACGGGCGAAGCCGGTGATCTGACCCTTGCCATAAAACGGCGAAATCTCGAAGAACGACGCCAAGTCCACCACATGATTAATCAGATCGCGCATCTTGAAAGGCTTGCGACCGTCCTTCGGGACGATGGACAACAGGGCCTCTTCGGCCCGGTTGGGATCATCGGTACAGGAAACTCTGGGCGCCAGCTGCCAAACATTGCGCGGCATATAGCTCAAGAACTGTTGCACCTGCAGCAGGGCCTCGGCCTCAGTGTCGGCGACATTATTCACAATGCCACTACGGGTATGCACCTTCCAGCCGCCCAGCTCTTCCTTCGTCATGCTCATACCCAGGGCGCGTTCTACCAAGGCTGGCCCCGCCACCAGTACCTGGGACGTATTCTTCACCATCACCGAAAAATGCGACGCTACCAGCCGCCCGGCAGGAAAACCCGCCACCGGCCCCAGCGCCGCCGACACCACGGGCACACAATTCATGGCCTGGGCGATAATCTTGAATCTGGGTTCCGCATACACTGGCGACCCCACCGTCTGTGGTCTGGCCCCGCCAGAACTCGCAACACTGCCGCCACCACCCTCCAGCAGGCGCACCAGCGGTACTTTAAATTGCACGGCCAGCTCTTCCGCATAAACACTCTTGCGCAGCCCGGCGCCATTCGGCGAGCCGCCTTTAAGGGTAAAGTCTTCGCCACCCACCGCGACCCGCTGACCATTAATCTCGCCAAAGCCAATGACATAGTTTGCCGGGCTAAAGTCCGTAATCGTACCGTCCGGGCCCTTCTCGGCAAAGCCGGCGCCCTCGCCGTGTTCCTCAAAACTATCATTCTCCACCAGCATATCAATGCGCTCGCGAATCGTGAGGCGGCCCTTGGCATGTTGCAAAGCCACCGCGTCTGTCCCACCTTGCTGGCGCGCGAGTTCACGGCGTAATTCAATTTCCTGGGCTTCTTTGGACCAACTCATGAATACTTCATCCTGGCATGTCTGAGGATTTACGGGCCTATTCTGGCCCCTGACGCGCGACTTTTATAGCAATTCCCGCCCGTACGTGACAACCACTCACTGCCCACCCGTTTTTAGGCCTGTTCAAGGGGCTTAAGATTAGGCACTATTCCCGCTCGGTCTGGATGCTGGCGCAGCACCGGGCTCACCAATCGCCATCAATAGCCATTGATCGCTGTTCATACTCATCAATAACAGACAGACAAGCACAGGAGTCAACATTATGGGACGAGTCGAAAATAAGGTCGCACTGATCACCGGAGGCGCCATGGGTATCGGTCGCGCCTGCGCCGAACGTCTCGCGAGCGAAGGCGCCATCATTGTCATCACCGATGTTATTGACGAAGTTGGCATGAGCGCAGTCGACGCCATCACCAAAACCGGTGGTCAGGCCAGCTATCTGCACCACGATGTCACCAGCGAAGACGAATGGATCAAGATCCTTCAACAAATCCGCCAACTGCATGGTCGACTCGATATTCTCGTCAACAATGCCGGCATCGCCGTCAGGGCCTCTATCTTTGAGATGACCATGGCCCAGTTCCAAAAGCAAAATGCCGTCAATCTTGATGGCGTGTTTCTCGGCTTGAAGCACGGCATACCCTTTATGGCCGAAAAGGACGGCGGTTCAGTCATCAACGTCTCCTCTGTGGCCGGCCTGATGGCCTCACCGGGTCTGTCGGCCTATGCCATGACCAAAGGCGGTGTGCGCCTGCTGAGCAAGTCGGTGGCCAAGGAGTGTGCGGCCCTGGGCAACGGTGTGCGAGTCAACTCGATTCACCCCGGTATCATCGAGACCGCGATCTGGAATAAAATGGACGCCAACCCCGAGGGTGGCGAGAACCAGGC
>JABBAY010000212.1 GCA_018607725.1 K189A clade bacterium
TAGCCGCTTAAAATTCAAGCAAAGTAAATGCTCGCTTTAGCTTAGAAGTTGAATCGAAGGCCTACCGTTACGGTGCGGTCTTTGTTCGGGCGGGCGCCATAGGGCTGACGGCCGAGAATATCTTCCTCGCTAGTGAGATTTTCGACTCGGGCATAGACATTCAACGCACGATTAAACTGGTAATTCGCTGCGATATCGACCGTAAACGTGTCATCGGTTTTCTCGAAGGCGCCGCAAGACGCTCGCACACAGACCTCGTCCACATAGTTGCCGCTAACATAGGCCGCCCAATTGTTCTTCTCAAAACCTACAGAGACAAGAAACTGATTTTCGGGCAGGTAGGGTAATGGGTCGCCCTTGCTAACGGAACCAAAGAAATCCGTATCGGCAATGTCGCTGTCGAATTCGCCATTGATCAAGGTGTAGCTTAGGGATACCGGAATTTTGTAGCTGCCACCTCGTGCCAGGTTCGCACGGACTAATAATTCCAGGCCCGCGACCGTTGCGGCGTCGCCGTTGAAGGCGTCGCCAATCGTGCAGTCGGACCCGGATGACGAAGTACATTCACCCAATATGTTGTCGTAGTCGCTCATGAAGCCGATGAGTTCGGTGGACAGGGAGTCGTTCTGGTAGCGGAAGCCTAACTCATAGTTAATGGCTGTCTCTTCATTGACGTTGGGTGAGTTGCTAGGCGCTGTAAAGCCCTTGTGCGCCCCGCCTAGTACAGAGAGAGAATCACTCACCTGGTAGAGAATGCCCAGTCCAGGGAGGAAGACTTGCGTGTCGTTTTGGCGCGCGTCGCGAAAAGTTCGGAGCGCGCCGTCGGTATAGCGTGTGCGCTTCTGTTCGATATTTTCATAGCGCAGGCCGGGTGATAGTGTCCAGTCGCCTAGCTGAATATTGTCATGAATATGAATAGCCAACGCTCGGGCTTCCTGAACTCGATTGCCGGCATTGCCTAGAATGCCAAGATCATCGAGTGCTAGCTCGCCATTGCTTTGACTGTAATTGCTATTGCGCTCCAATCGATCTTCCTCGTCTTCGTGCAGGCGAATGCCGAATTCAAGATCGTGTGCGCTATTACCTATCATACCGTCCCAGTTCAGACCGATCTGTATGCCGCGAGAAAAGTATTCGCGATTATTCGAGCGTAGTTGAATACTGCCGGAAGGCGTGTCGCTGCTGCCGTCCAGTATAGATTGAAGTTGATCTGGGTTGAGGCCGCCTAAGTTTGTGCCGGTATTAATAGCTTGAATTACATTGGCCCAGCTGGTTCGGTCGAAGTCTTCGGCGCTGCTGCTACCATCGAAATCGATACCCTCAGTCTTAAGCCAGTTACGTTGATGTTCGTTGTTGTAGGCAGTGACAGACACATCCAGGGAGTAACTGATATCGTAGCTGTAACGAAGAATCTGTTGCTCGTGCTCGGTTTTGATATTGTCTCGCGCGGAGAGGCCGTAGCGCCGAAATGCATTATTGTCGAAGTCTCGGTCGGTGAGGCCGAGGTAGCTCTGATTCGAACTCTGCTCTGTAGACTGCAGCTTCAATTCGATCCCATGTGCGGAGTTGCTCGGTGCGTAGCTAAGCTTGATTGTGTAATCCTCTACATCGAGACCCGTGTTATTATTGCTTCGGTCGATGTCTTGAAAGCCATCGGACAGCCACTGGTGTGTCTCCAACAGATAGCCAAAACCTGATTCGCTTCTGCCGCCATAGGTAGCATGAACGCGGTAGGTAGAATCCTCACCCGCCTCAGTGATGATGTTGCCTGACATCGGTGTGGGGATCGGTGTAGACACCATGTTGAGGGCGCCGCCAATGGTGTAGGGTCCTTGGGTAATCGCAGCGGGGCCCTTAACGACCTCTATAGCGCTCAGTCTGCCCACGGTTGGAAAATAATAGGCCGAGGGCGCGGAGTAGGGCGCAGGTGCGATAAGCACATTGTCTTCTAACAGTGTGATGCGACCGCTGCGTTCCGTTGCTACGCCACGGATGCCGATGTTCGGTCTAAGCCCATAGCCGTCTTCAATTTGAATAGAGACACCGGGCACTTCACGTGCGATGCGCTGAATGTCGCTGTAAGCAAACTTTGCGAGTTTGTCGGAGCCAATATAGTGGGCGGAACCAGCGAGTCGCAGTGCCTGCTCGCGGCTGCCAATGATAGTGACTTCCTCGATGTTGTCGTCTTGTGCCTGTGCATGCACTAACGAGGTGCTTAACGCTGAGATCGCCAGAGTAAGTAGTAATGTAGTGCGCTTCATTGAGCTGTCCTGAATACGGCGAAGTCTTAGTGGTGCGAATCTTATTCTAAACGATAATCGTTATCAATTGCATTTGGTGATCAGGCTGAATTTCTCTTGATTAGGCACAAAATCGTTAAAGATCACTCCCAGAGGAGGGGGCTGGCTCGCTCAAGTGATAGATTCTGTCTAGCGGCAATGGGGGGGTAATAGGGGGGTAATGGGGGGGTAATGGGGGTCGGAGTAAAAACAGAGGTTACCCCGGCCCCATTACTGTTATCGCTGAATGATTATCAATTTAGCGATTGCGGAGCTCTTTTCGAAGAATTTTGCCGGCGGCGCTTTTGGGTATGGCGTCGATCAGTTCGAGCACACGGATCTGCTTGTAACTCACCAGATTTTCGCTGACCAGAGCCTGAATGTCTTCTAGGGTGACCTCATTGTCGGCTGTTGTCACGACGAACGCTTTGGGCACTTCGCCGGCTTCCTCATCGGCAATGCCGATCACCGCAACATCGAGAATCTTTGGGTGCGTTATCAGTAGTGCTTCCAGTTCTGCCGGGGCGACCTGGAAACCCTTGAACTTGATGAGCTCTTTCATGCGGTCAACGATACTCATGTGGCCGTGCTCATCGATTACGGCAATGTCACCGGTATGCAGCCAGCCGTCAGCGTCAATGGTTTCCGCAGTGGCTTTGGGGTTATTCAAATACCCCGTCATGACCTGCGGGCCACGCACCCAGAGCTCGCCGCGGCCGCCAACGGGCTGATCTTCACCCGTATCCGGGTCGACGATGCGGCTTTCGGTATTGGAGATAGTTACACCACTGGTGCCGGGGCGATAGTCGCCCTCAACTGTCGAGTGACTCACAGGGCTGAGTTCGGTCATGCCAAAGCCCTGGACCACCTCGCAACCGAGTCGTGCAGCGGCTTTGGCGGCGAGCTCTGCACCCAGCGGGGCGGCACCGGAAAACACCTGTTTGACAGATGACATGTCATACTGGTCGACAATGGGCGCGCTCGCCAGCCCAATGATGATGGGCGGAACAGCAAAGAAGCGGGTGATCTTCAGCTCTTGTACCGCCTGTAATGCCTCCACCATATCGAACCGGGGCATGGTGATGGTTGCCACCCCGTTGCTGATCAGACCGTTCATCAAGACCTGCATGCCGTAGATATGGAAAAACGGCAGGGCTGCCAGTGCCACTTCGTTCTCCTGATAGCGAATAGCATGGATGCATTGTTCAATGTTAGCCACCAGATTGCGATGGGATAGCATTACGCCTTTAGGTAAGCCCGTGGTGCCAGACGAGTAGGGTAATACCACCGTGTGCGTGGCTGTATCGACAGGGACCTGCTCGATGGGATCACCAAAAACTTCATTCATGGCGGTCGTGCCGGGCACAGCATCGCCGATAATAATAACCTCGGTCACAGCGGTGCCTTCGATGGCTTGCAAGGCGGTTGCGGCGAACATGGGCACCGTAAACAGCATGGTCGCACCAGCATCTTTAAGCTGGTGCATGACCTCTTGCGGACCATAGGTGGGGTTGATGGTGGTGACAGCAGCGCCGGCGACGGCAACACCGTGGAATACCACAGCGTATTCCGGCAGATTGGGTGCCATAAGACCAACCACCTTGCCCGGGGCGATGCCGCGCGCAGCCAGACCACCTGCTAAGGCGTGAATGGCGTTGCTAAGCTCCGCGAAAGTGTAGCTGCTGGTGCCCGCGGCATCCCGAATCGCGACCAAGTCAGCCAGCGCCTCGGCCTTGCGTAACACATGCGCGGTAATCGTTACGTTCGGGATTTCTACATCGGGCAGCGGGCTGGAATGAATAATCATAGGCTTAATGTACCTTCAGTGGTTGGAAGCGTGATTCAATCGACCCGCGAGTATATGAAAGATCGAGACACCCATCAATAAAGATCGGGACACCGCACCCCGAATACTTGCGTTTAGGAGAGAGTTCGCCTGCGCGCCTGCAGGTGTACCATGATAGTATCGGCGCCACGCTTATCGACAGCATTCAAAAGATTAGGCGCAGCCTCAATATCTGCCTGGTTCTTGGAGCTGAAGATTGTCGCAGTCAGGTAGAAGCACGGCGTCATTGACTCTGGCACTTGGCTCTGCCCCTGAAATTGGTGACAACCATAGCCCTTGGCGCTATATCCCTCTACACTGCGTGCGTCTGTGCCGACGGACTTGATGCCGACAGACTTTGTGCCGACAGACTTTTTTGCTGACGGGCAAAGTGCGCGAAGTGGCATATTGACAGTCAAAGCCAACTATACTGGTCATAGACCTTAGAGACCTTCATATATGACAACAGCAACCTCATCCAGAGACGCTGGAGTGCAGACTAACGTGACGGGCTACGGTACCAAACGTTACCGAACCTATGTGCTCTCCGCCCTGACGATTATCTACATTATGAATTTCGTTGACCGGGGGCTGCTCGCCGTCGTTGGTCCGGATCTGATACCGGAACTCGGCATTTCCGACACCCAATTCGGCCTGCTTACCGGTTTCGGTTTTGCGCTTCTTTATACCATTGTGGGCATTCCTCTGGCTCGCTATGCCGATGCGGCTCACCGCGTCTGGATTATGACTGTCTGTGTTGCCCTGTGGTCATTAATGACGGCGCTTTGCGGGCTGGCAACCGAGATCACCATTGGCTCTATCACCATCGGCGCGTTCTGGATTTTGCTGATGTGTCGCGTCGGCGTCGGTATTGGCGAGGCGGGCTGTACACCGCCGGCCAACTCGTTAATCGCTGACTATTTCGCGCCGCGCGATAGATCTCAGGCGCTGGGCGTTTACGCCATGGGCGTAACACTTGGCACGATGTTCGCGAATCTTATCGGTGGTTGGGTGACCGATACGTACGACTGGCGAACGGCTTTTTTTGTCGTAGGCCTGCCAGGCCTGTTGATTGCCGTCATTTTCAAATTAACGGTCAAAGAGCCGCCACGCGGTTACACAGATCCAGTGGCAACGGAAGCCAAGGAAAAAGTCGAGCTGCGCGAAGCCATCCGTGAACTAACGACCAAGCCGGCTTTCTGGCTAATGACCGCCGGCGCTACCGTGGCGGCTTTCTGTGGTTACGGAATTTCCTCGTTTCAGTCAATCTTTCTGGTTCGAACTCACGAAATTTCCACCGGTGAAGCCGCCATGTGGATCAATGCACCCGTGTCATTGTCATCTGCGATCGGCACCTTCGCGACGGGTTGGCTAGCGACAAAGCTTTACAAAAAATATCCGGGTGCCATCGCCTGGGTGCCGGGCATCGGTTTGGCCTTGTCGATTCCATTCTATATTTTTGCCTTCACGACACAGAGTCTAGTACTTGCTGCTACCTGCCTGATGATTGGTGGTTTCGTTAAGTACGGCTATCTCGCCGCCCAGTACACTATCGGCCAGGGTGTTGTCAGTATGCGTGTACGAGCAATGGCGACCGCCGTATTACTATTTGTCGTCAATCTCATTGGCTACGGATTTGGGCCCTTGTTCATCGGCGCCATTTCGGACATTTTCTTTGTCAGTGGTATCGCTGAGCTTGGCGTGGCGACTGAGGAGCTGGCGCGAAATCAATGTCATCCAGCTGCGATAAGCGAGTTGAGCGACAATCTGCAAAATGTCTGCGGCGCGGTTTACTCGCAGAGTCTGCAGTCGGCGATGGTCATTATGGCTGCCCTGTACGCTGCCAGTTCACTGTTCTTTCTGCTGACCTGGCGGCGACTCGATAAGGACATGGTAGATAGGAACTAACAACCGTTCCTCGCATATAAATGGGGTCGGAGCCATGACTCCGACCCCTGATTCTGATCATTCCAATTTACGTCACTGTGGCTAGGCCTATGGCAAACAGGCCTAGTCGGGGACGCCTAGTCGGGGACGCCTCTCGGTGTTTCGCGTTGCGAAATCACCTGCCGGCATTCATGTTTTGCGCCTTTGGCGCAAAGACACGAATCTAGTCGGGGACGCCTAGTCGGGGACGCCTAGTCTGATCTGAATTCTCGGATGGGTTTCCAGAACCACCAGATCATGGCTGTTGCCGTAATCGATATCACGCCACCCAATAACATGGTGTTGTTAGCGCCAATGGCGCCGGCCCAGGCGCCTACCCAAATGGTGCCAATATTGTTGGCGGTTTGAGCCGCTAGAATCATTAGGGCGTAGGCCCGTCCGCGCATATGATCCGGTGTCGTGAGCATCACAGTTGTTGCCCTGACCGCGACTG
>JABBAY010000081.1 GCA_018607725.1 K189A clade bacterium
GTTATCGCGCTCCAGTTACACAGATGATAGGGGCCTCATAGCTCATAGCTCATAGGTGATAGCTCATAGGTTAAAGGCAACAGCGCATTCCGCGGATCAATTCAGCCCCAATACCACCGCGAGCTGATCCACAGGGAGATAGCCCGCTTGCATCCTGCCATCTTCAAACACCAGACTTGGCGTTCCTGAAACTCCCATCTCGGCACCGAGTTGGTACTGTGCAGCCACCGCGTTGGCACAGGTGCGAACGGGTAAATCTGAGCCGCCTTTGGACAAGGTCAACGCCATCTGAGGATTATCAGCACACCAGACTGACACCAACTTGTCGTAGGAAGGTGAGCCAATACCTGACCGCGGATAAGCAAGGTACCGCACCTCGATGCCTCGACGATTCATTTCAGGCACTTCTTGGTGGAGCTTGCGACAATAGCCACAGTCGATATCAGTGAACACGGTAACCACCGCTTTGGCTTCACCCGTGGACGCCTTGAAAATCACCATATCCTTGCTGTCAATATCTGCCAATAGCTGCTTGCGCTCCCTATCTCGGCCCTGCTCGGAGATATTCACAAAGTTATCGTCAGTGATTTCAAATAGCTCGCCAACGATAAAATTCGCACCATCCGCAGACACAAACAGTGTCTGGCCACCGGGTAATTTCACATCCCAAAAACCGGCTAATGGACTGGCTTCAATACTCAAAATCGGCAATCCGGGCCTGGCCTGCAACAACCGCTCACGAATGCTATCGGCATTCAGGCTCGCGGTTGGCGCCGCTGTTATCGTCGAAACTCGACTTTCCGCAGCCAACAACCCTGGCGTCAGTAGCAACGTCAGCGCAACCAATATTATCTTAATCTGGCCCATAATCTGGCTTCCTCGTGGTTCAAAAGGTCACATGCTTTAGTACACCGTCACTAAAGACCAACAGTGCCAATGCGAATGCCGACTATTATAGACTGCAAATGCCAGCTTCTGCGGATCACATTCAATATTTTATTACCTGGGTGGTCATATTCCCAGATCAACCGCGCGGATGATGAGCCTGATGTAATTCTTTCATCCGGTGTTGAGCGACGTGCGTGTAGATTTGAGTGGTGGACAGGTCGCTGTGCCCCAACAGCAGCTGCACAACCCGCAGGTCTGCGCCATGATTCAGTAGATGGGTTGCAAAGGCATGCCGCAGCGTGTGAGGCGACAGCTTGCGCGTGATGCCAGCCGTTCGTGCATGGGCTTTTATTCGGTACCAGAATGTCTGGCGGGTCATAATCTGGCCACGATTGCTGGGGAATACCACATCTTCATGAAGGCTATTTTTCAACAGCGGATCTCGCGCTGTCTGCAAAAAATGCTCAATCCAGGCTATCGCCTCCTCGCCAAGAGGCACCAGGCGCTCCTTGCTACCTTTACCCATGACTCTGACAACGCCTTGTCGCAAGTTGATATCGGTCAGCCGCAGCGACACAAGCTCAGTGACTCGCAACCCGGTAGCGTACAGCACTTCAAGCATCGTGCGATCTCGAAGCCCCAATAACGTCAACGGATCGGGCGCACCAAGCAATCGGTCAATATCTTGTTCGCTGAGGGTATCTGGCAGGGGTCGACCGAGTTTGGGGTTGTCAATGCGCAGGGTGGGATCTAAGCGAATGAGATTCTCTCGGAGCAAATAGCGATACAGGCCTCGCAGGCACGACAACGCACGGGCCGTCGAACGAGCCTTCAAACCGCTGCCCATGCGAGCTGCAAGATAGCGCAGCAGATCTTCCCGTCGGGCTTGGAGGAGCTCCAGGGGCTGTTGTTCAAGCCACACCGAATAAGCCTTAAGATCTCTACCATAGGATTCCAAGGTATTGCGGCTTAAGCCCTTTTCGAGCCACTGGCTATCAAGAAACTTATCAATGATCTGATTCGACATGATGACACCTTACAGCGGAATAAGGTCAGCGAACAACTTACAGATGGACTGGTAATGGATAAATTCAGGCGAAAAAAAACGCCGCTATGGCGACGTTTTTTCTCGAAGATGCCGAGTCTAGACCCGCTTGGCCAACTTCTCTTTGATACGCGCACTACGACCACTGAGTTCACGCAGGTAGTATAGCTTCGCTTGCCGAACATCACCGCGACGTACCACTGTAATGCTATCAATCAGCGGACTGTGCGCCTGGAAAGTTCGTTCAACGCCAACACCATGAGAAATCTTGCGGACAGTGAACGCAGAGTTGATGCCACGATTACGCTTGGCAATAACAACCCCTTCATAGGCCTGCAATCGTTCTCGCGTACCTTCGCGAACTTTAACCTGAACAACCAGGTTATCACCGGGGCCAAATGCGGGAATGTCCTGCTTGAGCTGGGCATTCTCGATATCTGCGATCAATTTATTCTTCATCAGGTTAATCCTCAATTAGCCGAGGCTGGGTAGCGTGCTCTTGCAACTGATCTTGCAAGTACTCATCCAACAACTGCTGTTCCGTCTCACTCATTTCCCGACCTTCCAATAAATCCGGTCGACGTTCATATGTCCGCCCTAACGCCTGCTGTAGCCGCCAGCGCTGAATTTTCTGGTGGTTGCCACTCAGTAACACTGGCGGCACCTGCATTCCACCGACCACTTCTGGCCGCGTATATTGCGGGTAATCCAACAAACCCGTCTTAAAAGAATCAAATTCAATTGATTCCGGATCGCCCACCGCACCCGGCAATAATCGGGTAATGCCATCAATCAAAACCATGGCAGGCAACTCACCTCCACTCAAGACATAGTCTCCAATGGAGTATTCTTCATCGATCACGGCACCCATCAAGCGTTCATCAATGCCTTCATAACGACCGGCGACCAAAATGATTCGCTCACGGTTCGCCAGACTATCCAACGCTGCCTGATCCAGGCGTTTACCCTGGGGTGACAAGTAAATCACTTTGCAGTCTGCGCCGGCGGCCAGCCTTGCAGCCTCGATGGCTTTCGTCAAAGGCCCAACCTTCATCAACATGCCCGGCCCACCGCCATAAGGCTTGTCGTCTACCGTCCGGTGCTTGTCAGTGGCGAAATCCCGCGGATTCCATATCGCCATCTCCAGCAAACCTGACGCTAACGCCCGGCGGGTAATTCCATGTTCGGCTACTGCCTGGAACATTTCCGGGAATAACGTCACGATTCCCATCCACATACCAGCTTCCTCGTCTTTCTACTTGTCCCGAAGCACGCAGAAAACTAGTACTGCGCATCCCAGTTTACAAAAATCGTACCCTGCTGCAGATCAACTTCGCGGATGTACTGCGGCTCCACATAAGGGATTAGCCGCTCGCGGTCATCAATACTGTGTTTATCGGCTTTCACCACCAGCACATCGTTTGCGCCAGTCTCTAGCAGATGATCAACACGGCCAAAATACTGCCCCTTCTCATTGATCACTTTCAGACCCTCGAGCTGGCGCCAATAAAACTCACCGGCTTCCAGACTGGGCAGTTGCTCACTGTCCGTCCAGATTTCGTACCCCACATACAGCTGCGCCTGATCTCGATCCTGGCAATCCACTGGCAAAGCAATAAGTCCCTTGCCATGAACCTTGACCGACACGACCTCAAAGGATTGTAGTGGCGTTCTGGCGTCAGCTTTCTTAATCAGCCAAGGCTGATAAGTGAAAATCTGCTCCTTCGGTTCGGTGAAAGAAAAAACTTTTACCCAGCCTTTCAAACCATAAACCGCCGAAATCCGCCCTATCGCAATAGGTCCCTGCGACGAGTCTGGCAATTTTGAATCACTCAATCCGTCAGTTAAGCCGCAGCTTCCTCACCAGGGGTCGCTGCCGCTAATTTGCGCGCGTCTTTGACCAGTTGCGCGACGCGATCACTGCACTGCGCGCCTTGACGAGTCCAGTAATCGTAGCGCTCCAGGTCCAGACGAAGCTTTTCGTCTGCGCCACGGGCAACCGGGTTAAAGAATCCCAAGCGCTCAATAAAACGGCCGTCACGACTAACACGACTGTCGGCGACGCTAATGAAATAGTAAGGGCGTTTCTTACTGCCACTTCTGGATAACCGAATCGTTACCATGTTCTTGATTTCCTTTAAAAATACAGGCTCGGCAGAAATTAGGGCTGCCGAAAGGGCCGGTATTGTACGGTAAAGACGTGCAGAGTTAAATAGCTGCATAGCGCCTGGGAAGATTTTCTTTTCAGAATCGAATATTGATCAATAATACCTACCAATGCGGGCTTGAGTAACCGCGCGGCCGCCTCGCTGCAGCACCCATACTGTGTTACATTCGCGGCGCTCCCCCTCCGGGGCCCTGCATCATACCACCCATACCTCGCATCATGTTGGCCATGGCACCTTTTTTCGTTAGCTTCTTCATGGTTTTTTGCATTTGCTTATGCTGTTTCAGCAATCTGTTGACGTCTTGAATCTGAGTACCGGATCCCATGGCAATGCGCTTTTTTCGCGAGCCATTGATGACATCCGGAAAACGCCGCTCGCCAGGGGTCATGGAATTGATAATCGCTTCCATCGGACCGAAAGGATTCGCCTCCAGCTTGGCCTGTGCCACTTTGGCCATACCGCCCATGCCTGGTAGCTTGTCGAGCATACTGGAGATGCCACCCATATTGTTCATCTGTTGAATCTGGTCGCGAAAGTCTTCAAGGTCGAACTTTTTGCCTTTCTTCAGCTTATTCGCTAATTTCTGGGCCTTGTCTTTATCAATCTTCTGCTCGACCTCTTCGATCAACGACAGGACATCACCCATGCCGAGGATTCTTGACGCCAAACGGTCTGGATAGAACGCCTCCAACCCATCAATTTTTTCGCTCACACCCATGAATTTGATGGGCTTGCCGGTGATCGAGCGCACTGACAAGGCAGCGCCACCTCTGGCATCACCATCAGTCTTGGTAAGAATGACACCGGTGAGTGCCAGCTGATCATTAAATACAGCAGCGGTACTCGCAGCATCCTGGCCAGTCATGGCGTCAACCACAAACAGGGTCTCAACCGGCTTGATGGCGCCATGTAGCGCTTTGATTTCCGCCATCATCGCCGTATCGATCGCCAAACGGCCAGCGGTATCCACAATTAAGACATCACAAAATTGCCGCTTCGCGGCTGCCAATGCGTCACGGGCAATATCCAGTGGCTGCTGATCAGGGCTACTCTCGAAAAAACTCACCTTGGCTTCGAGGGCCAGGGTACGCAGCTGATCGATCGCCGCAGGTCGGTAGACGTCTGTACTGACGACCATGACCGTTTTCTTCTCGCGAGCCTTGAGCCATAAGCCCAGCTTCGCAACAGAAGTCGTCTTACCCGCACCCTGCAAACCTGCCATCAATATTACGGCGGGTGGTTGGGTGCTCAGATTGAGGCCCGTATCTTCTGCGCCCATGACCCGAACGAGTTCATCGTTGACAATTTTGACGAAAGCCTGACCTGGCGACAGACTCTTGGCAATATCCTGACCCACCGCTCGCTCGCGAACCTGGTCAATAAAGCCCTTCACCACCGGCAGAGCGACATCGGCCTCGAGCAATGCCAGCCGAACTTCCCGCAGGGTTTCCTGAATATTTTCCTCGGTCAGGCGGGCTTTACCCGTCAGGTTACCGAGGGTGGCACTGAGTCGTTCTGTTAAAGATTCAAACACTTGCTTTATCCTGAATCAGTTCGTTATTGAACCTGCTATCATAACCTAAATTACGCTGCTATTTTCAGAGACTCGACAATGAACACAGCTATTTTCGGAATTCTTGCCTGTCTGTTGTATTCGGCAAGCGCGGGCATCCAGATTGCCGGTCTGCGCCGCGAGATACCTGCAAAGCATCTGCTGGTCTCAGTCAGCGGCATCGCGGCCATCTTGCTCCACGGGCTGTTTACCTTTCGTGAAATCGTCACCGATCACGGGATCAACCTCGGCATTCTACCCATGGCCAGTCTGATCACTCTGGCGATCAGCAGCCTCTTAATGGCCAACAGCTTACGCCGCCCGGTTGCGAATCTGGTGATCGCTATTTTTCCGCTCGCCATTATCGCTATCCTGGCCACCTTAGCAACCACGACTGACTATACATTACGCCAGCACCTTGCCGGCGGCATTGTCACCCATATCGTCCTCTCAGTGATCGCTTACGGTCTGTTGGCCATTGCCGCCCTGCAGGCGATCATGCTGTCCTTTGGCGACTACGAACTGAAACATCGAAAGTTCGACCTAGTTCGGCATTTGCCACCTCTACAGACCATGGAATCACTATTATTCGAATTGCTGTGGGCCGGTCTCACGTTTCTGACGCTATCCATCATCAGTGGCTTTATCTTTCTCGGCGATATCCACAATCCTGGCCTGATCCATCACACCTCTATCACGCTCGCTGCCTGGATTGTTTTTGCGGTGCTTTTGTGGGGTCGTCATCAACTAGGCTGGCGCGGGGCTACCGCCTCACGTTGGACGCTCAGCGGCTTTGCGCTGCT
>JABBAY010000086.1 GCA_018607725.1 K189A clade bacterium
CTGATCTTCAGGTCAGTACCGAGTGGGGGCGCCTAGCCGGGGGCGCCTAGCCGGGAGCGCCGAACCGGGGGCGCCGAGCCGGGGGCGCCTAGCCGGGGGGAAAAACACACAAACCTAATCATGTGCCAATGTATGGGTTGAGATCGCCTCAACGATACCACCCCACAATGGCTGTGGCAGATTATGGCCCATGCCCTCAAACACTTTGAGTACCGCATCCTGGATTGCTGCTTGAGTGTCCATTCCCCCAGACACAGGAATCAACGGGTCGTTTTGTCCATGAATGACCAGGGTCGGCATCACCAATTGCTCGAGCCTGGGACGGCGGTTGCCCGTTGCCGCAACCGCTGCCATCTGGCGTGCCACACCTTCAGGATAAAAACTGCGCTCATAATCACTTTGTGCCAGCGCCCGTATCTCAGCGTCTGGCGCGGGGAAGCCGGGGCCACCAATCACCGCGGCATTCTTCACCGCTCGATCGAGGACCTCTTCAAGGCTATTTCCTGCTGGACTCATCAGTGCCGCCATCGCTTCAGGTGTCGCTTTCGGCAAGCTTGGGTCTCCCGTCGTCGACATAATCGAGGTCATGGACTTCACCCTTGAACCATGTTCCAAAGCCATGACCTGAGCGATCATGCCCCCCAGTGAGGCACCACAAATATGTGCCGCCTGAATGTCCAGCGCCGTTAGCAAGGCGGCGGCATCATTGGCCATATCTGACAAAGAATAGGCGGCTGAGACCGGCTCGCCAGCAGTCGCTTGGGCAAATATTTTGACCATATCAGGCATGCCCGCCGCGCCGAATTTCTGCGACAAGCCGACATCGCGATTATCAAAACGAATCACATAGTGGCCTTGTGCCGCCAGCAGCTCACATAACTCGCCACGCCACCGGGTCATCTGGGCACCGAGGCCCATGATGAGCAACAAAGGGCGACCGGTAGGTTCGCCGAAGGCGTCGTACTCGATCAATATATCGTTAGCCTTGATGGACGCCATGGTATGCCTCAAATGGATGATGTTGGCGAATACTAAAGCACAAAAACCGACCATCTGCCAATGCTACGCTGCAGCACAGCCGCGCAGTCAACCACAATAGTCAAAGATCATTGTCACCCATCAAGACGTTAGCACCGACCGCCGGATACTCTATTCGGCAGAACTCAGACCTATCAACCCCAGGGTAAAACTAATGGTGTCAGCCTCACAGCCTCGCTTTCGAAAAATTAGCACTCAAACCGTCAGACCTCGGCAATATAGCGCGCCCGAGGCGTGACACTTTTGATGCTGAAGGTATTTTTGCTCTGGCTGTTGATGGCCGCCGGTGCTGTGCTCAATGGCGTCAGCCGCGACAAGCTGCTGACACCTTGGCTGGGCACACGCCAGGCCTTAACCCTCAGTGGACTCAGCCTTTCGACTCTGATCGTTGTCGTTACGTATCTGACACTGCCTTGGCTTGGCCATTTACCCGAGGAGCTCTACCTGCTAATCGGCTGTTTTTGGGTTGCTTTAACGATGGCCTTCGAATATCTCTTGGGCCGTATCGTCCTGCAGCAATCCTGGCAGACAATTAATGAACGTTTTAACCTCTCCGAAGGCAATCTGATGATTTTAGTCCTGCTCGTCACAGCGGCCTCACCCTGGTGTGCAGCACGACTATTAGGCATGATATAACTTATCCGTTGTTCGTTATTGAGTTCACCATGCAAGCCATTGATACCGCAAACCTGAAAGCTGCGCTGCAAGAGGCTAACATTCCCACCTTGCTCATCGCGATTGCCCAGCTGAGTGGTGACTTATCGATACTTGAAAACCCCGAGCGTCCCTCACGAGGCGACATCGACGGCACTCGCAAAATGTCGCTTGCCCGGCAGCAAGAGATTCGGGATCTGGCTCTGGCCTTAATCACGGATCACGCAGGGGCATTGCCCACTCTGCCAAGTGCCTTGATCATGCAACAATTGGCGTCAGTGCTGGTGGGCGAAGACGTCGCGGAAGAATATGTGCCGATGCTCTTGGAAGATATGGGTTTCACAGATTCCGCGCGACAAAGAGTCCAGTGGCAAAAGCAACCTGAACCGGCAATATTGAACGACTTCAAGGTCATTATCGTCGGTGGTGGCCTGTCGGGTGTCTGCGCTGCCATCGAATGCCAGCGCCTCGGCCTGCCCTTTGTGATTCTCGAAAAGAATCCGGCCCTGGGCGGCACCTGGTATGAGAATACCTATCCTGCCTGCGGTGTCGACACGCCCAATCACTTCTACTCGTACTCCTTTGAACCCAATGCCCAATGGTCAGGGTTCTATTCCAAACGAGACGAGCTTTACCATTACATCAATGACGTGGCCACAAAGTACGACCTGCTTGAAGACACGCGACTCAACACTGAGGTGGTCAGCCTGACCTGGCAAGAAGCAACTCAACACTGGCACGTCGTCAGCCGCGACATCGATGGCAATGATACCCTGGACACGGCAAATATTGTCTTGAGTGCCGTAGGCCAGGTTAACCGACCCATGGTGCCTGAGTTTGCCGGCAAGGCCGAGTTTCAGGGCCCAGCCTTTCACTCGAGCCAATGGGACCACAGCGTCGACTTGGCAGGCAAGCGAGTCGCCGTCATCGGCACGGGGGCTTCGGCCATGCAATTTGCACCAGAGATTGCCAAAGCGGTTAGCGAACTGACGATCTTTCAACGCTCTGCCCATTGGATTCGAATTTTGCCGGACTATCACCGCCAGGTCGGGCCGGGTAAGCAATGGTTGCTGACCCATGTACCGTTCTACCGAAACTGGTATCGATTTAAGCTGTTTTGGGCCTATGGCGACGGCATCTGGGATTCTATCCACACCGACCCCGAATGGTCCCAGCCGGAACGCTCCCTGAATGCTGAAAACGAGCGCCACCGACAGGTCTACATTCGCAACCTCACGGAGGCTCTGAACGGTGATCAGGCATTGTTGGACAAAGTCATCCCTGACTATCCACCCTTCGCGAAACGCATGCTGATCGACAACCACTGGTGCGCGGCACTACAGCAGGAAAACGTGCACTTATTAGCATCCGGCGTCTCGCGTGTGACGCCCAAAGGGGTGGTTGATGACTTGGGTATCGAACACGAGGCTGATGTCATCATCTATGCCACCGGCTTTCAGGCCCATCAATTCCTCTGGCCTATCACCGTGACAGGCGCGGCGGGCAAGACCCTTGCCGATACCTGGACCGACGATGCCAGGGCCTACTTGGGCATGAGCACACCCGACTTTCCCAATCTGTTTTTTTTCTATGGCCCCAATACCAATCTTGGTCACGGCGGTAGCCTGATCTTCCACATCGAGTGCCAGGCGCGCTACATTGCCCAGTGTCTGATAGGACTTATCGAGTCTGGTCAGCGCCGAATGGAAGTCCGCCAGGACCCACATGATGAATACAATGCGCGGGTAGATGCGGAACATAATCGCATGGTCTGGACCCACCCTGGCGTCAATAACTGGTACAAGAATCGCCACGGCCGCGTTGTGTCAAACTCCCCCTGGCGCCTGGTAGACTATTGGCACATGACCCATACCCCAAACCTGCAAGACTATAGGCTCGGCACCAGCCAGAACCTGCCGTAGCGCTCTAGACCTTCACCGGCGGCGTACTGTCCACCATGTTGAGCACCACATCATCAGGAATGCTAATCACTCGCGCATAGGCCCCTGGCGGGTAATTCGTCATATGTGGGCCCGGCGTATCAGCTGCGGGTTGAGATACTTGACCGCCCTGGTCGCTGTAATCAGCGGGTTGTTTGTATCGAGCCAATTCAGCGGCGCTGATATCCAACAATTCAACCACTTCAGGATCGATCCAGACGTTGTTATCGATCGGTTCCTTTGAGTATGCAAACTCCAGGGTCATATTCTCCAGACCCGCAAAATAAATCGATCGGCAAAGACCATGCTCGATCGGTCCCAATACGGGTATGCCTTGGCTTCGCAGGCGGTCTCGCATATGGTACAACGCTTCGTCATCCTGCACTTTGAAAGCGAGGTGCTGCATGGTGCCCGGCGCGCTATTGGCGCCGGCGTTCCCCGCATGAGACTGACCAATGTGCGAGGCTATCTGTTCGATGTCCGGGTTATGCACAAAGGCAATAGAACTCTCATCATTCAAGCGTAAGAAACAGTGTTTGGTATTCTCAACCCCATGCATCCAGTACAGGGCCTGGAGTTGCATACCGATTTTCTCAGTGAAAAACTCGATTTGTGCCTTCATGTCGCCGGTGCTGATAGCCAGATGATGTAAGCCTTCCACTTTATTCATTGATCACACTCCTGCTGTTTAAAATGGGTTCTATTCGCTGCTGAGTTAAGGTGCTTCATATTTTCATACTCCAGCCGCTGACGGCAGTGGGGTAACCTGGCGTTTTAATCGCTGACTTACCCGGAATCAAATTCCGCAAAAACATTGTGACTGTAAATACCCTCCGTCAGCGCCGAGCTGGCGAACTTCGCAGCGCTATTACGGAGCCGCGCTTGAAGACCATCGAGATGGAATACACGGGCATTACGTCTTGAGCCACGTTGAATAGCGGCGGTACGCTTGCGCCGAATATTTTCATAGCGCCCCAAGGCCGCCGCAACGGAGTCTTCCGCAGCCAGGCACTGAGCCAACACCGCGCCATCTTCAATGGCCATGACTGCGCCCTGCGCCATAAAAGGCAACGTGGGGTGACAGGCATCGCCCAGCAAGGTGACTCGACCTCGACCCCATTGCGGCATCGGCGATCGATCAAACAGCGCCCATTTATAGCACGCTTGCGGGTCCATATGTTCTATCAGCGTCTGGATCGTGCCATGCCAGCCAGCAAAATCTGCTTGTAGTTCTTGGAGGTCACCGCGGGCCGTCCAGGACTCCGTATCCCAGCCAGACTTTTCCACCACGCAGACACAATTTACCAGCTCGCCCTGACGCACAAAGTAATGCACAAAATGTTTACCCGGCCCCCACCAGGCCGTCGTGACCGGCCGTACCAGATCTTGGGGCAGGAGGCTCGCCGGCACCAAGCCACGCCACGCCACATTGCCGGTAAAAGTCGGCGCCTCGGCACCAAACAAGGCTGTTCGTACTTGCGAATGAATGCCATCAGCACCCACCAGCAGATCCGCCACTTGAGTCTGGTTGCTCACGGTGACACTGACCTGTGACTCGGTTTGACTGAAGTCCTCCACCGCAGAACCTATATGAAGCTGGATATTGGCATTCTCACGAACCCCTTGCAGCAACACCGATATCAGGTCGGCGCGGTGGATATGGAAATAGGGGAAGCCGAAGCGCGTCTGCGCTTCTGCACCCAAGGTGGTCGAGGCGATCAATTGACCGCTGCGCCAGTCTCGCATCTCAACGCCTTCGGGCAAAAAGCTCAAAGCGGCTATTCTCGGCAGCAACCCAAGATGATGCAGTACGCGCATACCATTGGCGCTCAACTGGATGCCCGCACCCACTTCCGCCAGAATGGCTGCTTGCTCGAACACCTCGACCCTATGCCCCGCCTGCGCTAGGCACAACGCCGCCGTCAAACCGCCAATGCCAGCGCCACTCACCAGTATGTGTTGTGCGTCCATCAACCCTGTTCCTATTCTGCGCCGACCCGTGGTGATATCGCCATCAAGAGTCTGCCTGATCCGCTTGCGCGCTTAATATGGCATGGATGCTTTCCAAGAATCACACCACCGGCGCTGTCGTCCAACCGCGGCGTCCACTATAAAGCCCGCTCGTTGCTGCATCCTAGCAAATGCCGGCGCGACTGACCTCTATTCAGCTTACCGGCCGCTTTGTTGATATCACTCGCAGCTGTGCCTAAACTCCACAGGACTGCGACCGTGAATCGGAAGCACCACACTGCAGCGGGTCATAGAATGCAACATATCGAGTGGGATGATTTTCAGAAGGTTCAGCTCAGAGTCGGCACCATTATCGGTGTAGAAGCATTCCCGGAAGCCCGCAAGCCCGCATGGATACTCAGGGTGGATTTTGGTGCTGGTGTGGGCGTGAAGAAATCCAGTGCGCAAATCACTGACCTTTATGGCCGTGATGAACTATTGGGCAAGCAAGTCATCGCGGTCGTCAACTTTCCGCCCAAGCAGATCGGTCCCTTGATGTCAGAATGCCTGGTCACTGGCTTTCACCGGGAAGATGGCGCCATTGTCTTGGCGGTCCCTGATTCAAATGTACCCAACGGCGCTCGACTGATCTGATAGCCACGACCCAACCCATGCTTCGAGGAGCTTCAATGAATATTTTGCCCAGCGTCCTATCACTCGGTATCCTGTTGATGTCGTCTACGGTCATTAGTGCGCCGGCACCTACCGGGGTTAATCCGGCCGCAGCCGTTGATGCACCCGCAGGTGCTAGTTCCGCCGCAGGCGCTAGTTCCGCCGCAGGCGCTAG
>JABBAY010000098.1 GCA_018607725.1 K189A clade bacterium
CTCGAGCCGACTTTGACGCCGACGATCAGGAGCGTGACCTGATCATGAGCCTGCTGCGCGATACCTTCGCCCTGGACGAAGCCGACCTACTCGAATTACTGGAACTAGCAGGGGCCGCATCAGATGAAGCAAACGATGTGTTTCAGTTCACGCAACTGGTGAATCAACACTATCATCACGACGACAAGATTCATTTGGTAGAGCAACTCTGGCGGGTGGCATTCGCCGATGGTCGCTTGGACAAATACGAAGAACAATTTATTCGTAAGCTTTCTGGCCTACTACACGTTGCTCACTCAGATTTTATCAAGGCCAAACTGCGGGCCCGACAGTCGCAGTCTTAGATGCGCGGCCGCGATTGAAGGCACGGATTGACAGTCGGGAATTAAACGCGGCAACGAACATCAAGCACCAGCCGAACGAAGACTCTAGCATTCAGCCTGCAGCGAGGGCCTTACGGGGCTGCGTACCACGCGCCTGATCTTGCTCCTGCTCTAACGCAGCGACAAGGTCCTGGAAAGCTATCAGGTTATTCTCATTAAGCCCCATCAGCGTCTTGTGGGCCTCAAGTACTTGCTCCCGAAGGACCGCCTCAGAAACAATTTTCGGTGGCAGCTCGCCGAACTGATCGCAGTCGTATTGCGCTTCTTGATCAATCAAAAATATTTGATCAAAGCCCATACTGAGCAATATTCGATTGATATCTGCATTCGTGGAGACGATAGTGGGAAGGGTTTTAAACTGGTCTTGACTACGGAGAGAGATTTTAGCGAGCAAGCCCAAGCTGGTGCTGTCAATACCAGTAGTCTCACGAAGATCGATAACAATGGCTCTGACACCACGATGTTTATCGATACTGGCGAGGTAAGTTGAAATTGTCGGGCCAAGGCACACTCTCACATCGCCAAAAAATTGCAGAACTTGAACGCCATCTTGATCAGCAAAAAGTATTTTGCTCATAACCACTATCCAGTCTTATTCACTGTAAAAATCGCAATATCATCGGGGATATCCGTGACATCGCTTAAGCCGAGTTTTTCAGCCAGGCAGTCTAACTCTCCACCGGTACAGTTTACCAGTGATACGAGGTGTTTTTCTTTCGCTTGCAAGCCCGTCTGGGGCATGATTTCAAACACGCCGTCGGAAAACATAACCAAGCTAAAACTTTTCGGCAGCGCCACACTGTGTTCGACGTAATCCGCCGTCGCTATAATGCCCAACGGCAAACCACCCAACTCGAGATACTCAGCCCCGTCAGTACCCTCAACACCAGAGAATATAGTACCGGGAAAATGGGCGGCATTACTGTAATCCAAGGTCTTACGGTCTTCACTGATCAAGCCCAAGAACAGGGTCACATGTTGTTCCAGATGAACCTTCAGCAATTCCTGGTTTAGCCAGTTCAATATGTCATTCGCGGCTGTAATTGACAGCATTTCATACTCACTGACCAACTGCTGGAACAGGCCCTTCAGCACCACCGTCACGATGGCGCCAGCCGCACCATGGCCGGAGACATCAGCGATATAAAACAGTATTCGCTGGTCCGGTAATTCAAAGTAGTCGATGGCATCGCCACTCAAGATCAATGACGGGTGAATCACATGTTCGAAGGTTAAACTATCAAATATCAGCGGCGTATCTGGCATCAAGCCCCGCTGGACCCGAAACCCGGCCTGCTGGTCCTGCTCAAGCTGTTGCAGGCTTTCCAGTAGCATCTTATTGGATTTCGCCAGGGCTTTTTCATTGTTGAGTCGGCGCTTGATTTCGCGCTTTCGCTGGATCGTATCGTGCAGAACATACTGCATAATAGCGGGATCACCGAGAGGCAACATGAGATAATCATCAGCACCCAGCTTCAAACCGGAAACCACAAGATGAACCGTCGAGGCATCAGCTAACAGCACAATGGGGAGTCGCGGCGCCTGTTGACGTAACGCCACGAAGGTTGATTCAGGGTAGATGGCGGGACTCGCCAGGGACACCAATAATATTTCCGGACGGCTGTGTTGCAGACGCGCGAAACAGTCTTCTTCGGTAGTGACGTTAACCACGTCAAACCCACTACCTTCGAGTAAATCTCCGATTTCGTCTTGAGTGTCTGCTGCATGACTTAAGAGTAGCAGCTCACCGCTTCTGACTTTCATTAGCAACGCTCGCACGCAGGCCAAATTTGATTCAAGCGACTCTACTCTTAAATATCAATGTTTACCAGTAGTTAGCGTCGATAATTCGCGCTGCTTCTCACAATCGAAGAATCCCTCACGCGGCACTAACCCTGCGTCTTGACCAAAGTCAAAAATCATCGAATTCATCAACCACCTGACCGTCCTTCGCCAAATAGTTTTGACGCTGCAGATATGCATCACGGAAGAAGATGTACCGATCACCGAACAAGACGCTCTCGGCGCCTAAAACGCTGGCTCGGCCGTCGACAAGAGCGACGCCACGGAGCCTATTACGGTGCCGTACTGGGTGGTAATCACGTAATGGCCCCAAAAGACCGTCCAGAGGCAAGCTCGCCGCATCGGTGACCGTCGACGGACCCAACAAGGGGATCACCAGATAAGGGCCATTCGGCACACCCCAGACTCGAAATGTTTGGCTAAAATCTTCAGGATGAGCCAGCAAACCCATATCCGTCGCAGGATCCAACAAGCCGCCAAGCCCCACCGTAGTGTTGATCAGCAGCCGCCCGGCGCTACCTACAGCATATTTAGCTTTCCCCTGTAATAAGTTGTTGGCCACATTACCAAACTCATCGAGATTACTAAAAAAGCGCCCAATAATCCGCCGCACCCCTCCGGGCACCACATTTTTGTAACCTTTGGCTACAGGCTTCAATACCGCCCGATCGATACCATCATTGAACCCGTGAGTGATTCGATTAACGCTTTCCCACGGGTCTGGGTTCTCAGCTTCGGCATAGACCGACTGAACCAGCACACACTGTAATGCTACTACTCCAAGCCATGCTAGTTTCAAGCATTGCTCCTTCTTCAAATTATTTATGGTATTGATTCAGGGGGTTTTTCGAGGCTAACAACTCAACGCCAGCGACTTCAATTATCTCGCGTTACGTTGTCCCGACTTCTGCCACTCCTTCTCCAGACGCTTACCAGAGACCGGCATACTGGTACCCAAGGCTTGGGCAAACAGGGATACTCGGTATTCTTCAATCATCCAACGATAGTCTTGCAGATTTTCATCATCCACAGCGCCGGCCATTATAAACCTCTGCCAATGACTTCGCACCTCACTCATGGCCTGTTGATCCTTGCCAATGTTATGTTGCATTTTGTCCAATCGATAAAGCATTGCCTGCAAAAAACGCGGGTACTGTTTTAGCCATTTCAAGGAAGCGCGCCGAATAAAACCTGGCGCGAGTAACTGTGCTAGTTGCTCCCGCAGATCTGCCCTGGATGCCTGGTTCAGGCTATTTTCACCTACGGTTAACTGCCTTTCAACCTCATTCGCAGCCTTCAAAATTTCTGCCACCAGCCGCCCTGTCTGATTCATGATACTGACCAGCTCAATCTTGCTCTTTAACCTTGATTCAAACTCGAGCGCCGTTCTGACCAAGACTTTGTCTTCGATAAAGGTAAAGCGAAACACCGCTTCGACAAGATCATTAAGCAACTCTTCACCGCTGCCTCGAGTCGCGTAGTAAATCGAGAATTGCTTAAAGCCCGGCATGTTTTTACTCACATACTTGCGCTGATCCGGCAGACACAACATCAACAGGCGCAACAAACCCTGCCGGGACAAACGCTCAGCCTCGGCGGCATTATCGATGACTCGTATAGCCACCGTTTCAACCTGGTCTATCAACGCCGGATAACCCTTCAGCGTAATACCAGCCTGATCAAGCAGCACCGACTCGGGCAGATCGCCAAATTGCCAATCAACAGCACCCTCGACCTCAATATCCAGGCGTGACCGTTGATTGAACCCTTGATCTGTTTCCGCGGCGAACTCCTGCTGTAGATGCGTCAAATCACGCGCGCTGCCGATCACCTTGCCCTTATCATTGAGCACCTTGATATTCATCTTCAGATGCTGATCGAGGCTGTTTGCATCAAAGTCATCGGCATTTACTCGAGTGCCATTCAGGCGAAATAATTTCTCAGCCAACACCACCGACAATTCACGACCGTCATAACTCAACAACGGCATAACCTTATCCACATACTCGGGCGCTGGAACAAACTTTTTGCGCAAGGCTTTCGGCAGACTTTTGATGAGCGCCAGACATTTCTCTCGCAACAAGCCGGGGATCACCCAATCGAGTTGAGCTCGCGAGACTTGGCGCAACAATGCAACAGGCACCTGCACACTCACCCCATCGTCCTCGTGTTGGGGATCGAAGTGATAATCCAGTTGAAGCTTGGTCTCGGCCACATCCAACTGATTAGGATAGAGCGCCGCGGACAAGCCAGGCTCCTGCTTCATCAGCAGGCTTTTCTCAAGATACAGAGTTCTGGGCGCCTCCACTTCGATGGTTTTGCGCCAGTAATCCAGGCCAATCAGCGAACTGACATCCTCTGGAAGTTTTTCATCATAAAACCGAAAAATCGTGTAGCCATCTACCAGAATATCCCGCTTGCGAGACATAGACTCGAGCTTCTCTACCTCAGCCACCAGCAGAGTGTTATGCCGATAAAAACCGGCTTTGCTGTTGAGCTGTTGCTCCACTAGCGCTTCCTGGATAAATATATGCCGAGCCCGTACTGGGTCAACCTGACCAAAATCTACCAGGCGCTTTTTAATGATGGTCACGCCGTAGAGAATCACTTCCTCGTATGCCATAACCTGAGATCGCTTGACGTCAAAATAAGCTTCCTGGTAATTACGTTTCACCAAGTGTCGGGCAAGCGGTTCGATCCAGCTGCTTTCTATCTGCGCCACAGTTCGACCATACAGACGGGTTGTCTCCACCAACTCAGCAGACATGATCCAGCGCGGCTTTCGACTGAACAAACCTGACCCTGGAAAAATGAAATGCCGGCGATTGCGCGCGCCCAGGTAATCGTTGTCATCGGTCTTCTCGCCAATATTACCCAGCAAGCCAGCCAACAAAGCCTGGTGAATAGCGGCATACTCCGCTGGCGCCTGATTCTTAACGAGCTTCAACTCGCGAGCTAACAGGTGCAGTTGACGATGATTCTCTTGCCACTCTCGCATACGGATATACGACAAAAAATTCTGCCGACAAAATTTTCGCAATTGATTCTGAGTCAGCTCCTGGCGATGGGATTCGTAGAAACCCCAGATATTCACCAATGTCATAAAATCGGACTGCTCATGCTGAAACTGTTTATGTTTTTCGTCAGCTGCCTGTTGCTGGTCATGGGGCCTGTCTCGAGGATCCTGCATGGCCAAGGAGCTAACGATAGTTAATACCTCAGCCAGACAACCTGTCTGGCTGGCTTGCATTAGCATCCGCGCGAGGCGCAAGTCGACCGGGAAGCGGGCCATCTCGCGCCCCATCTGATTAATATCGCGCTTCTCGTCGACGGCCTGAAGTTCATGTAGCAGATGAAAGCCGTCGTTAATCTGTCGCTGATCGGGCTTTTCAACGAAGGGGAAATGACTGATATCCCCAAGTCGTAACATCAGCATCTGAAGAATCACCGCGGCGAGGTTGGTCCGCAATATTTCCGGTGCGGTAAATTCAGGCCGGGACAAGAAGTCTTCCTCGGCGTACAGGCGAAAACAAACGCCATCACTGATACGCCCACACCGGCCTTTGCGCTGGTCGGCACTGGCGCGAGAGATCGGCTCGATGGGCAACTGCTGCACCTTGGAGCGGACACTATAGCGAGATATGCGCGCCACGCCGGTATCGATCACATAGCGAATACCTGGCACGGTGAGTGAAGTTTCCGCAACGTTGGTGGCCAGTACGATGCGGCGGCCCGTATGGGCCTGAAACACGCGATTTTGTTCAGCGACACTGAGCCGAGAGTACAGCGCCAGTACTTCCCAGAGACGCAAGTCCGATTTACGAATCAGGTGGGCTAGTTCACGAATTTCGCGCTCGCCCGACAAAAAGATCAATACATCACCAGGCGTTTGGCGTTGGCGCTCGAGTTGCTCGATCTCACGCAGCGTGTCGAGCACCCCCTGAAACATCAACTCATCGGCGTCGTAGGTTTTAGTCTCGGCCAAGGTCGGACGATAGTGCACCACCACCGGAAATGTTCGGCCCGACACCTCGATCACTGGGGCATCATTAAAGTGCTTGGAGAAGCGATCCACATCGATGGTGGCTGAAGTGACGATGACTTTCAAATCTGGGCGACGGGGCAAAATACGCTTGAGGTAACCGAGAATGAAGTCGATATTCAGACTGCGCTCGT
>JABBAY010000125.1 GCA_018607725.1 K189A clade bacterium
TGGCGACGGCAGCTTCAACGTTAGCAGGTTCTCCCCCATTTTTCATTTTCAGTACAACCCCGATCAGTGATCAACCCTCCTGTGCGTATGCCAGCAGATCAGCATCATGACAGACATTGACCATCTAAAGGATTACCACGTCAGGGGGGCATAAATTTGACTGAACATCAACAATTACCACACTTGATCGTTCTTCAGAAAATGTGGTTTATTTCCCTTATCTTCTGACCGCACATCGTCCATGACAGGCGCCTCCTTGTTGTCTTGTGCTGTGTTTATATACAGTATGTAAGGAAGCCGGACCCATCGCAACCGGCAATTGTGTCGCAGTGATGGTTAATTATCGGGAAATCGATATTCCAGAGTTTTTTCAATGAGTTAGATCGGATTGAAAATCTGGGTTATATGTCACAGCGACGTAATATCCGGCTGGATACTTTTAGAGCAGCATCTAACTAATTGAATTACAGGGTCTTTTCGACTAGCGTCGGGAATCATTCAAGGGAAAAGCGTCATGGAAATTGTGTCTTTAAGACATTTATACAAAGGTTATGTGGCTCGTTAACGTCTGCTGTCGACCCGCACCAGTCATTCAGACGCTCCAAAATTAGGCTAGCCTTGCTCCTCCAATGGAGGAGGAAATCATGGATCATCAGGCGTTCGCTCAGTTGCTAGGTAACTACGGAGAATTTGTCGGTGCAATTGCCGTAGTGATAACGCTGACTTATCTGGCTGTATAGGTTCGTCACAGTAAAGACGCGATGGAGACCAATACGAAAGACAATTCGCGCTGATGCCTCAAAGGATGTTTATCTTTCTCGGTCATATTGGAATTCGGAAGTTTCTAAACACTCCGATCGAGTATTAATCGACAATATGTTTAAAGACGACACGGACTACGCCCAACTAGAGTACGAGGAGCAAGTCGTTGCGGGATTCCTCTTTCGTGCACACGGAGCGGCCGCCAACCCATGCCCGAACGTCGGAAAACGGATTTCTTGAACATGTTCTTAAAGTATTTATTGAACATGTTCATTTAATCGTGCAATATGCTCCTCGTCCTCACATGAGCACGGGAGCAAGCCGCCATGACCGAACAGAAAGAACCCATAATCGATCGCACCTTCGCCGAGAAATTCCTGCGCGCCGCCGACCGCCCCATGGACTACGGCGTCTACTTTCTGCTTCACGACTGGTGGGAGGGTGCACCCCAGTCCGCGCTCGACGCCTACGCAGCTAATCTCCGTGCCATGCCGGGTGCCGATGAGTTCTTCGCGGAGGCGTGGTTGCCTGAACCGCTGAAGATCGCCGATCTGGAGCAGTGCGCGCCGGAGACGCTCGGCGACGCCTACCGCCGCTACATCGTCGACAACAACCTCTTCGAGGACTTCGCGCGCAACTACCGGAAGTTCCACCAGCAGATGCTCGACGCCGGTACCTTCGACCGCCTGCCGGAAGAGATGCGGTTCATGCTCGTGCGGGGTACGCAGATCCACGACTTCATGCACGTAATCACCGGCCACAATTCCTCACCGATCGGCGAACTCGGCATGGCCGGCTTCCACTTCGCGCAGATGAAGTTCGCCTATCACGCCATGCGTTTCGCAGTGACCGCGGCGCATGTCGCCTTCGTGGCGCCCGAGCACATCGAGTCGACCATGGACGCGATAGTGCGCGGCTGGCTCATGGGCCGGGAGACGCCGAACCTCCACTTCGCGAAATGGGAAGAGCAGCTCGACCGCCCGCTGGAGGACATCCGCGCCGAAGTGGGTCTAACGACCTGGACACAGGCGGCCTGAGGCCTTGGTAGGCCGACCTGCCGCCACCGAGGAGCAGCGACGCGCTCAGCGGCGCCGCATCCGCGAGGCTGCCGTGGAACTCCACGGCGAGAAGGGCATCCAGGGCATCACCATCCGCGCCGTCGCGCAGCGCGCCAGCATCTCCACAGGCGCCGTATACAGCCACTTCTCGAGCCTCGCCGAACTTGCGCAGTCGCTGTGGCGCGCACCGCTCGAGAAGGCAAACGCGCAGTTCAACGCGCTGGCCGAGGCAGAGCCAGATCCCCTGAGACGCGTGGCGCGGTTGCTCGGCGCCTATGCCGAGTTTTCGCTCGACAATCCGGAGTTCCTCCGCGGCGCCATGCTGTTCGTGCGGCCCGCGACGCTTGACGAATCTGAGCGAGTGCCCCTGGAAGAATTGGACTTCTTCCGGCTGCTGCGCGAGGCGGTCGTCGCCGCGCAGGGCTCAGGACAGATTCGCGAGGGCGATACCCGAGCCCTCGCATCGGGCGCCTGGGCTGCCGTGCACGGCGCGCTGGCCCTGCCGATTAATCTCGACCGCTACGAGTGGGGCGCGCCGAGTGAGCTGACGATGACGGCCGTCGAGGCGGCCATGCGCAGCCTCAGGGTCTAACAGGCAATGAAGGGCCCTCACTCACCAGAGTCAGCCCACCATGAATGTCCGCTTCTGGCCGATAGCGGTCACTCTCGCCAGGCGCTATGATCGGGCCATGTACCGTCCGCCACATAACATACAGTTGAAGTCGTTCCCTTCGGTCACTCGGACGAAGCACCTGCGGTCAAAATGTGAATCACATTTTGATCCTCGGCGTCTTCGCCGCTTAACTGGGTGTTAGATGCCATCGCGAGGAATATGCAATGAACATCAGAGAAGCAGCAGAGTCGGATTGGGATGCTATCTGGCCAATCTTTCGGGAAATTGCTCGAGCAGGGGAGACCTATGGATACTCTACCGACATTGACAAAGATCAGGCTCGTTGGGAGTGGTTAACGTATCCACGAAAAACATTCGTTTTTGAGGAAGAAGGCGCCATCCTCGGCACCTATTTCATCAAAACCAACAATGCAGGGCCTGGGGAGCATGTTTGCAATTGCGGTTACATGGTTTCTTCGCAAGCTCGAGGTCGTGGGTTGGCGACCTCCATGTGTGAACATTCGCAAGAAATAGCGGGGGAACTGGGTTACAAAGCAATGCAATTCAACTTTGTTGCGGCTAGTAACGAAGGCGCAGTCAGGCTGTGGGGAAACCTCGGGTTTGAAACGGTAGGTAGGCTTCCGCGGGCGTTTAATCACCCTTCCTTGGGTTATGTTGATGCATTGGTGATGTATAAATGGCTGTGATCCAGTACGAGTTAAGCAGGGCACCTAACATGCAGTTGAAGTCGCATTTCCAGCGCAAACGCTTCCAATGCTCGGACGCAGCAACTCCGGTTCCAGCTGTAAATGGCTTCGCCATTTTGTCACAGCTGGCCCCTCCGTCACTGCGCCGTTTAACTGGGCGTTATACGCCTATCCCATGTAGAGGAGTGCATCAGAGTGCATAGAAGAGTCCTAGTAACTGGAGCAAGCGCGGGTGCCGGTCGTGCTATTGCGGCTAGGTTTGCGAAAGAAGGTCATAATCTCCTGATCGTCGCGAGACGAATCGGCGAGCTAGAGAACCTAAAAGCAGAGCTAGAAAGCGAGTATGGAGTGGATGTTGTTTGTGCATCTTGTGACCTTACTCGATCAGAAGAAGTCGAGAATCTCTATGAAACCTCAAAGGGCCTCGATGTTGATGTATTGATAAACAATGCCGGGTTAGGCGACTGGAACTTCGTGTGGGACGTAGGTTTAGAGAAACTGAGCTCTATGATTGACCTGAATGCGCGAGCGCTCGCTGTACTATCTACACTCTTTGTTAGAGACAAGAAAGACACTGATGCATGCCTAATAAATGTCACGTCACTGGCGGGGTACTCCATTTTCGGTGCCTCTGTTCCCTATAGTGCGACGAAGTTCTTTGCTACTGCGTTTACTGAAGGCCTCATCCTTGACCTTAAATCAGTCGGTAGTCCAATGCAGGTCAAGGTAATGACTCCTGGACCGATTGACACTGAGTTCACGGCCATCTCATTGTCGGAAACAAAATTGCAAGGATTGGATGCTAACGAGGTTAAATTTCACAGCGCGAAAGAAATTGCGGATTTTACTTATGAGCTCTACACCAGCGACAAGCCAGTCGGAATAGTGAACCTAGCTACTATGAATCTGGAATTACGTGATGTGATACATCTATCGGGCAGTTTGTGAAGGCGGCGTATAACATACAGTTGAAGTCGTGGCTTCGCCACTCGGACGTAGTAAGCCGTCACGCATATTGCATCCCAATCTGCGCGCCAACTCACTACGCCGCTTAACTGGGTGTTAGGTGACGGATGAATTATGAAATGGTTGTAGATTCTGAACTTCTAAACCTAAGTATCCCTGAAAGATATTTGGAATACTCTGAGGCTTATCTAAATAGTGCAAGCACATTGAATTCAGCAATGCTTTCAGGTCAGCAAGAGAACTCATGGCCAAATGCTGCGGTTGTACTTATGCTCTCGGCGCATGCTGTAGAGCTATTTCTTAAAGGAGCAATGTATTTCAAAGATGCCAATGCCCATATTGCTCACCACAATATTGAGACTCTGTATAAAACATATCTCAATGAATATAAGGATCAATCTTACTTTTTCGAGATGCCCTTTATCTCTGAATATCCAAGTATGTCCGAGGCCGAAATTCAAGCTTTGCAAAAAGAAGTAAAGCCTCCGTTACCAAGTATCCTTTATAGATACCCAACTGAATCTAGTACTAAAGAATGGGGTGGAGCCCAGGGTTTCGAGGCAAGCTCTTTTTCACTAATTTTAAGTAAATTACAAAATGACTTTAAACGGCTGCGAAATGAAATCACCTAACAAAGCCATCAAATGCGCTCCCTGCGGTCGCCGGACGTGCAACTTCGTCGCACGCCGTTTATGGCGGCGTTATGCGGCTCGTTAAAGTCAGCAGACGACCCGAAATGTACATTTGGACGGGCCCCATCTGCATCTATTGTTGTGGGCGTTTAGCGTAACAATCTTTAATCATCTAAATGATCACTACGTCACGGTTCTCAAAATCTGAATGATCATTAGCCACTACGGACATAAACATTCTTTTTAAAGTGCGATTTTCAACGACTATCTTCAGGCACTGGTTCCCAGTGGAGACATTCGAAGAAAAGTCTGTATCGTGAAAGACTGAGGCCTCCGATAAGATTCGACCATTATGCATCAGTGATCAACCCTCCTGTGCGTATGCCAGCAGATCAGCATCATGACAGACATTGACCATCTAAAGGATTACCACGTCAGGGGGGCATAAATTTGACTGAACATCAACAATTACCACACTTGATCGTTCTTCAGAAAATGTGGTTTATTTCCCTTATCTTCGGCTACGTTACCCTGATCAGGTGGGTAGTTCTCTTCTCACCCAACAGGTGACCAGGGAAACACCAATTCAGTCAACACAGATCAATCGAACTCCCAAGCTTTACGTTCGCATGCCAATGATCCGGGGACAAGTGTAAATGTTTTGACACCGATATCTTATACTCTTTGAGTTCTTTATATATCTTCATTTCAAACGTGCGCCCGGGCTCCAAGCCAAGATATGAAGCCAGAGCAGCCGCAACAACAATATCTGCCTCATTAAAGACACGAACATCGGCAGCATAGTCGCAAGTATTACGTACGGTGATTTCGCCACTCGCGGATGCAGAGCCAATATAAGCGAAAATTCCGCCCGCAAGGATGATAGCTCTGACGACATTATTCATTCCGTACCCCTTGTCAAAATTCACAACAAGATTAGGGTAGTCATGTCGGCATATCAAGCCAGACATGAGTGGTCGTTAAACGCTAGCGGGTTTGAAGATAGCCGTATTCTTCATCCGCCAGAATCGAAATCACGTCGCCATCCCTGGTGATCCAGAAGTCTCCTGCAAAATCATCCGCGGCACCATCCAGAAACAGGTCATCAAAAAAGCTGCCAGGCAGTCCGGGAATCAGGTGCGTCAGCGCCAGGGCCCGCACGCCGGATTCATTCGCGGCTCTCACCACGTCAGCCGGGCTGGCGTGATAGGACGGAATGTCCGTCATGACAATCGCCAGCCCATCATTGCCATGCCTGAGCGCAGTCTGGCGCAGTTGATCGATGAGCTTGGGTGCCAGGGCTTCGTGGACCAGCAGATCAGCACCGACTGCAGCCTCGACCAGATTAGGGGAATAGGCGGTATCGCCGCTGATGACGACGCTACGCTGGCCGTCGGATATCCGGTACCCGTAGGCCGGCGACACCGACTCATGATGCACGTTAAACACTGAGATCGTGATGTCGCCATCGATCAGTACTGTGCCGA
>JABBAY010000043.1 GCA_018607725.1 K189A clade bacterium
GGATAGGCAATCGCGGAAATAATACCAATAATCGCGACCACCACCATCAATTCTATAAGCGTATAGCCTTTTGCCATCATTGTTGTTCTCCAGCTGATACCAATTAGGGTTACTCTGCTAGTCATGGAGAGCACTTGCGCTTATGGAGGCTCTTACCTGCGCAAGGCTTTAGGCAGGGAAAACTCAATGCTCTCTTCTCGAGTTACGATTGTCGTTACCTCAACTGGGCCTTCCAGCTGCAGTCGCGCGACGACTTCTTCCACCAAGCTTTCTGGTGCGCTCGCGCCGGATGTTACACCGACAACTTCAGCACCTTCAAGCCAGACCGGATCAATGAGCGTCGCATTATCGATAAGAAACGCCCGCACCCCAAGTCGTTCGGCGAGTTCCCGCAGTCGATTAGAGTTTGAACTATTCGACGAACCGACAACGAGAATCAAATCACACTCTTGGGCAAGATCTTTCACTGCATCCTGCCGATTCTGGGTGGCATAACAAATATCATCCTTGCGCGGCCCCTCAATCAAGGGGAAGCGGCTGCGCAATCGATCAATGACATTGGCGGTATCGTCCACAGACAAGGTGGTTTGGGTGACATAGGAAACCTGAGTCGCATCCTGGATCTGCAACATATCTACATCATCGACACTTTCAATCAAATAAATGCGGCTTGGGTCTGCATACTGACCCATGGTCCCCTCGACTTCAGGATGACCGGCATGACCGATCAGCACCGCCTCGCGCTGATCTCGAGAGAAGCTGACAACCTCATTATGCACTTTGGTCACCAAGGGGCAGGTGGCATCGAAGACTCGAAGGCCTTTTTCCTCGGCGTCCGCGCGAACCTGTTTCGACACACCATGGGCACTGAAAATCACCAGGGACCCCGCAGGCACTTCCTCAACTTCCTCGACAAATATCGCACCCTTGGCATGCAAATTTGCGACAACTGTGCGGTTATGCACCACCTCGTGGCGCACATATACGGGAGCGCCATACAACTCCAATGCCCGGTTAACGATTTCGATTGCCCGGTCAACGCCAGCACAAAAGCCTCTGGGGCTCGCTAATTTAATTTCCCTGAGCATAGATTATTCACTCACCCGGATTATTTCATTTGTGATTTGCTCAACTTCGACAATATCGACTTCAAAAATCAGATCCTTGCCCGCCAGTGGGTGGTTGAAGTCCACCTCAATACTGTCGCCTTGAATTTTGTTGATGACACCGGGCAACTCCGAATCTGCTTTGTCAGCAAAGGACATCATCAAGCCTTCAGTTAACACCATATTGACCGGGAACTGACCCCGACGTAGACGCTGCATATTAGCCTCAAGATGCTCGCCAAAGGCTTGACTAGCTGGAATCAATAATCGCGCTGAGGCTTCGGCCAACATGCCGTACATCGCCTGCTCAAAACCAGGCAACAAATTACCATCACCGACGACAAAGGTCGCCGCTGTGTCGCCGGTTGAATCGACGATGTCACCGCTCGTGAGCGCCAGAGTAAATCGCAGCGTCACCCGTGTACCGGGCCCTATTGGGGTATTCTTAGCCATTAACTTTGCTGGTCTCCTTGGGCTTAATCAGGGTATCAAGTATCAGCACCATAGCGCCGATCGTGATGGCTGAGTCGGCAATATTGAATGCCGGAAAGTAGTAGTGCTGGTAGTGGACGACAATAAAATCCACTACGTAACCCACCAGCGCCCGATCGATCAGGTTGCCAATGGCGCCGCCGAGAATCAGCGCTAAGGCCAGCGCCAGCAGCTTCTCGGAGGACTTGATTCGATACAGCCAGACCACAATGATGGCACTCACCAGGGTCGATACCGCGACTAACAACCAACGTTGCCAACCGCCTGCGTCGCTCAGAAAACTGAAGGCCGCACCGGCATTGTGCAGCAGTGTAAAGTTAAACACCGGCAGCAATACGATACTTTGGCAATCGCCGGGTCGACACAACGTTAGCAAATCACTCATAAAACCCTTCGACCATTGGTCAGCGATCACAATCACGAGGCTGAGCAAAAAATACCTCACGGGCGCTGATCCACGAAGTAAGCTTTTGCGGCCACCATATCAGCACTGATCGCCTGCTTCAGCGCTTCCAAACCGTCGAACTTTTTCTCTTCACGGAGTTTGGCGCGGAATATCACCCTGACGGTCTTGCCATAAATTGTTCGCCCAAAATCAAATATATGGACTTCCAAAATCGGCTTTACTGTCGCCTCGTTGAGGGTGGGGCGCACGCCAACGTTCGCAACTCCTTGCAACATCCCATTCAAACCTTCGACCTCAACCGCATAAACGCCATCAATAGGCGCTCGGTATCGGTGCAATTGAATATTCGCCGTCGGCGCATCCAGGGTGCGGCCCAACTGCCGACCGTAAACCACTTTACCAGTGATGGAATAGGGTCGTCCTAATAGTTGCTCAGCCATGGCAAAGTCACCTGCCGCGAGACAATCGCGAATACGTGTACTGCTGACCCGAGTTTGGTCAACCGTCAGGGTGTACAGGTTCGTCACCGCAAAGTCATATTTTTTACCGGCCGCCAGCAATAGATTGAAATCACCACTACGGTCATTCCCGAAGCGGGCGTCATCACCGGCAAATACCGCCCGCACCTGCAGATCTTTAACCAGCAGGTCGATAAAGGCCGGCGCTGACATCGACCGCGTTTTTTCGTCAAACTTCAGGCACAACACCAGATCAATGCCTTGTTCAGCTAATAGTACGACCTTCTCTCGAAATCGGGTCAATCGCGCCGGTGCGCTGAAGGCGTCAAAGAACTCTTTTGGCTGTGGTTCGAAACAAATCAACATGGACGGCGCACCCAGTTCCAGAGATTTCTGCTTCACCTGCCGCAATATCGCCTGATGCCCGAGATGCACGCCATCGAAATTGCCGATGGTGACAATGCAGCCTCGGTGCCTGGGTTGGAGATTATGTATCCCTCTGATCACTTCCATACTCGGTCAACGCACCATTTGTTTGAATTTAAACCCAAGGAATTGCAATACCGCGGCATACGTGACGGCGCCACCTGCGCATATCAGCAACATGACACCCAGTCGCTCCCAGAATGGCATCACCAGCCAGGCTACCTGATCGGGTGAAATCAACACCAGCACCCCACACATAGCGCCATTCGCTAAGAAAACCTGCAGACCAAATCGCTGCCAACCTCGACTGAATGCCAATATGCCTGCACGGCGTAGCCCATAAAATAACAGACCGGCATTCAGGAATGCAGACAGGGAAGTGGCTAATGCCAATCCAGCATGTTTGAACTCCCAGACCAACAGCAGATTCAGCACCATATTCGCCACCAGCGCAATCATACCGTATCGCACGGGGGTGGCGACGTCCTGTCGAGAAAAATACCCGGGCGCCAGTACCTTAACCAGCATATGACCGAGCAAACCCAGTCCATAGGCACTCAAACTGTATGACGCCATGGTCACATCCCGAGGGGTCATTTCACCCTGATAAAACAAGGTTGTGATCAAACTTTCCGAGAGCACCACCAGGGCCGCTGAGGCTGGAATGCCCACCAGACAGACCATTCGTATTGCCCAGTCTAGGGTGGCTGAAAAGGCGGTGGGCGAGTCTCCGGAATGCTCCCTCGACAGGCTCGGCAGAATCACTGTGGCGATCGTGATGCCAAAGAGCGCCAGCGGCAACTCCAGCAAACGGTCTGAATAGTAAAGCCATGACAGGCTGCCAGTCTCGAGAAACGAGGCCAGAACCGTATCCAGCAATAAATTGATCTGACCTACCGAGACCCCAAAGATGCCTGGCACCATTAGCCACAGTATGCGTTTGACGCCAGAATCACGAAAATCTACTTTTGGCACGGGCAGCAATCCGGCCGCTCGTAAAAACGGCAGCAGAAAAAGTAGCTGTAACAGGCCAGCCAGCAACACGCCCCAAGCCAGCGCCATGATCGGCACATCAAGATAGGGCCGCAGCCAGACCGCACACCCGATCAGCGTCAGATTCAATACCACGGGGGTGAATGCCGGCGCACCAAATCGGCCAAAGCTATTCAGGATAGAGCCCGCAAAGGCTGTCAGAGAGATAAACAAAAGGTAAGGGAACGTCAACCGCAGCATATCCGTTGCCAGCGCCACCTTTTCAACCTCACCGTGATAAACGAAACCTGCAGCAAATACGCTGATCACACCCCCCGCAAACAGGGCGCCGGCTGCGGTAATCAGCAATAGCACCAGACCCAGCGTGCCGCTAACCCGGTCTATCAGGTGCTGCACCGCCTGCGGGCCCCGCTGAGTGCGATATTCTGACAAAACCGGCACGAAGGCCTGGGAAAACGCGCCCTCAGCGAACAGCCGACGGAAGAAGTTAGGAATTTTAAAGGCGAGAAAAAACACATCGGCCTCGGCGCCAGCACCGAAGAAGAACGCGACCACCATATCCCGGACTAGCCCAAACACGCGAGAAATCATGGTCATCACTGACACGACGCTGCTGGACTTCAATAGTCCGCGGCCGATCTTCGCCTTGCTCGATTCAGGATCACTCATCACGTTTCCCCGGGTTATCCGCCCGGTTAGTCAAAAGCTGACTATATTACTTTGATTCGACGGCTTTTATTATCTATTTTCACGGGCTAAGTCGCTTTGCTGTTTGACATTGGCGGCTTGAATCGGCATAGTGGCGCGTCTTATTTTCCGGGTTTTCATTCGAGGAAGCACTAACCGTGGCTAATACTCCCCAAGCTAAAAAACGCGCTCGTCAGGCTGAAGTCCGACGTGCACATAATGCCAGTCAACGTTCTGCAATGCGGACTGCGATCAAAAAGACCATCGCGGCACTGGATACCGGTGACTACGCCATTGCTCAGACAGCCTACCTGACCGCTGTGCCGATTCTGGATCGCGCCGTGACTCATGGCATCATTCATGCCAACAAAGCTGCACGTCATAAGGCTCGCCTGAATCAAAAGGTCCGGGCTCTGCAGGCGTAAATCCGGCGTTCTGGCTGAGCGTCATTTGAGCGCTCAGCCGACGACCAGATTGTCCCGGTGAATGAGCTCATCTTCACCGACATAACCCAACAATGCTTCTATCCTTGAACTTGGCTGTCCGCAGATCGCTGCGGCTTCTTGAGCGCTGTAATTGACCAGCCCGCGGGCCACATTGACCCCCTGCTCATCCACACACGCCACCATGCTGCCTCGACTAAAGCTCCCCTGAACCGCTTTAACCCCAATCGGCAACAGGCTTCGGCCCGACGTTCGCAGAACCTCAACCGCGCCCTGATCCAGCACCAGGTGGCCACTGGTGACCAATCCAGCTAACCACTGCTTGCGAGCAACGAGCACACCGCTTTGACTGCGCAACAGCGTACCGCTGTAATGACCCGCGGCAAGTTCGGTGATCACACCCGCGCTTCGGCCCGGCGAGATAATCGTATTTGCACCACTGCGCGCTGCGGTACGTGCCGCTCGAAGCTTAGTCACCATACCGCCTCGGCCCAGCTTGCCACCATCTCCTGCCATACCATCAAGGGTCACATCACTGGCATCGGCCTCGACAATTAATTTGGCTTTCAAATTTTGCCGCGGGTCCGACTCAAAAAATCCATCTTGATCGGTCAACAATAATAGGGTGTCGGCCTCGATCAAGTTCGCAACCAATGCCGCCAGTGTGTCGTTGTCGCCAAAGCGAATCTCATCGGTGACTACCGTGTCATTCTCATTAACCACCGGAATGACGCCGAGCGTCAGCAGGCTATTTAGGGTACTGCGAGCATTAATATAGCGTTCTCGAGAGCGCAGGTCGTCGTGGGTCAGCAGGATCTGAGCGGTATGCAGGTTGTGACGTTTGAATTCGGATTCATAGGCTTGTATCAGCCCCATTTGACCCACCGCAGCCGCTGCCTGCAATAGATGCAACGCTCGTGGGCGAGTCTGGATCCCAAGGCGCTTCATGCCTTCAGCGACAGCCCCTGATGAGACAAGCACCACCTTAATCCCAGACTGGTAAACAGCAACAATATCGTCTACCCAGGCACTTACCAGCTTGAGGTCTAGCCCTTCACCATTCGAAGTCAACAACGAGCTACCGACTTTGATAACCCAGGTTTGGCCAGGCTGGTAAGTATGTGTCGTCATGACCTGCGTCTAACGTTCGTAATGCACGATAACGCCATGATCGTCATCGTCATCGTCATCGTCATCGTCATCGTC
>JABBAY010000117.1 GCA_018607725.1 K189A clade bacterium
TGATGCACGTTAAACACTGAGATCGTGATGTCGCCATCGATCAGTACTGTGCCGAGACCGCTGTCCGGCGCCACAATGGGCATCGCTGCCAGCTCGAAACCCGCTGCCGGAGCAACTTCTGCACCATGGTGCGCAACACGGTAGCTATGATCCTGTGCAAAGGCCTCGTTGAATCCACCCACCACACGCTCAACTCCCGGCCCGCCGTAAATCGCCAGCGGCCCGGTGACGTTGCCGCGAAACACATGCTGCAGTGCCAGCGCGCCAAGCCCATTGATATGGTCTGAATGAAAGTGTGTCAGAAACACAGCCTCAACATTGGAGGGGGCAATGCCCATCAGCGCCAGCGATTCTGCTGCGCCCTCCCCGGCATCGAAAAGAAATACGCGGCCGTCAGCAATTACCGCCGTGCAGGCACCGCCGCGACCCGGGTCCGGCAACGGACTGCCGGTACCGCAGAACGCAACATGCAGGCCTTCAGGCAGGTCATCGCGGATATCCCAACTGACTTGTCGCTCAATGGTCTGTTGAAACAGATACAGTGCAATCTGGTTCTTGAACGCAGTAAGCCCGAGCATTATCGCGAGCGTCACCGCAGCAACGAAGATGATGAGAGTTTTCATCATGGCAGTACCGGCAGGACACACCCTGACGCCTCACCAAAACCAATGGGGGTAAAGCCTTCCCGCTGACACTTGCCCGCGAGGGTGATGCAGTCGCCATCTTCAATGAACGTCCTGGTGCCGCCGGCCGAGAGTTTGATCGGGTTCTGGGCTGCGCGACTCAGCTCAAGCATCGTCCCCGCCTCCTCCGGGGTGGGGCCGGAAATCGTGCCCGTGCCAAGGATGTCGCCAGGCACAAGCGGACAGCCGGCGGACGTGTGATGGGCAACCAGTTGTGCCGGCGTCCAATAAGAGGTGGTGTAGCTGGTGCGGGACAACCGGCTGCGTTCTTCTGAGTCCGCGCCCTGAAGATAAGCCTCTACCTGTATATCAAGGTGGCCCTGCGCCCTGTTGGCCTCGGAATCAAGATGGGCCGGGCATTCCGGGTCACCGGCAAAGCGCGTAAACGCGGGACTTCGGAAAGGTGCCAGCGCGTCCATGGTGACGATCCAGGGTGAGATCGTGGTGGCGAAACTCTTGGCGAGAAACGGACCCAGCGGATCATATTCAAACGCCTGGATGTCTCGCGCAGACCAGTCGTTGAGCAGTACCACGCCAAACATGTGGGACTCTGCCTCATCAACACTGACGGCGTCACCCATGGCATTGCCGGGGCCCATGACCAGCCCCAGTTCCACTTCGTGGTCGAGCCACAGGCAGGGTCCATAGGTGGGGCTGTCATCGCCCGGCAGAATACGCTGGCCGCGAGGCCGTCTCACCTCGTGGCCGGAGACCACCACCGAGGATGCGCGACCATGGTAGGCAATCGGCAGCCACTTGAAATTGGGCGTCATCGGCGCATCGGGCCGAAAGATACTGCCGGCGTTAAAGGCATGAAAATAGGAGGTATAAAAGTCGGTGAAATTGGGGCATGCCACCGGCATCCCCATCTCAACAGTTGACTGATCGTGCAGGTAGCTGGCCGCCTGTGATTTCCTGCCCTCATCGGTTAACAATGCGAACAGCTCGTGACGAAGCGTGCGCCAGGTGTCCCGGCCAGCAGCGGCGAGTTCGTTCAGGTTCGGACCATAGCCAGCATTGACTGCCGCCAGGTCGATGATGCTGTTGCCGATTGCCGCGCAGCTCCTGAATGCACCGGCTGAACCGGCTTGTCGGTAAACACCGAACGGCAGGTTCTGGACGGGAAATGCAGCGCCGGGATCGGCCGCGCCCGCTACCCAGGATCGTGCCGATACATCATGGGTATGATCGAGCGCCATATCATTCCTCGCCATAAGGCGTTCCTCCCAGGGTTGAATCCCCTTTGCCTACATACAGGTTCATCCAGAAATTCTGGAACAGGCCCCGGGGGCCGCTGTTCACTGGCGGGTGGAAAAATTCAGTCGGGAAAGACGGATGCCGTCTGAAGACCGGTCGAGCGTTCGAGAGTTCACGAAAGCCCTCGACGCCATGGTAGCTGCCGAAGCCGGAGGCGCCCACGCCACCGAACGGCACGGCGGCATTCACTACATGCCAGCCCCAGTCGTTGACCGTCGCGCCGCCTGACTGCGTACCTTCCAGCACCTTGTCTGCGGTGCCGCGTTTTTTCGTGAAAACATACAGCGCCAACGGATGGGGACGGTCTTGGACATAGTCGATGGCTGAATCCAGGGATTGATAGCCAACCACCGGCAGCAGCGGGCCGAAAACCTCTTCGCGCATCACTGCCATGTCATCGGTGACATTGGTGATGACATGGATCGGCATGCGACTGTTGCCATCCCATTCGGCACAGGGGGTGATCTCAGCACCCTTGCTGCGCGCATCCTCCAGCAACGCCTTGACCCGATTCAACTGGCGCTCGTTGATGACGGAACAATACTCTGGCCGGTCAACCACGCCATTCGGGTAAAACTGGTTAAAGGCGGCGACGACGCCATCGCGAAAGGCATTCACCTTGTCTTGCGGTACCAGCGCATAATCCGGCGCAACGCAGACCTGACCGCTCATTGCGATCTTGCCATGGGTGACACGCAGGGCTGCGTCCTTAATGTCGTAGTCATCGGCAACAATCGACGGCGACTTACCCCCCAGTTCAAGCGTTAGCGGGGTCAGGTTCTGTGCGGCGGATGCCATGATGGTTTTTGCAATGTTGCTCGATCCGGTAAAGACCAGGTGATCGAAGGGCAGGCAGGAAAATTCTGCCGGGTTTTCAAGTTCCTCGCCGAATACGGCTACCTCACTTTCATCAAAAATCTCCCGCAGCATGGTTCGGATAACCTGATTCGATGCCGGTGTGTCCTCCGGCAGCTTGATCATCGCGCGGTTACCGGCAGCCAGTGCAGCGGCCAGCGGACCGAGCGAAAGGTATAACGGCATATTCCAGGGGGCGATGATGCCGACCACGCCTTTGGGTTGATAGGTAACGTGCAGACGATTCGGCCCTGAGAATAGCATCTGCGGCCAGCGACCCTCTGGTTTCATCCACTTCGCCACGTTGCGTCGTGCATGGTCCACAACCCAGGTTGTGCCGACTGTTTCAATCAGGCGGCTTTCGAAGGCCGGGCGCCCGCCAAAGTCACTGGAGGCAGCATCGGCAAACACGTCCTGGTAACGGCTCAGCTGTTTTTTCAGCTCGGTGAGTTTGTGTTTTCGCTCAGCCGCGCTGGGCACAGGACTCTGCCTGATGGCTGCCTTCAATGCCTGTAACGTGAGTTCGGGCGTTTGAGCTTCTCGCGTCGGGGAATCAGTCATCGTGTTGTTCCTCATCAGCGGCGGGTGCAGCAGCCGAGCCAACCTGCCCCATGACACTGGCGATCATCATGGCGGCGAAATTGCCAACGACTACACCACTGTCTTCCATCTTCTGGATGGCGCCGTCATCGTAGCCAAGTCCTTTCAACACCTCGTGGTTGTTCTCACCCTGGATCGACGGTGCGCCGGGTATCGACAGTTCGCCACCAGAGAATTTCCACGGCCGGCCAGGCAGTTTGAAGGTGCCGCCATTTCTGTCGGGCACTTCAAGGGTGGCGCCCCAGTATTCGGCCCATTCCGACGCCGCGATTTCTTCAAGGGAACGGATCTCGCCGATGGCGATTTTTGCCTCATCCAGCTGGGCATCCAGTGCTGCCATATCCGGGAAAGACCACATCCAGGCTTGCACCACTTCGCGCAGCGCGTTGAGGTTCAGACGCCGGGCACCGGGTGAGGAGAACCTGGGGTCCTTGCCAAGGTCAGGCCTGCGCATGGCGGCCATGAAGAACCGGAACGTGATTGTGCCGACCAGGCTGATGGCAGTGATAAAGGTTTCACCGTTGGGTCCAATAAAAAATGAGCCGTCAGTGGCCCCGAGAATCGCCGGCTCGTCGTCCAGCTCAAGGGCATTCAGGTCAACGTGGGCGCGCTCGTTGATGGCCATGATGGTAGCTGCCATCGCGACATCAATATGCTGTCCCTTACCGGTTTCGTGTCGCTGGTGAATCGCCGCGAGCACCGCAATCGCCGCCTGCATACCCGCATAAACGTCAGCATGGGACAGCGCATCGGTCTGGGGAGCAGACAGGTTGTCGCCAAAGTGCTGCATGCTGTGATGGGTAAAGCCCGCTTCCGCCTGCACCGTGGGTGCATAAGCCATGCGACCCCGCCAGGGACCACCCTGGCCGTACCCGGAGATAGAAACATAGATCAGGCGCGGGTTTCGCTCGATGAGGGTTTTGTAATCCAGGCCAAAGGCATCAAGGGTACCCGGTCGAAAATTCTCCACCAGAATGTCAGCCCCATCGCAGAGTTTCAGCGCAATTTCCCGCGCTTCCCGGGTATTCAAATCGATAGAGATGTTCTTCTTGCCGGCATTCTGCTGCGCGTAGTAACCCGATACGCCGTTGGGATTCACCGGTGAAGAAAACCGCGAGACATCCGCTCTGGGTGGCTCAATCTTCAGCACGTCGGCACCCAGGTCCTGCAGGGTTCTGGCACACAAGGGGCCGGCCAGAACGCGAGAGAAGTCGACAACTTTTAATCCTTGCAAAGGTCCACTCATGATCAGCGCCCCACGAATTCAGCCAGACCAGGCCCGTTTTTCATTAAGGAGTCGAGACCGATCTTCAAGTCTTCTGAATCCCAGAGCGCCATCTGCTTTTCTTCCATCACAGCATCTGCAGCAGCAGTGCCCTGATCGACTGCAATCTTGACGAGTTCCTTGGTGATGCGATGCGCCACCGTCGGGCCATTCGCCAGCTCCATCGCCATTGCATGGGCGGCGCTCTCCAACTTTTCGTCGTCAACAACGGTATTCACCAGATTCCAGCGCTCCATGGTTTCTGCATCATAGCGACGCCCCAGCAGCGACATCTCTTTGGCGCGCAGTGCACCGGCGCGTTGAACCTGGCGCTGGATGCCGCCCATCAGCGGGTTAAGGCCAATGGTGGCTTCGACTGAACCGATCTTGGCGGAACGTGCAGCGAGGATAATGTCGCAGGCAAGGGCCAGTTCCAGGCCACCGCCGACACAGACACCGTGAACGGCAACCACAATCGGCAGTGGAAATGCTTCGAGAGCGTTGAGGAACTCTAGCGGTGATGTCTCGAGGCCATCGCCATCACCCATCGCGGCTTCAAACAGGGAAACATCGGCACCTGCAGAAAAGTGGCGCAATCCGCTTCTCAGCAGCACAGCGCGACTGCCATTGGCCTTCGCAAATTCCAGACCTGCCAGCACGCCATCCATCAGGGGTGGGCTCAGCAGGTTATGGGGACCGTGTTGCATGGTCAGGATCGTCAGCGGGCCGTCGGCCATCGCCAGTACAGATTGGTCAGTCATGTTGTTCTCCCAAGTAGGTCTGGTATTCATTATGGCGATGGGCTTAAATACCGAAAGGTGAATATGTGCCACATATAGGGTGAATTTGTGCCAAACATGGACGGGGTCGAAGAACGCCTGCCGCTCGGGGTTCCGGCGTTGCTGGAGGAACTTCAGGGACAGGGAATCCAGCGGAGCGAGCTTTTTCGCGAAGCCGGACTGCAGCTGGCATCCGCCGGTGAGATGAACTTCGAGCCCGCGGATATGCCGGTGATCCTGCAGGCAGCGGCGAGACTGTCGCGCTCCCCCGATACTGCGCTGCTTGCCGGCCAGCGACAGAAGATCAATCATTTTGGCGTCTTTGGATTTGCCCTGATCACCAGCGATACCTTCGGCGATGCGTTCCGTTTCGGGCAAGAACACATCGATCTGGCGGGCGCCGTCTTCGAGGTGGACATGTCGATCAACGACGGCATTGCTTGCCTCAAAACCCGCCACCCCATGAAACTTGGCGAAAATCTGAAGTTCATTGCTGAGTACTGGCGCAGCTCAGTGACGACGTTATTGTCAGAGGTACTGGGCGCACCCTTCCCCTCTACAGAAATGTATTTCCCCTACAGCCGACCTGCGAATGCCGACCTTTACCAGCGCCTGTTTCGCTGCAAGCTGCACTTTGGTGCCGAGGTGATGGAATGGCGGTTTGATGCCAGCGTGCTGGATAAACCCTGCCCGAACGCCGACCCACTGACGTCACACCTTTGCCAGGACGTTTGTGACCAGCTCGT
>JABBAY010000036.1 GCA_018607725.1 K189A clade bacterium
TCCATGGCGGCGTGGCACTTGGGACATTCCATATCTCTCTACCTTTTTTGTGATTATGATGGTCGTTTGGTGTGGTTAATGTGCAGGTAATAAGTGTCTTTTGAAAGTATACCCGCTTAGTTAGAATAATCTATATTCACCCGGATTAATGTCCTGCTTGTGTATACGTGCTCGGCTGAATAGGTCCTGCAGGAGACAAATGAATCCGTTGGTATAATATTCAGGCGCGAAATACAGCAAAAAGGCAAATTCTTGACCTAGATCATTAATCTAGTTATGCGTATAATCTATATTATGTTAAATAAGTATATTGGTGGGTTCAGCCACTATTCGCATCGTCGCTGCAACCAGTCTCAAACACTCTGTTAGTTAACTACTAACATTGGGTCTATCAATATTTGCCTCTCACTATCCTCCAGGTCTGTTAGACAGACCTTTACGCAAAGCCCTCGCTGATCGTCAGTCACTATGACTCGAGCCATTCAATGTAAGGTGCCCTCATGGGCGCTCGATAGTTTACTATTCGCCAACAGGATCGAGTTCAAGGCCAGAAGCAATCCGGAACATCGATTGCCGAACTCGGTTCATCAACGCGATCACGACCTGATTCGCCACCATTATTGGAAAACCCAAGGACCTTCATGCTCAACTGTTACCTGTCTAGATACGCCTTACCATTTTTGGCCACTAGCGCCAATTTGACTCAATTGCAGGCGGCGAATGCCAGCGACTTCCTTACCGCGATCGATGCCGCGCCTGAGCCTTCCGGGCAATATCCTATTGAGGGTTCATGGCCAGCAGACACCGGAGTGCTTGCATCATGATGCCCGCTGAGTTGAAGGCCCTGTTCACAACAGACACCCCGCTCATCGATGTCCGTGCGGCGGTAGAATATGCTCAAGGCGCCTTTCCCACGGCCATCAATTTACCGATTATGGATGACAAGGAACGGCAGTCTGTGGGTATTTGCTATAAACAAGACGGCGCCGAGGCCGCAGAACGACTGGGCCACGAGCTGGTCAGTGGTAACATCCGTGAGCTCCGCGTGCAGGCTTGGCAAGCTTTTGCTGACCAAAACCCTAATGCTCGACTCTATTGCTTTCGTGGTGGTAAACGTTCGGAGCTGGCGGTTGAATGGCTTCGGGCCAGCGGCTACAACGTACCCCGAATCCCAGGCGGTTATAAGGCCTTACGCAGTTATTTACTCACGGTTGTCGAGGCACTACCGCCGCTGATGATACTGGGGGGCAAAACTGGCAATGGCAAAACCGACCTGCTGGCGAATTTAACGCGACTGGTTGATCTTGAGAAGCGCGCCAACCATCGTGGCTCGGCGTTTGGTCGGCAGATAGAAGCGCAGCCTAGTCAAATCGATTTCGAGAACCGGTTGGCGATCGATTTTCTCAAACTGGGTGCAGATTCGACGGCATCTCCGGTTGTCGTAGAAGATGAAGGTCGGCTTATCGGCAGAGTGAGCCTGCCGCTACCCCTGCAGGCCGCGATGAAGCAAGCGCCGTTGGTCTTGCTAGAAGGGGGTCTGGAAGATCGCGTGGAACGCATACTCAAGGAGTACATTATTCAACAATATGCGCAGTTCACGGCGCGTGAACCAGACCCCGAACTCGCGTTAGCGGCCCACAGCGCGGTGTTTTTGGCAGGTATAGACGGAATTCGAAAGCGCTTGGGCGGCGTCGAACACAAACGCCTAAGGGCTAGTATTGGCAACGCCTTTGCAGCCCAGGCCAAGGGTGATTTTGAACAACACAGAGCATGGATCAGGGATCTGTTGAGCAACTACTACGACCCCATGTATGATTACCAAATCGATATTAAGGCTGATCGTATCGTCTTTAGAGGTGATTTCGACTCAGTGACGGAATATTTGTGTGCTCGCGAGGCTGAGGCCCGCTAGATTCGTTGTTGTAGGATTGAACTGTGGCCTTACCGCAGCATTAAACCCCAGCATTGAACGGGAGTCGTTATGCCGACCGAACCGCCTTTAGCCGAGCACTTAGTTAACCACCTAGAAGACCATGATTTTGAGGAACAGCCTGAAGCGCCCGCTGCTCCGCGGCCTATGCCGACGAAACCAGGTACCCGGGCGGAGTTGCTACGTGCTGTGGTTATATTTCAGGTGAGACTGGCCATGGATGGCCTTCGTGATCTGGTATTGAGCCCGGTTTCGATTTTCGTGGCGCTGGCTGGCATTGTGTTCTCGCCTAAGGATCCGCACAAATATTTTCGACGCCTGATGCTCCTAGGGCGCCGCAGCGATGTCTTCATCAACTTGTTTAATGCCAATGCCGACGATGCGGAGCAGGTTGCGCCATCCGCGGACAGCTATGTCAACAAACTTGAGGCTATCCTCGTGGAGGAATTCACCAAGAACGGTGGCGCCAGTGGTTTAAAGGCCAGCACAATAGATTTCGTCAACAGGCTGCGAAGCCGCCGTCAGGGTAGTCGCGCCAAGAACGGCAATGATGTCTGAGAATCAAGGGTAGGCTCAGTAACTCTTGTCTTGCCCGAGGACCTGCTCGGCGATAAATGATTTAATGAGTTCCTGACTAATGGGTGCGATAACTGGAATCATGATCTCTCTAAGATAGCGCTCGACATGATACTCCTTCGCGTACCCCATGCCTCCGTGGGTCAGCACCGCCCTTTGGCAGGCGCTCAGTCCAGCCTCAGCCGCCAGATACTTCGCACTGTTGGCCTCAGCGCCACAGGGTTTGCCCGCGTCGTATAGGCTAGCTGCCTTCTGCACCATGAGTTGAGCGGCTTCAAGTTCCATCCAATTGACGGCCAGCGGATGTTGAATGCCTTGATTCTTGCCAATGCTGCGGTTGAAAACGACCCGCTCCTTGGCGTATTGACTGGCTCTCGCCAGCGCCGCCTGTCCCAAACCGACCGCCTCTGCGGCTATCAGGATTCGCTCGGGATTAAGGCCATGCAGTAAATACTTCCAACCTAGCCCTTCTTCACCGATACGATCTTCAATCGGGACAATCAGGTTGTCGATAAACAAGGCGTTGGAGTCCACGGCCTTGCGACCCATTTTTTCGATTCCACGCACTTCAATAGACTCGCGATTCAAGTCAGTGTAGAACAGGCTCAGACCCTCTGTTGGCTTCTTGCAATCAGCCAGTGCCGTCGTACGGACGATCAACAGTATCTTATTGGCTGTCTGAGCCGTCGTGGTCCATAGTTTGCGTCCATTAATCACATAGTGATCACCATCTCTGACCGCTCGAGTGACCAGTTGTGTGGTGTTCAAACCGGCATCCGGCTCCGTAACACCAAAGCAGGCGCGGTCTTGACCTTGGATCAATGGCGGTAAAAACCGCTGTTTTTGGTCTTCGGTGCCGAACACAACAATGGGATTGGGGCCAAACAGGTTCAAGTGAACCGCCGATGCGCCGGTCATGCCGGCACCGGAACGGGCGATGGTATGTGCCATGATTGCGGTTTCGGTAATGCCAAGTCCCGCACCACCGTAAGCTTCAGGCATGGCGATACCCAGCCAGCCACCGGCGGTGATGGCTGCTACGAACTCGTTGGGAAAAACGCCGTCCCGGTCGCGGGCAAGCCAGTAGTCAGCGTCGAAACTGGCACAAATTTTCTCGATAGCCTGCTGTATCGAGACTTGTTGCGAGCTGTATTCAAAGTTCATCGTTCACTCCAACACATAAGGTTGTGTCATGATTTACATGTACATCCAGTTCAATTTCTGGCCAATTGGCTAGCGTCACGCCTAGCAAAATAGCGGATTGAATGAGTTATTTCCATGTTATGTACATTTTTTACCGTCTAAAGTCTGTTAAGATCATGATTGTAAAACCTTTTTGATTAATAGACGCACTAATAAGAGCTAGCTGTAGTAGAGGAAAGAGGAATGCAAAAGCATGGCAAATAAGAATACTTCCCAAAAGCGTGAACTCACAAGAGCGGCATTAATCAGCGCGACCCATGAACTGGTGTTGCGGCGAGGTTACGAAAAAATTTCGATCCAGGACATCACTGAAGTCGCACAAGTCGGTCTTGGTACGTTTTATAATTATTTTCAAACTAAACAGCTAGCCTTTGAGGCGGTTCTGGAAGATATCCAAGGTCGATTTAACGACTCATTGAATCTCATTCGCCAGCCACTCAAGGACCCTGCAACAATTATCGCAGTGAGTTTGCAATATAGCCTTACTCAAGCCCAGGACAATCGGGATTGGACGACCTTCGTTGAATTTACTGGCCTCACAGACCAAAGGGTGCTGCATCAAGATGCCGAGCAGTTACTGCTGGATATTCAACGGGGTGCTAAAGGGGGACGGTTTAAGGTCAATGACCCAACACTGACTCATAGCCTGATAATCGGCATGATCAGACACGTGAGCCGGGAAATACGCAGGGGCAACCTGGCTCGATCAGCCATGCCCGAAACCACCAGACATGTATTACGCATGCTCGGGTTACCTGACCAGGTGGCCAAAGCATTAACTCAGGCGCCAATGTCACCTGTCGCTGTGCCACGTCGAACAGAAGCCGTCGCAACAATCCTGGCTGTCTCGGCCTGAATCCAGGGGTCTGCTTTGAAAGGAGCAGACCGCAAGTTAGTGGGCCTGGAGCAAATGGTTATTTGCTTTTTGACTGGGTTGCCCACACAACACCCCATTGAGGCTTGCCGGCAACTCGTGCTGCGCTCGCGTCCGATTACAATCTAACCTGTAAAATACTCTACAACGATGCCTCGGTTATAACTGACGTTGAAGCATCATAAGGAGATAGCCCCATGACTTGGCGAAACCGAGGTTTACTCGATCAATTCGGTATTCAACACCCGGTGCTACTAGCGCCGATGGCAGGCGCTACCAACGCTGACATGGTGATCCGTGTGAGCAATGCCGGTGGTATGGGTGGCCTTGGTGCTGCCGGGCTGAAGCCCGACAAGCTGCGCCAGGTAGTCCGCGAGATCAAGGCCGGTACCGAATTACCCTTCCAAGTGAACCTGTTCGCCGCCGACACTGAGCACCCTGCGACTCCTGCCGTTATCGGTCCTGGATTGCGGGATCGCCTCGAAGGCTATCATCGAGAAATGGGCCTGCAGGAATTACCGGAACCTCGAGGTTTGTTTGGTCCGGCTATGGAACAGCTCACCGTGCTGCTCGAAGAACAAGTTCCCGTGATCAGCTTTCACTTCGGGGTAGATCAGGCGACAGTTGCGCGTATTCATGCAGCGGGCGCCCAAGTTATCTGCAGTGCGACCACCGTAGCCGAGGCTAGAACCCTGGCTGCGGCAGGGGTTGACGCTATTATTGCGCAGGGTGCTGAGGCCGGTGGGCACCGAGGCACTTTTCAGGGCGACTATTCCGATGCGCTCATCGGTACGTTGGCGTTAGTACCGCAGATCAAGGATGCGGTTAATGTGCCCGTCATCGCCGCCGGTGGCATAATGGACGCCCGCGGTCTCGTGGCGGCATTGGCGTTGGGCGCCAGTGCGGTACAAATGGGTACCGCCTTTTTGGGCTGTCGTGAAACGCCGATTACTGAAGCTTGGCGCCAGCAGCTATTCAGCACTGAAGCCGATCAGCTGGTGGTCACCCGTGTTTTGTCGGGCAAGCCTGCCCGTGGTATTCGAAACCGCTATATCACTGAGCTGGAAGCCCTTGACGAGCCGATGCTGCCCTACCCGCTGCAATATTCGCTTTCTGGTGTATTACGGGCCCGCGCGCAGGCGCAGAACAATCCAGATTTCCTGGCAATGTGGTCTGGTCAGGGTATTGGTTTATTGCAGGAAACCACGATTGAGGCGTTGATGACCGACTTGGTGACGGGTGCGAGGCGCCTAATTAGCGAGCTCTGAGTACCGGTTATCTCGCAGCAAAGGTATGTCTGGCTGTAAAAGTAAAAGCCGTATACCCTAGAAGCTCAATGTAGGCGACACCATCAGGAGAGTGATATGGAAAATACCGCTGTTGGCGGCATAGTCGCTGTTACCATCGCCGTGATGGTCATCATGATTGCTTCGCGACAGCAGAGTAAAGCACGCAGGGAAAAAGAACGCTTAGAAAAAGAACGC
>JABBAY010000122.1 GCA_018607725.1 K189A clade bacterium
GAGTACTTAGAAACTGACTAGAAGCCGACTAAAAACTGGCCAGAGACCGACCATACACTGCTCAACGACTGCCTGGAGGCGCTCTTAGAGAGGCTTTAACAGAGAGGCTTTAACAGAGAGGCTTTAACGACCTGAACGAGACGGGCCAGAGACAAGTCAGGCCCGATTCATGGCCGGAAAAGTATGTAGAGGCATGAACCGGTATTTTCAAGCACGACGTGACAGCCTGACTTGAAAGTAAGAAGCCGAAGCCAAGCATGAACGCTGAAGCATGGCGTTAAAAAGAGACCAGCACAGTCCGTTTAGCCATGGCTGTGATAACACCAAAATTATTCATCTGAAGTGTCAAACTATAGGACTAGCATGGAATCTACCGCAACCAAAGCAGACCTCAAAGCGATCTCAAAAACCATTTCCGAAATCAAATTCCAAGAGACGTCGATCGATATCTGGGAAAATAAATATTGCTTGAAAACCAAGCAAGGCGTCGCCCTCGACGTCACCATGGACGATACCTACAAACGGGTAGCGAAAGCCTTGTCAGAGGTGGAAGATGAGTCGCTGCGAGAACACTGGCAAGGTCAATTTCTGTGGGCATTACGTCATGGTGCCATTCCAGCCGGTCGAATTACGTCCAATGCGGGTGCCAGCGAGCATAAACCGGCGACCTCAACCATCAACTGTACTGTATCTGGCACCATCATCGACTCGATGGAAGATATCCTTGAGAAAAACCTCGAGGCCGGCCTGACCCTCAAAGCCGGTTGCGGCATTGGCTATGAATTTTCGACCTTACGACCCAAGGGCGCCTATGTCTCCGGCGCTGGGGCTTATACCTCAGGTCCGTTGTCGTTTATGGATATCTACGACAAGACTTGCTTTACCGTCTCCTCTGCCGGCGGTCGCCGTGGCGCACAGATGGCCACCTTCGATATCGGTCATCCCGATGTTACCGAATTCATCCGTGCGAAACGTGAAGATGGTCGCTTACGTCAGTTCAACCTGTCTCTGTTGATCACTCAGGAGTTTATGGAGGCGGTCAAACACGATGCTGACTGGCCCCTGTCATTCCCCATGAATATAGAAGAAGTCACCGCCGACGGCATCGACTTGAACGACTCGACCCAGGTGCTGTGGCGCGAGTTCCCGGTCAAAGATCGGTATGTTACGAATGACGCCGGGCTTGTTGCTTGCCGGATCACCAAGACCATCAAAGCTCAGCGCCTGTGGGATATGATCATGGCCTCCACCTACGACTTTGCTGAACCGGGCTTCATCCTGATTGACAAGGTCAATGAGATGAACAACAACTGGTTCTGCGAGAATATCCGCGCGACCAATCCTTGCGGTGAGCAACCACTGCCACCTTACGGCAGCTGCTTGCTAGGCTCCGTCAATCTGTGTCGTTTCGTGCGCTCACCATTCACCAAAGAGGCCCACTTCGACTGGGATGAATTCAGACAGACCGTCGCGATCTTCACACGGATGCTGGACAATGTGGTGGAGATCAATGGCTTACCACTCGAACAGCAACGCATTGAAATTATCCGCAAGCGTCGCCATGGCATGGGTTACCTAGGCCTTGGCTCAACCATCACGATGATGTGCATGGAATATGGCGACCCGGGTTCTGTCGCGTTTACGGAACAAGTGACCCGTGAACTGGCGATGGTAGGCTGGGAAACCGGACTCGAGCTGGCGCGTGAAAAAGGCGCCGCGCCGATCATGGAGGAAGACTTCGAGGTCACGGGCGAGATGCTCTATAAACGGCCAGAGATGACAGCCGACGGCTATAAGGTCGGCGACACGGTTAAGGGTAAAGTGTTGCACGCTAAATATAGCCGTTATATGCAAAAAATCGGGGGTGAAAATCCTGAACTCATCGAGCAACTTGCAGAGGTCGGCTGTCGTTTTACCCACCACAGCTCAATTGCGCCGACGGGCACGATTTCATTATCATTGGCAAATAATGCCAGCAACGGCATCGAACCCAGCTTTGCGCATCACTACGCTCGCAATGTGATTCGCGAAGGCAAGAAATCGAAGGAAAAAGTCGACGTTTATTCCTTTGAATTGCTCGCCTACCGAGCGATGATTAACCCCATTGCTGCACCCTATACCGACGACGAGGCCGCTAAGCTGCCCGAATACTTTAAAACTGCAGATGACATCAAGCCGATTCACCACGTCGATATTCAGGCGGCAGCGCAGCGCTGGATTGACTCTTCTATATCCAAGACCGCGAATGTGCCCACCGACTACCCCTATGAAGACTTCAAGCATATCTATCTATATGCCTATGAACAGGGACTGAAAGGCTGCACGACCTTCCGTTTTAACCCGGAAGCCTTCCAGGGCGTGTTGGTCAAAGACTCTGATCTAGAAAATACAATCTACCGCTTCACCCTTGACGACGGCACTATCGTTGAGGCCAAAGGCAATGATGATATTGAATACGATGGTGAGTTACATTCTGCCGCCAATCTCTTTGACGCCTTAAAAGAAGGCTATTACGGCAAATTCTAGCCGCCCCAAATTTCAGGAATTCGCTATGGTTATACAAATCAAGAACAAGATCGTCGATTACAGCATTAAGAAAACCGAAGCTGTCGTGCCTGCGGCGGCGACAAAAGACGTGATGCACGAAGAGATTAAGCGCCCAGACGAGCTCAAAGGCTACACCTACAAGATCAAAACGCCCTTGTCGGATCACGCGTTGTATATCACCGTGAACAACATCGTCCTGAATTCGGGCACCGAGCACGAGCAGGAATACCCTTTCGAGATTTTCATCAACTCGAAAAACATGGAGCATTTCCAATGGGTTTTGGCGCTCACTCGGGTCATCTCTGCAGTCTTTCGCAAGGGTGGCGACGCCATCTTTATGGTGGATGAGCTCAAACAGGTGTTTGATCCTCAAGGTGGCTACTTTAAGAAAGGTGGACGTTTTATGCCATCCCTCGTGGCTGAAATCGGCGAAGTGCTCGAGACGCATATGAAGAAATGTGGATTGATCAAAGATGAGGAGTTGAGCGAGACGCACAAGGCCCTGTTGGACGAGAAACGTGCCGCATTGGAGAGCGCCAACACAACGAGCGCACCCACCGAGGATAAAGACGGCACTGGCTATCCACCGGGCGCGCAATTGTGCAAGAAGTGCAATACACAGGCTATGGTGCTGCTGGATGGTTGCATGACCTGCCTGTCATGCGGCGACAGTAAGTGTGGCTAGCTGAACGTCCGGTTGACAGACAACCCATAACAGTATGGTTAACTCAACTACCTCTCACCCAAAAAATGCTTCGGCTTTGTCAGTGAAACCATGAAGACCTACCTCGACCAACTGCAGCAGATACTAGACACCGGCATCAAGCGTGGCGATCGCACCGGTGTCGGCACCTTGTCGAACTTTGGTCTGCAAGGCAGATATCATCTGCCTTCGGGCTTTCCAGCGGTGACGACCAAAAAACTGGTATGGAAGTCCATGGTCTCTGAACTACTCTGGTTTATCAGCGGTTCAGGCAATATCAACGATCTGAAGCACATTTACCCCCACAACAAACTCTGGGACCTCAATTACGCGGACTACCTTAAGCGTCACGGCGTAGCTGGCATCACTGATGGCACTGCCGATGGCGACATGGGGCGGGTGTACGGTCAGCAATGGCGACACTGGCGAACCGCTGATGGTCGCCAGATTGATCAACTGCAAGAAGCCATCGAACTGATCCGCCACAATCCAGATTCTAGACGTATCATCGTCAACGCTTGGAATCCCGGCGAGGCTAACCCTGAAGACGTCGCGCTGCCGCCGTGCCATGCGTTCTTCCAATTTTATGTGGCCGATGGCAAGCTCTCGCTACTCATGTACCAGCGCTCGGCAGATATGTTCCTGGGCGTCCCCTTGAATATCGCCAGTTATTCACTGCTTCTGCACATGGTCGCGAAGATCACTGGATTGCAGGCCTGGGACTTTATCCATACCATCGCTGATGCCCACATCTACCTCGATGCGGTACCGCAGTGCCATCAACAATTGGCGCGGGCGCCTTACCCCTTACCGAGCCTGGAGATCACTGATCGCGGCCAGACATGCATTGATGACTTTGAGATGTCGGACTTCCATCTGACTAACTATCAGTGCCACGAGGCCATTCAGGCAAAAATGGCGGTCTAACCAAGCAGCGGCTGTGGGCATATTCGGTGCACTCAGCCGTGGCCTCTCCTCATGCCACCATACGGCTAGCAGTCTCGCTGGGCTTTTAGCAACTTTGTGGATGCGCTGACACAGGGGGAGGCCCAGCGGCGTGCGCATAGACTCGCGCGAGTTTAGCCTCAGCCTGTCTGCTCGGCGCGGAAGCTCAGAACGCACAGCACTCAGGATCCCTATTCCCAGCGATTGACCAGCGAATGACCAGCGATTAACCAGCGATTAACCAGCGATTGACCAACAACGCCAAACACGAGACGAATCATGGATGAATCACACCTCGCGGTAGAGCACCAAGCAGACCAGATTAGCCTACGCCTAGCTCGGGCGAATTCACAAAGGCCCGTTGCCGACGCGGTCCTTGGCGGCATTGACGGCTGCGTGACTACTTTCGCGATCGTCTCAGGCTCAGTGGGCGCTGGTTTGCCGGGTTCAGTCGCACTCATATTGGGTATCGCGAACCTCATCGCCGATGGCTTTAGCATGGCAATCAGCAATTATGAAGCCGTTAAAGCAGACGTCGACTACCGCGACCATCTCGAGCAAATCGAGCATCACCATATCGATCTGATTCCCGCCGGCGAAACAGAGGAGATTAGGCAGATTTTTGCTCGCAAAGGCTTTTCCGGAGAGACACTCAAGGCCATCGTTGAGACCATTATCAAGGATCGTGAACTCTGGGTAAGGACCATGCTCCAGGAAGAGCATGGTCTCTCCGACCAATCACGCTCGCCCGTCAAGTCAGCACTGACGACCTTCGCCAGCTTTCTGGTCGCAGGATTAGTACCACTGGCCCCCTTCTTTTTTGCCCTGACACTCACCGCGCAATTCTTTACCAGCACCCTACTGGCCGCGACAGTATTCTTAGGTATCGGGATGGCCAAAAGCCGAGTGATCAACAAGCCAATGTTGCGCTCAGGTCTGTCGACGTTAGCCACTGGCGGTACCGCGGCTGGCCTCGCCTTCTTAACCGGCTACCTGCTGCGGGTAGCCTTTGGGTTGTAAGCCGTCTAGTTCTGCTCCAGCGCTTCCCAACGCGCCATAAGGTTGTCCATTTCTGCTTCTTTCTCGGCGACCCCAGCGTACAGTAAATCTTGGTCTGCAGCGGTAGCTTGAAAAAAGGTTGGCGCTGCTATTTTTGCCTGCAAGCTCGCCATCTCGAGTTCGAGCTCATCTATCCTACCGGGGATCTGTGCCAACTCACGCTCAAGTTTTTTCAGCGCGGCCTTGGCTTTCTTGCGCTCTTCAAAACTCATCGGCGCTTCGGCAACTGCTACCTTAGCCGTCGGATTAGTCTTATCCGCCGCATTCGCCAGCGCCGCAAAACTGCCACCGCCCTCAAGCCAGTCATTGTAACCACCCACGTATTCAGTCACTTTGCCCGCGCCTTCAAAAACCAGCAGGCTTGAGATTACATTGTCGAGAAATGACCGGTCGTGAGATACGATCAGGACAGTACCGGTGTAGTCCAGCAGCAACTCCTCAAGTAACTCGAGACTTTCAACGTCCAGGTCGTTAGTTGGCTCGTCAAGCACCAACAGATTGGTTGGTAAGGAAAACAGCCGAGCCAGCAGCAAACGGTTCTGCTCACCACCAGACAAGGTCCTGATTGGCGCCCGCGCCTGCTCAGGGTTGAACATAAAATTGGCCAAATAGCTGACCACATGCACGTCTCGATCATTGATTGAAATGTACTCTCGACCCTGCGCGATATAATCTTTAACGCTTTGTTCCGGATTCAGTTGACCGCGAACCTGATCAAAATAAGCAGGTGCGAGCTTAGTACCAGAGACCACCTCAC
>JABBAY010000191.1 GCA_018607725.1 K189A clade bacterium
TTGGTGAAAGATACATCTAACGCTAAGATCACTTTGACCGGTGCTAATTTATATAATGGCGATATCGATATTGGAATGGGCGTGCTCTCGATTGGGGCTAATGGACGGCTCGCTCCGGGTGCCTATGTTGGCGCGCTAGATATTGGCAGCGGCGCGACCTTTCAGTATGCATCAACTGTATCCCAGCGGTTGTCTGGTGTTATCAGTGGCTCAGGCTTGCTGTTGAAGAATACGGCCAATAGCGTTCTCGCGTTGACGGGCGACAATACGCACACCGGCGCAATCGATCTCGATCTGGGTGTTTTGCTGATAGGCACCAATGGCCTGCTTGAGTCAGGTAGCTATACAGAGGCTTTAAATAATGTCGGTGGTTCAAGCTCACCGTACGATGCCATTAAAGATTATCTTATTGCCGGTCTTATGACGGCAGAGAATGTCGTCTTTAGTCTTGCCAATGCTGCCAGGACTGCGCCACATATGAACTTGGCTGCAGACAATAATGCACTCAATATTAGCCTGAGTAATGCTGATTACATCAAATTTTTGAATTCTTCGGCCTTTGATTTTTATCAGCGCGTTAATGCACTTAATAATAGTCCGAGTAATGCTGATTACATCAGCTTGATGAATTCTTCCCCTTTTGAATTTTATCAGCGCCCTGTACTCAATGTGACGCCAGCAGCGACTGAAGGAGGCGAGGCTACTGCGCTTAGTGTTACGGATTCGACGGCTGTTAGCGCTCTAGATGCCAATGATGGCGCTGTTGTCGGTCTTTTGACGGAAGAGAGTGTCGTCGTCAGTCTTGTAGATGCTGCCTCGAGTGCACCTAGTGTTAACTTGGCGGCAGACAATATTACAGTCAATACTAGTCTGAGTAATACTGACAGCATAAACGTTTCCACCTTTGATTTTGCTCAGAACGTCGTGCTCAATGCGACGCCATCAACGACTGACAGGGTTGAGGCTACTGCGCTTATTCGCGTGGAGTCCGCGGCTGCTAGTGTTCTTAGTGCTAATGACAGAGTGGCGGCGTCAACCCCCTTCGACAACCTAGGTGCCTTTACAAGAATCGCTCTTGAACCATCGATTTTTTATAATCTCGACGTCAGCCGCGCCGAGATTGGTGCCGAGGCTACGGACATCCTCGCAACGGTCATTGACGATGCGTCAGTGAAATTGATCGAAAGCGCTGAACCAGGTTTGCCCGAACCCGATGCCGATACCGATACCGAGCGCAGAGAGATAGACGCTGAGGCTGATAACGAAGGGGCTGATAACGAAGGGGCTGATAACGAAGGGGCTGATGATGAAGCAACGAGCGACGAAGTAACTGACGACGAAGTAACTGGCGTTGTTGCTGGCGCTGATATTGATGATGCGCAAAGGATTAATGGCCTCAGGATTAAACCTCATAGTTAATCGGCACTGAGATGAAGCCGATTATCAAGGACTCTACTGAGAAGTTCGTCTGGGCGCTGGTTGCATCGCAATCAATATGTTTGAACCGGAGCGTATCGCTAAGGCTTACTGTTTGAGATCAGCATAGGGCGTGGCATCTTCAATACGGCAACGGCAGGCGCTGTACTTAATGTTGCGGCGATCACGACTGAAAAGGGTGCGCTGCCTAGCGATTTAAAGCTTACTGAATAGTCGCTAACCTTTATGGTTGCGGCACCGGCAGATAAAAAGTTAATCGTTATTCATATCGATGCGGGGACTGGAGGAATTCTGCGGTCACCACAAGTTGAGCATTTAAGTTCAATGAGGTGGTTGCTGCTAATTGACTCAAACCCTGAGTCAGCTTTTGTTTGGGTTGAGCATTGCCAGGGCGACATTAACCAGTTCAACGGTTGGCAGTTGCGCCACGGCGGCCAGCGGATGCCACTCACACTTGTCGGTGGTGCCCTCTAGCTCGTAGGTTAGCGAGCCTCCCAGGATAGTGGCGGTGTAAATAATTTGAATGCTCTGAAAAGCTTCGTCTGGCAAGTCGCGAGTGAAGGCGTGAACCCCAAGCAGTGCGTTCGAGGCAACGCTGAAACCGGTTTCCTCTTTAACTTCGCGGATCATGCCCGCTTCAGGATGTTCGCCAAAATCAAGACCGCCACCAGGGAGCGTCCACAGACCGCCATGGCGTTCCAATTCAGGCGATAGGCGGCAAAGCAAGATTTCATGTGTTCGGCGAACAATACCGTAAGCCGCGACGCGCAGTACTTGTGACTTGATTTGACTCATTGTGATCCTTAGATGCGGCGGAGGGTTGCGAATTGGGTGGCTTAGACTCCGTGGCTTAGACTCCGTGGCTAAGTTAGGCCCGGTCGAACTCGCTCAAGGGCATAGATCAAACCGCGCAACTCGGCCAGTGACTTCATGCGTCCGGCATAAGAATAGCCGGGTTTAAGTCCGGGCTTGTTCTTTTCTTCTTCCAGGGTATGGCCGTGATCGGGGCGCATGGGGATCGGTTCGCGATGACCCCGGCGGGCCTCTTCGTCGAGCAGCGCTGACACCAGACCAATCATGTCATTGTCGCCATCCAGGTGGTCAGACTCGAAAAAAGACCCGTCTGACTCGCGCTTAATGTTTCGCAGATGCACGAAGTAGATGCTGGGTCCAAAGGCGCGAACCATGGCAACCAGATCGTTGTCGGCGCGGGCGCCATAAGACCCCGCACATAAGGTCAAGCCATTACTGCTGCTGGGGACGGCGTCGAGCAGTGCTTTGGCATCGCTGGCAGTGGAGACCACTCGCGGCAATCCGAACAGGGAGAAAGGTGGGTCATCGGGGTGGATACACATCTTGATACCGGCCTGTTCGGCGCTCGGCATAATGTCTCGGAGAAAGGCAAACAGGTGAGCCCGATAGCCTTCGGTGCCCAGTGCCGTAAATTCACTGATCGCTTGGCGAATACTGGCGCGGTCATAGGATCCTTCGCCGCCCGGTAAGCCGGCGATAATGTTTTGTTCGAGTAGTTCTCGCGCGGGCGCCGACATCTGCGCAAAGCGCTCTGCTGCAATGGCTAATTGGGCTTGGCTATAGTCCTGGCTCGCATTGCTTCGTGCCAACATATGCACGTCATAGGCGACGAAATCGGTCATCTCGAAACGTAGTGCTTGGGCAGAGTTGGGCAGGGTGTAGGCCAGGTTGGTACGAGTCCAATCCACCACCGGCATGAAGTTGTAACACACCGTCTGGATGCCTGCTTGGCCAAGATTCAACAGGGTCTGCCGATAGTTTTCGAGGTGCCGAAGATAGTCGCCAGTGCGGGTCTTGATATCGTTATGCAGTGGCACGCTCTCGACCACTGACCAGGTTAAATCCTGGGCTTCGATCAGTGTCTTGCGCGCGATGATGGCATCCAGCGGCCAAAGTTCACCCGTGGGAATGTCATGGAGAGCTGTGACAATTCCTGTCGCGCCAGCCTGTCTGATATGTTGCAGAGTAATGCTGTCGTCGGGGCCAAACCAGCGCCATGTTTCTTGCATGTTAAGTTCCTGGGTATAGTTGGCGCGGCATAATTGCGCCTCGATGTTGAACCACCTGCGCCGCGAGTTGTTGCGCCGCCTGGATGGCCTGAGGGATGTTTTCGCCCTGAACTCGAGCGGCTAAATAGCCGGCATTAAATGAATCTCCGGCGCCAGTAGTGTCTGTGGCTTTGACTCGAATGGCCGTGCCTGTGAGATGCGAGTCGTTGATCACGACATGACAGCTCAGGTCAGGCGCCTTGATGATGAGTTCCTCAAGATCGAATGGTTGGTACAGCGCCATAGACTCCTCAAGGGTACTAATCTCCCATAACGCGATGTCGTCTTCCAGGGCCGGCATCACTATCTGGCAGAGGGGCAGAATTTGGCTGTAAGCTTGGCGCGCCTCAGCGACACTGGTCCAGAGTTTCGGCCGGTAGTTGGGATCAAAAACAATCAAAGTGCCCCGTGCGCGTAACGCCGTCAGACAAGTGACTAGATGCTCAATGCCTTGGTCGGCGACGATGGCCAGAGTGATACCACTTAAATAAAAGTAGCGACAGTTGGGCGGCGTCAGGTGGGCTGCGAAGAGTTCACGGGCGGGGCTGAGCCCGCGCCAGTAGTCAAAGCTGCGTTCACCGTCGAGGCGGTTGGTGATGGTATATAAACCCATTTGGCGATTCTTAATGTGCTCTAGGTGATCTGTGCCCAGGCCTTCTGCGGCAATGATGCTGGCAACCTGAATGGAGAATAGGTCGTCACCCAATCGTGTCATATAAGCGCAGTTCAAGCCTGCGCGGCCCAGATACACCGCCGTGTTAAAGGTGTCGCCACCAAAGCCTTGTTGCCATTGGTGATTATCCAGGCTGGAAAATTCCACCATAACTTCGCCAGCGCAGACGATATCATACTTAACGTTACTCACAGGTCACCTGCCAGAACAGCGCTGGCGGTAGCCCGACTGCCTTGGGTTTGAATAAGCCGAAAGTACTGGTCAGCGAGGGCGACAAAGTTAGGTCGTCGCGCGGCCCATTCGTTTAGGCCTATGTGGCTAAGCAGCTTGCTGATCGGCGCATCTTGATGGTCGCGCATAACATCAGTCAAACCGTCTGCGGCGGGATCGATGATGTTGTAATACTCACCGTCGTCGCGAACCTGGCGGAGAAACCCAGCCCAGCCCGCCAGCGCGAGAGCATGAATTTTGAAATCTTTCGGCTTGTCAGTCAACACGGTGTCGAGCCAACGTTGACGAATTTTTTGGGAGCCGTCTTCGGCAATTTGCGCAGTTCTATGGTTAAGCGCTGAGTTGGCAAAACGGTCCAGCAATTGTCGCCGATAGTTTGGCAGATTAAACTCGGCTGGCATCTGGAGGCTCGGGCAGACCTCGCTCATATAACGATCTACTAGTTCAGCGAAGACATCGTCGTTGATGACCTGGTGAACATATTGGTAGCCACTGAGCTGGCCCAGATAGGCGATCAGAGAATGGCTGCCGTTGAGTAAGCGCAACTTGGCCTGTTCAAAGGGTGTGGCATTATCGACAAAGATGGCGCCGCCGAGCTCCCATTCGGGGCGACCGGCGCAAAACTGGTCTTCGATAATCCATTGGCTAAAGGTCTCAGTGAACACGGCCGCCTGGTCTTCCACGCCCAGATCTTGGTTAAGTCCTGCCAGATCACTGACGGTCGTTGCAGGCACCATTCGATCGACGACGCTGTTCGGAAAGCTCAGATGGGCCAGTATCCAATGGCTCAGCTCAGGGTCTAGGTGCCGGGCAAAATCCAGTACCACGGTTTTAAGGGTGTTGCCATTGCCAGGTAGGTTGTCGCAGCTGAGTAAGGTGATGCCGCCATGGGCTGCCAGCATGCGGCGGCGCAGGCCTGCGACGATAAAACCAATGGCTGTTCTGGGTCGTGGGGTTAGTGGCTCATCGGTCAGTTGCTGTAGGTCAAAGACAATGTCTGGGTGGTTTTCAGCCAGGCTATGGTTAGCCTGGTCGTAGCAATAGCCTTTTTCCGTAATGGTCAAGCTGACGATATGGGTATCGGTGGCCGCGATAGCCTCGATAATAAGGTCGTTGTCAGCAGGTACCGATAACACGTCTTGAATGGCGCCTATGATCTGCCGGGTGACGCTTGCCCCATGGCGTTGTACCAACGTGTAGAGACCTGACTGGGGACGCAGTTGTTGTTGCACCTGGTCGCTGCGCAAGCTGACGCCCAAGATGCCCCAAGCCCCGCCTTTGGCATTGAGTACCGCTTCCGTGTACCACGCTTGGTGGCCTCGATGGAACGCACCAACACCGAGATGGACGATGCCCGTCTTGAGTTGCGCGTGGTCGTAGGTCGGCAGGGCGACTGTTGTGGGTAGTGTCGATAACAAACTGGGACGCAGGCGGTTTGCCGGATGGGTGGGCCTCACAATTTGTAAGCCTTTTTAGCCAGGCCATAGGCAAGGTCATGGGCGAGTTCCACGGCTTCGTTTTCGAGCAATCGATGTTCGGCCACCA
>JABBAY010000073.1 GCA_018607725.1 K189A clade bacterium
AGGCATCCTGTTGCCGTGAAATTTGCATGTAGACCGATTCAAGCTCAAAACCCTGGATATTGAGGCTATCAACGTACAGATCGACCGATTCCAGAGTCTGAGCAAGTTCCGACTCCAGCGACACTTCTGTCTTGCCTTCCAAATCGTCGCTGAGCTGGCGCCATTGCATATAATCAGCTTCTTGAATTGCACCAGTGACTCGCAACTTGTCGAAGGCCACGGCGCCAATGGGGCTCAAACCAAAGTGGATTCGGCCGCCTACCAGCGCGCCTGCGCGACTCTTAAGTAAAGCATGAACACTATCACCCAGGGACAAGCTGATTTCATCAGACGACTCAAAAAACGTTTGCTGATACTTCATGGGTAAACGCTCAGCGGCTAATTTAGCCATAGGGCTTGGCAAATCAATTTCAACACCCTGTAGGTCTGAGGTGATATCTACAGATATACCTGTCTCCAGTGCACCGACGGGAATTCGCACAACGGAATGATAATCAAATGCACCTGATGCTTTCGCAAGCAGCGCCTGACCTGACCACTCATATACTTCATCGATACCCGCGCGACCATCACCATCAATAACGATTTCAAGGATCGCACCCGTCGCGTCACAAGTGGAGGTGATCTCATTGCGGGCCAAATCATCAAATATCGACGCGGTAAAAGGTGCTGCATTAAGCCCGCGGTCACTGTCATAAGTAAAATTACCGGCGATGTCTTTTATCGCCAAATCAAGCTCACTCATGAAGAGGTCTCCGCTATCAATGTCTATCGATAGGTCGACCCTAACAGGCTCACCGGTTCGCAACCCGATAGGCACGTTCAAGTTGATCTCTCCGTGCATCGGACCGGTAGCCACCCAGGCATTAGCCATCTGACCTGTCAGCGCAGCGAGCGGCGTTTCGTTCAGCATCTTGACACCATCGCTAAAGTCGCCTTGGACGGCGCCACTCACGAAGATTGAGTCAGCACGGCCTTCTGCTGTTATCGGCAAGCTGACCAGGATTTCCTCGAGTCGGGTATCGAAAATAGCGGCCGTGGCAGCTTTTGATTCTACTAGCACATTATTGACATAGATCGTCGCTTTCAGGTCCCGCAATGGTGGCCAGGCAGGGTCATAGGCTACGCTGGCGTCGTCGACGTCGAAGTACAGTTCGTGCACCTTGCGGATTTTCGGTGCGTCCCGAAAAAGCGACCCATGAAACAGCAGACCACCTTCAGCTACCGTACCACCGAGAATCGCCCGGCCAAGCCACTCTCGAAGCGTGTCACTCAATACTTCAGGGAGATACCGATTTGCATGATTCAGGTCCGAGTGCCGCAGGCCAACTTCTAGTCCCCAGGTGTGATTCGCACGATCTGCAGGCAAGTTCACCAGCACTCTGCCCGCAGCCACTAGTTGGCCTTCAGTCAACTGAATCAGACCGCTACGGAGCTGTATCGCCTCTGGTTTCACTAAATAGTTCAGGCGCACCTGCGCAGTATCAAACGACCATGGCTTTGAGAACATCGATTCAAAGTTCAGTTCAAATGGCGCCTGATTATGTATATCCAAGTAGCCACTTTCGAGTCCCATCGAGACGAAACCATCGAGCCGGCTTATCCCTGGCAGCGCCAAATAGGGCTTCAACGCGAGACCATGGATTTGTGCCGTCAAATGCGGCACTGGGGTCGTGTTGAGATGATCTATATGCACGAACAATTGCTCCAATTCGCCGGTTAAAGCCATGTCACTCAAGGCATTAATACCCTGTTGCGACAACAACTCAGTGCGTTCGCCTAGACCACTCACCGCATCAACTAAAGGCGCAAAGGACAGCTTGGGCAACGCCAACGCCAACGACTGGACCCCCGTCAGATCTCGATAGGCGACGGACATACCATCGAACTCTAGACGCTTACTTCCCACATTAGCGCTCAAAGATTCAAAATAGAGCTGGGCCTCACTGGGATCCTTGCGAACGACGACAAATTCAGTGCGCACATCTTCGAGAAAATCAACCTGTCGTCCGTTGACTAAGGCTGTCACAGCATTCGTCAGCGTGGCTCCTCTTAATTCAAATATCTCACCATCAAATTCAAGCCAAAACTCCCCGCTCATATCGAGCTCCGTGAATTCAAGCTTGTGCTTGCCTGACGGCGGGATCAGATCAGCCAATTCAATACTAGGGACTTGCAGGTACAAACTCGCAAAGAAACTGCCGAGATCTCGAGGATCACCGCGAAACTCACCGAGTAGTTGCAGACCGTCTTTGTAAGGATTTTCACCCAACCGTTCCACGAAGAGCGGCAGCGACATGGTTTTCTTGTCACCATCCGCGCGTAACTCGAAAACCTGATCAATCTGATTTCGAATTTCGTAATGGGCATTACGACCCACAACTTCAATATTGATGGAGGTCATTTCGATTGACTCAAGGTAAGGCACCGAAGTCAACAATACGGTGAGATCTGGCGGGTTGTCTGCTACTGGTATGCCATCTACATACCAACTGCCCGCAGGGTCCTGCACCAACTTCAACGATAAACTCTCGATCAACAGATCACTGACAACAATCTGTCTTTCGAGAAAACTGTGCAAAGAGTTCAGCTCCACCGACAGATGATCAAAAGTGATGCCAACAGCAGCATTTCCGATTCTAAACCCATCTATCTCAAGCTTCGGGTCAAGATAGCGCCACTCCCCTCTAAGCGCACCAATGTGTACAGGCACATTAAGCGCGTTGGAAAGCAACTGCTCGATGTTGACCCGATAGTTATTCACATTTGCGATAGCCAAACGCCCTATGGAGACGTAGGCGGCGACTAGAATCAGCAGACCTAGCAGCATTGCCTCTAGGGAATTGACAACAAGTCGTTGGGTATTTTGAGCTTTCATGGCTACCTAAAACCGAAGCGGCACGACAACATCAAACTGCTCCTGACTGTAACTCGTCTCGACTTGCAGTCGGATCGAACAGTCCAGCGCGCTGGATAAGTCAGCGATGCAAATTGCATCTTCATCTAACAAACGATCAATAACTGGTTGCGCGGCCATTATCACACACTCGCCACCAGAAAATTTGAGGGCTTTGCGCTGTATCTCTCGATAGATTTCCAGACAAACCGTCTCCGCAGTTTTCAAAAAACCCTTTCCATCACAAGCAGGACAAGGCGCGCACATCATCTTAAGTAAACTCTCATGGGTCCTTTTGCGTGTCATCTCCACCAGACCCAAGTCTGATATTTCAGAGATATTCCACTTCACGCGATCCGTCTGTTGACCTTTCTCCAGCGTCCTGATCACTTGGCGCTTGTGCTCTTCATCGATCATGTCGATAAAATCAAGAATGACAATTCCACCTATGTTTCTCAACTTGAGTTGTCGGGGTATCGCCGCGGCGGCCTCAAGGTTAGTTCGATAGATGGTATCTTCAAGATCACGGCGTCCAACAAACGCTCCGGTATTAACATCCACCGTGGTCATCGCTTCGGTCTGATCTATCACCAGATAACCCCCCGACTTCAGCGGCACATTGCGATTCAACGCAGCCGCAATTTGGTCCTCTAAATTATGCGCATCAAATATTGGCACCTTGAGAGAAACCAGCTGCAAGCAAGCAAGCTTTTCGGGAATAAAGTCTGTCAGAAATCGCTCAATGGCCTGATAGACCTTTTTGTTGTCGACGAGAATACTGGCGGTCTCTCGATTAATGATATCCCGCATCGCCCGCAGGTGAATAGGTAAGTCTTCATAAACGGTTGATGCTGGTGGCGCACTACGGCCTTGCTCATCAATCAGCCGCCAGCGCTTGCGTAACAGTTCCGCATCGAGCCGGATTTCCTCTTCCGTCGCCCGCTCTGAGGCCGTGCGAACAATAAATCCATCTCCATCTTCTGGCTGGTGAATCTCAGCCATGATAGTCTCGAGCCGTTCACGGGCAGCCGCGTCTTCTATTCGTTGGGAAATACCTATGTGCGAATTTTTTGGCGTATAAACCAAAAATCGAGACGCGACAGAAATGCTGGTCGTAGCACGCGCGCCTTTGGTGTTAATTGGCTCTTTAGTTACCTGCACCAAAATTTCCTGCCCATCTCGAATCACTTGTTGGATCGGTGGGTAATGAATTTTTTTGTCAGCCGATGCCTCAATGAACTTGAATTGCGAATCCACAAGATCGGTAATATGCATAAACGCGGCTCGCGGCTGCCCTATGTCAACGAAAGCACTTTGTAAACCAGGCAATACGCGAACAACCTTACCTTTATAAATATTGCCAACGGTTACTCGAGTGTGGGACCGCTCGATAAAAATTTCTTGCAGCAACCCAGACTCGACAAGCGCCACCCGCGTTTCCAACGAAGAGACACTGATGATAATTTCTTCAGCCATGCTGAAATACTTCCTGTATCAAATATCATTCATTTCCCGCCAGGCAATCTATGCCAAAGCGCGCGAGACAATCAGCGGTTTCCCGCAGGGGTAGCCCCGCAACATTGCTACTACTTCCTATGATCGACTCAACAAAAATGGCGCCGATGCCCTGGATTCCATAAGCACCTGATTTATCTTGAGGCTCACCAGTGAGCCAATATTTTCGGCATTCTTGCTCGTTAACCTGACGGAAATTGACTTCCGTCTCAACGCTAAAACTCTCCTGATAGCCATCTGCCAACCTGCTGACAGTCACTGCAGTGACAACGGTATGGCGACGGTTAGACATCCGGCGCAACATATTCACTGCATCTTCTTCATCCTTAGGCTTACACAGGATTTCGTTGTCGAGCACAACAATGGTATCAGCACAGAGCACGACAACTTCCAAATGCCGCTTCGCGGCATCAGCGGCGTCGACCTCAAGCAGATGCCTGGCAGCGACTGACTTGCCTTTCGACATCCGACTGGCATAGTCACAAGCTTGCTCCCCGACCATCGGGGTTTCATCAATATCAGGCGTAATCACATCGAACGACAGGTTGATCTGCCGCAACAGTTGCGATCTACGCGGCGAGGCCGAGCCCAGCACGAGCGCAATCAAATTGAGTTCCTCATTTTTCGCGAAGCGTAAAATCTATACCTTCGCTGCGCCTATCAGGTTACATCAAACAAGCGGCGCGCGGAACGCAAGACTAGAAAGACCCAAGGCCAGACTAAGGCGCTGACTAACGACGGCAGCAAATACCACATGTTCCAGTCCGCCGCGCCCGAGATACTTTCGATCCAAAAATTGACTAACTGGTCCAACCCAACAATTGCGAACACCACCAGACTCTGCTGCCAGACCGCAAACATGCGCATCCGCTGGTAAAGACTGGAAGCCACGTAAACAACCACAATAAGCGCGATCGCATGCTGTCCGATCAGGCTACCCAAAAGAATATCGAGAATAATCCCTAATACCCACGCAACTGCAATACCTATTCTATAGGGCAAAGCGATCGTCCAATAAATCAGCACCAAGGCGACCCAGTGCGGCCTCAGATAGCCAAAATCAACCGGTACAAATGCCGGCAACGAGATGATACTGAGCACCAAGGCGATGAAAAAGCTAAGCCCAATGAACCAAAGATTATTACTTCGCATATCAGCGATCCGGTTCAATTCGCGGGCTACTGACATCACGCGCCATGCGTGCTTCAGTAAACACCAACAAGACGTGGCGACTTTTTACCAACGACGCGCTGGGAATCGCTCTCACGACAGCGAAAGGCTCACCAGGATCGTGCTCCACCTTACTCACCACGCCAACGGGATAACCCACTGGAAAGCGACTACCCAGGCCCGAACTCACCAGCAAGTCACCTTCCTTAATATCGGCGGTATCCGGCACGTGAATCAACTCCAATTGCCCCGTAATACCGGTGCCCTGAGCGATGAGTCGTAGATTGTTTCGATTAACCTGGACTGGCACCGAATGTGATTCATCGCTGATGAGCAAAGCGCGACTGGTATACAGACTGGTAGCTATCACCTGTCCCATCAATCCTTGCGCATCGAGCACCGCTTGACCAACAAACACACCAGACTGGCTGCCTTTATCAATAATAATTTCATAGCGTTCAGGATCAGGATCCACCCCGATCAACTCAGCTACAAGGACGTTATCTTGAAGTTTTGCAGCCGACCCAAGCAAGTCACGCAATCGATCGTTCTCCGCAACGAGCGCCGCCATCTTGATAACTTTCGCCCGGAGGAGCAGCTGATCTTGCTCAAGCAAACTGATCTCGGCGCGCATCTCTGCCCGTGAAGCAAAGGTTTCCTGCGCCAGGGTCGCGGTTCTCGCTGGGTAATCTGCAGTGACGACTATTGGCGTCACAACGATGTTCAGAACCGACCTGACAGAACCTAGATAGTCAGTATAGTAATCCAGCGCCAGCAACCCTAATGACAAGCCACTGAAGACCAGCATCTTATAGCCGATAGTTGTTTCTTCAAGAAATAGCGATTTGATAATTCAAATCCCGTTGAGATCCAATGGAGACACTTAATAGCCTTGGTTAATCCGACGTAGTTAGTGGATGGACAATAAGTCACTATCGCCACGATCATCCATAATTTCCAGCGCCCGCCCACCGCCGCGCGCTACACAAGTCAGCGGGTCTTCAGCGATAATCACCGGCAAACCAGTCTCACTGGACAACAGCCGATCAAGACCACGCAACAAAGAGCCACCACCGGTTAACACCAGACCACTTTCAGCGATATCAGATGCTAGTTCTGGCGGGGTTTGCTCCAAGGCACTCTTCACTGCCTGCACAATCACAGACAAAGGCTCCTGCAAGGCTTCAAGAATCTCATGACTATTCAGGGTAAAGCTACGCGGCACGCCCTCGGCCAAGTTCCGCCCACGCACGTCGATTTCACGGACTTCATTGTCAGGAAACGCTGTCCCAATTTCTTGTTTGATTCGTTCCGCCGTCGCATCGCCGATCAGACTACCTTGCGTGCGTCTGACATAAGCGGTAATGGCTTCATCAAATCGATCTCCACCAACTCGCACAGACTGGGCATAGACTACGCCGTTGAGGGAAATTACAGCGATCTCAGTGGTACCGCCGCCGATATCGACGACCATGGTCCCCACAGCGTCATGCACCGGCAAGCCCGCACCGATCGCGGCCGCCATAGGCTCTTCAATTAATCTGACATCTCTTGCGCCAGCACTGATCACTGACTCACGGATCGCCCGGCGCTCCACTTCTGTGGACTGACAAGGAACGCAAACCAGGACTCGCGGGCTGGGTCTGATAAAACTATTTTCATGCACCTTTTTAATAAAATGTTGCAGCATCTTTTCAGTCACTTGAAAATCTGCAATCACACCATCTTTTAGTGGTCGAATCGCGGTGATATTACCCGGGGTTCTACCTAACATTCGTTTTGCATCAATGCCGACTGCCGCCACAGATTTTTGGTTATTTGTCGTTCGTATCGCGACCACTGATGGCTCATTCAGGACAATGCCCTTCTCGCGCACATAGATCAGTGTATTCGCCGTTCCCAGATCGATCGACAAATCATTGGAAAACAGGCCCCTTAATTTCTTAAACATGAGTGCAAGGCACCTCGAGATGAGTACTTCGTCAAAAAATTCCTACATCAGCGACACCGTGGCGCCTATGATTTGGATATAAAAACTCTCGTAACTCTATCATTTATTTGAGAATTCATCCAAGAAAACACTCGCTAGATGCGACTTTTGATGCTCATCAAGTGTACCGAACGGCTTATCCGGACCAAGCGCCCCTGAAAATAGCGTTTCAGACCAGATAATTCAGCCAGAATCGCAAAAATATTGATGTTCTGTGTAAACCTCATTAGCATCCCCCACCAAAGGTCTATGTGCCTGTCGCTCATTGTCGGAATTCTCTTATGCCACCCATCACAGTTACCCAGGACCTGGTCCTTGCCGTCGCCGAACTGTCCCAGCTCAACATTGATGGTGCCGATATCGATGGCTACGCAGCAGACATGACCAAGGTTCTGGCCCTCGTCGAGCAGATGCATGGCGTTGACACCAGTGACATCGCACCCATGTCGAACCCCACTGACGCAAGCCAGCAACTTCGCGCCGATGAAGTCACCGAACCCGATCAGCGAGAGCGTTTTCAGGCAATTGCGCCCGAAACAGATGGTGGCTTCTACCTTGTCCCACGGGTTGTGGAGTAGACATGAGCGATTTACACCATAAGACCATCAGTCAATTACTACGTGATCTCGATAATAAGGCTTTTTCTAGTGTCGAACTGACCGCGCACTATCTCGATCGCATTGAGCGACTAGACCCCGCTATCAACAGCTACATCACTGTCCTTCGAGAGCCGGCCTTGGCGCGCGCTGCCGCCATGGACGTCGCCAGACAGAAGGGTACTCATCCGCCACTGGCGGGAATTCCCATTGCGCACAAGGACATTATTTGCACCCAAGGCGTAAGAACTTCCGCCGGATCACGTATGCTCGACAACTTTATCGCACCGTACAATGCGACACTGGTTGAACAGCTCAACGACGCCGGCGTCGTGACCCTGGGTAAGACCAATATGGACGAGTTTGCCATGGGCTCATCCAATGAGAATAGTTACTACGGCCCCGTGAACAATCCGTGGCGAGCCGATCGCGTTCCCGGCGGATCATCAGGCGGCTCAGCGGCCAGCCTTGCAGCGGGACTCTGCACCGCCGCAACCGGCACAGATACCGGCGGTTCTATTCGCCAGCCAGCAGCATTCTGCGGCATTACCGGCTTGAAGCCCACCTACGGCAGAGTGTCACGATGGGGCGTCATTGCCTATGCTTCCAGTCTCGACCAAGCCGGGCCAATGGCACAAACCGCAGAAGATGCGGCGCATTTACTGCAAGCCATGGCTGGCTTTGATCATCGCGACTCCACCAGCATCAATCAGCCAGTGCCCGACTACTTAGCCCAGATCAATGGATCCATCAAGGGACTAAAAATTGGAATCTGCACCGAGTATTTTGATGCGGGGCTGGATGACGATATTCGAACGGCAGTGATGGCGGCCGCCAAAACGCTGGAATCCATGGGGGCGATTCTCTCGGAGGTCAGCCTGCCAAACACGCAACACGCCATACCCGCCTATTATGTGATTGCGCCAGCGGAGTGTTCTTCAAACCTATCAAGGTACGATGGTGTGCGTTTCGGCTATCGCTGCGCTGATCCGGAATCCATTGAAGATCTTTATAAACGCAGCCGTTCTGAAGGCTTCGGCCGAGAGGTCAAGAGTCGCATTATGGTCGGCACTTTCGCTTTGTCTGCCGGCTACTATGAAGCCTACTACCGCAAGGCTCAGCAGATTCGGCGGTTAATCAGCAGAGACTTTAGCCAGGCATTTGACCAAGTTGACTACATCCTAGGACCAACGACACCTTCAACCGCGTTTAAACTTGGCGAAAAAGTAGACGATCAGGTGGCCATGTATCTGCAGGATATTTACACCATTGCCGTCAACCTCGCGGGTCTCCCCGCCATCTCGATACCGGCAGGTCAAAGCCAGGGTTTACCCATTGGCCTACAACTTATCGGTCGCCATCTCGATGAAGGCGGTCTGCTCAAAGTAGCCCATAACTTCCAGCAAGCATCGGACTGGCACGCTCAACGTCCCGACGACGGCCAATAACCAGGAAATTCACCATGCAAGATTGGGAAATCGTCATCGGTCTGGAGATCCATACCCAGCTCAAGACTAAATCAAAAATATTTTCGGGAGCCAGCACAGACTTCGGTGCGGCGCCTAATACGCAAGCCTGCGCTATTGACCTGGGGTTTCCCGGCGTACTGCCCACGGTCAATACTCGGGTCTACGAAAAGGCAGTCGCGTTTGGCTTGGGCATTGGTGCCACCATCAACCTGACATCGGTATTCGACCGCAAAAATTATTTCTATCCTGATTCACCTAAGGGCTATCAAATTACGCAACTGGAGACCCCGATTGTAGTCGGCGGCAGCGTCGACGTCGTCCTCAAGGACGGCTCAGTGAAAACGATTCAGGTGACTCGAGCGCATCTGGAAGAGGATGCCGGCAAATCAATGCACGAGGACTATCACGGCCAGACCGGCATTGACCTGAATCGCGCCGGCACGCCATTGCTGGAGATTGTCTCTGAACCCGATATGCGATCCGCTGAAGAGGCTGTCGCCTATGCACGTTATATCCATCAATTGGTCACCTATCTTGGCGTCTCTGACGGAGACATGTCACAAGGTTCGTTACGCTGTGATGCGAACGTTTCTATTCGACCCATGGGCACCGAGGCCCTCGGCACCCGCACAGAAACCAAGAATGTAAACTCATTCCGCTTTCTTGAGCGAGCCATCAATTATGAAGTCGAACGCCAGATTGCTGTTCTCGAGAGCGGTGGCCGAATTCGTCAGGAAACTCGACTGTACGATTCCGATAAAGATGAAACCCGACCAATGCGCAGCAAAGAGACCGCGACGGATTATCGCTATTTTCCCGAACCGGATCTTTTACCTGTCCACATCACCCAGGACTATATTGACGCTGTCAGACAACAAATGCCTGAATTGCCCGCGGCCAAAATTCAGCGCTTCGTTCGGGACTATGCTCTGAACGAGGCCGACGCACAGGTGCTGGCATCAACTGTCGCACTGGCAGACTATTTCGAGACAGTCGCCCGAGTTGGCGGCGATGGCAAGCTCGCGGCCAACTGGGTAAGGGTCGAACTGTTGGGACAAATGAATCGCGAATCACTGACACCCTCAGCGGAATCGCTCGGCGCCATCTCCCTTTCTGCGAACGCTCTCGGCATGCTGCTAGCAAGAATAAAGGACGGCACCATTTCCGGTAAAATTGCCAAAACTGTCTTCGCTGCGCTTTGGCATGGCGAAGCCACAGACCCCGACACTTATATCGCCACACAGGGCTTGACCCAGGTTTCTAATAGCGACGAACTGGCCCCTATCGTCGACGGCGTTATAGCGAATAATCCCCAACAAGCTGCGCAATACCGCGAAGGGAAGACCAAGCTTATGGGATTTTTCGTCGGCCAAGTCATGCAACAAACCGCCGGCAAAGCCAACCCACAACAGGTGAGCGAACTGGTACAGCAGCGGCTGCTTGACTGAAACAGCTACCAGCTGACCCGGCCGCGAGTCAGCCTACTGGTCAAATGCTTGGAGGAATTTCGCAATTCGGGCCGCGTTTGCACCCAAATCACTCTGACCCACTCGAGAAACCGAGCGCACATCAATTTTACTGCCCGTGTGAGTCGGCTGAATTCGAACCACCAGATCATCTTTAAAACCAAACCAGAAGGTCGTCGCCACGGCTTCTACACGACCATTGTCAACATCAACATTAACGACCTCAAGGTCTTGTTGAGCCAGTACCAATGCTGCCTGCGCCACCGCTTCTGGCACTGACAGATCTGATTCCAGGGTCACGATCTGTGGGTAGGCAGCCTGCTGGAGCTTCGCCAGGGCTGCCGCAGAATCTTGCTCGGAGCCGTACTCGAGATCATTCGGCGCTTCGGCCCGCAAACCAATTGCCACATCAAAAGTCGGTGGATTTAACCAATCCGTGCTGATGTCATGTATCGGCGGAACCGAGCGACCCTTGGCGATCGGGGGGCCCATGGCAATCAGGGGGATTAGACTGATGGCCACAGCAACGAGCAAAACCTGACGGTCACGAATCAGTCCCTTGCTGTTTGCGACAAAGGTCATAATCAAGCCGCCGACAAAGACTAAAACGGCCAGCGCCAGCGCTAACAAGAGTGATGCAAAAGAAGGCATCAATTCTGCCACGCCATACTTGTAACCCAGAGGACTGGCAAACAACAGCACCACAGCCACCATGCTGGTCACTAAAAAGAATTTACTCCACCACTTCGTTGATTCCACGTTTTACTCCCCAGACTGTGTTAATGATTAATGTGCCACATAAGGTTGCCAAGCTTAGGCACCTTGGCATCTTCTCGAACAAAAATAAATAAGGCGGCTGTGCAGATTGACGAAACTTGCATAATGAAGGTGGCAGCGGACAGTATGCTGCTCACTTTGACCGCAAAATATTTGCGCTATGGGTTCCGCTAGACGATAAATGGCTAATTGCTTGCCGTTGAATAATGCACGCATTTTACCACTGGCGGGCGCTGACCATCATCGATCTCGGGCGAGTTCAGGCACTCACGACCTTGACATGCCAAGGCTCGTAACGGACCCCAAGCTGGTTGTCTTTTGGATAACGCATACTGACATAACCAAGATCCACCAACTGTTGGAACTCCGCAGTCTCAGCAAAAACATCGGTGAAATTACTAGCGCCAAGACCCACTTTACCCACGTCGAAGTCACCGACACCATGAAAGGAGTGACCTGGTGGCGCCAGACTGCGTGAAGCCAGCGACAGATTCCCTTTCGCCTGAATTGTCTTTGCCAGAAAAAGGTGAGTCTGTTTGACGACACTACGGATTCCCGATGTCAAAATCACGCTTCGGCCCAAATCCTTTTGGAGCTTGCTATACACCTGCCGCGAATCACCCCTGAACAGAAAGTGCCCCGTCCCCGGCATTTTCACCCGCTCTCGTTCGGGGATCTGAGCGGTGAGTTCACTGATTACTTTTTCGCCAAAGAACCCATAGCGCTTCGCGTTACTCGAGAATAACTCATCCAGGAATGCCACCTCTGCCGGGGGGAATTCCCCGACGACCGGGTACCTTGCACTAAGACGGAGCATTTCATCAAAGCCGATAACGTTGAAATTACCATGTCCTACCAGCGTTTGGAGCCGCCCCAGTCGACTGAAGGCGGAGACCACAAATTGATACTGATTATCTGCCAAAAACACATCATCTTGGTGCGCTTGTTCGAAGTTCAACATCTTCTGTCGATAGCTTTCTTCACGACTGACTTCAGCCAGTATGGCTTGGCTCTTGTGGGCCTTGAACATTTCGAGCAAGGCACTGGCATCCGGCGTTCGAGTCGTCATATACCGGATCGACCGGGCCATCTCCAGCGGGTTGGTGACAATATCCTCATAAAGCAGAGGCTCAGCCGTATCACGCACGTGCCACGCCACTTGCCCCACCAGCGCCGTTACAGCCCCTGCCGAAAATAGCTTAAGAACCCCGCGTCTGTTCACCAACTGATTACCTCTACCAAAACCCACTTATCCTAACCATAAAGAACTACATTTTCCAGACGCCGTCAGCGTCGACTCGCGGCGCTGACAGAGGCATTTTAGATGTTTATCTGCCACCGTCTACAACAATGGTTTGGCCCGTCATAAAGCTACCTGCTTTTGAGGCAAGAAAGGCCGCAACACCACCTATCTCCTCTGGCTCACCAATTCTTCGCAAGCTTGCATTCGCCGTCGTCGCCTTCAAGGTTTCAGGGTTCTCCCACAAGGCTTTTGCGAAGTCGGTTCTCACCAGCCCAGGCGCAATGGCATTTGCACGGACGTTGCTCGGTCCATATTCGCTGGCGATATTGCGCACCAACTGCATATCCGCCGCTTTCGATATACCGTAAGTTCCCAATACAGAGCTGCCATGCAGGCCGCCGACAGAAGACACGATAATAACGACCCCATCCTTGCGAGCAACCATTTCAGGGATCACCATTTGGCACAACCAATGGTTGGATTTGACGTTGGTCGCCAAAATTTTATCAAAGGCAGCGTCAGGTATATCCGCCATGGAACCATAAAATGGATTGACTGCTGCGTTACACACCAAGATATCGATTTCACCAATCCGATCATGAGTCTGATCAACCAATTGCTGCAACTGATCCTTGTCACCAATATGACAAGGAATGGCGACGGCACTGCCGGGACCATCTTTGACCATGGTATTGATCTCCGCCGCCACTGCCTCACACGCGTCGGCTTTACGACTGGAAACAACCACCGTCGCACCCTGCAAAGCCATCTGTTCGGCTATTGACTTACCGATGCCCTTGGTGGAACCGGTTATCACTGCGACTTTACCGCTGAGATCAAAAATATTTTGCATGTTATTTCCTTTGTTTTTGCGAATGCTTTAACGGCACCCCATGACGGTACCGATGACTAATTTGAACGATCCTGTATAACGCCTGCCCTCGGCAGATTGTGCAGCCTCATCACACTCGCCATTACGCCTACAAACGCCGCTGGCCAAATCACAGCATAAAAAATCTATCGATGAAGTATACAGACTCTGGCCGGTCTTGCCATTAGGTCTGAAAAATCTGTCAAGACAGACAAACACATTGATGAATCTGGCGAAGTATCGATAAAATAGCCTGGTAATCCACGGACAGGAGAACAACCGATGAAAGTCAGACTTTTTCGCCAGCGAGTCTCTCAGGCTCACGAGAGTGAAATGGAAATCAACGCCTGGCTCGCCGAAAACGCAGAGCGAATCAACGTCTTTTCTATCGCCCAGTCAGGCTATATGACAGACAATACCGAAAACGCTCAACCATGCCATCTTATTTCCGTCTGGTACGAGCCGCTCTAGACCAGCGCTGTCGGCTAGAGCCCCGTTAAGTGCCCTGGAGGCTGCGCTCACCACGGGCACACTTGATATTTTTTGATTGAGGCGCTCGTCGCTATGGCACCCTTGCAGGCACCCGGCACCTGGACCGTCTCGATGGGTCCACGTGTCAAACACCTGACAAGCATCCATGTCGGGCTTAACTCGCAGGTTTCCGACTCGAAGTTGCGAGCCTAAGTATTGCCAAATAACCCTGCTGTAACTCCATCCTAGGCCCCATACCTTTTTCAATCAGGCACTGGTGCGCCTTGGGTAAATTGTAACAGGGGCATGACATCAATAGATGATGCTCAAGATGATAGTTAACATAATAGGGCGCCAACAACAGGCGCTCCAGCGGGTTCACCAGGGTTGTTCTGGCATTGCGCAAGCGATCATCGTTGTCGTTGACAACGCCGTGCTCGCCGATATTCCTGATTCTCGCGACCAACAACTCCCAAGTTAGATAGGGCACCACCCACAGCAGCAGGTAAAGATAAGCGTGGCCAGTCAACCAAAAACTGGCAAGAAATACGCTGTTGATCAACAGATTCGGACCCAATCGCCGTAGCCCAGCAGACCAGTCGATAACGTCACCATCTGCCGCGGTAAAGGCTTCCCGAATGGTCGCCGAATGCTGGCGCCAACCCGTCTGGCCCGTCAAGTCACGAAAGAATTTACGCTTCATGCTAGACCGGGTGGTGGGGAATGGCGCCGATAAGGACAAATCAGGATCAGCTGATTGTTGGGTGAATCGATGATGGACAAAATGGTACTGCCGATAGGGCACGACGCTGGCATCCAGCAAAGGACGATTTAACAGCCACTCGGCAACCCAATCATTGGCTCGCCGACTCGTCAACAACAGGTGATGCGCCGCATCATGGCTGAGTATCACTAAACCCAACTGGCGGCTGCCAACCAGCAGCATTCCCACTATTATCGTTAATGGGTGGGGCCAAAAGCTGCAGATTACCCAGACCAGCAAGATCATCGCCCAGCAATGAGCCACCAGCAGAGCCCCCTTGATATTAGAGCGTCTACTGAACTGACGAATCTCAGCTTGACTGAAGATATCGCCCGGTTTCTGCACCGCCTGCTGCGACAAAGGGTCTATTGTCACTAACGAACACTGGCGGGATCACTAAAGACACCCCGCGCCATGACAGAGACCGGCGTTGCCAGAGCGCCGAGATCTCGCAACGGATCATCAGCATAAAACACGAGGTCAGCAGCATAACCAGCCTGAATACGCCCAATCTGATCGCCTAGCCCGATAGCGAGCGCACACTCACTCGTTGCTGCGCGCAGCACTTGAGGGGCAGTCAGACCGGCAAAATGTGCGAAGACGGGTAACGCCAACGGCAGTTGGTGATGATATACGCCCGGAATACCCGCATCGGTTGAGGCGATCAGACGCACCCCTGCTGCGCGCAGCTTCTCGAAATTACCCATGATGCGCGCTTCAAAATTTCGATTGCCAATATATCGCTTCCAACCCGCATTGATTGTCGGTGACACGCTGACATCGTTCGCCAACATATCGAGCACCGCATTCGGATCATAATTTTGACCCCAGCCATCAGCTCCGACCCACGAGCAATGTTCAATGGTCGTCACCCCGGCACTCGCCGCATTGGCGATACCTTCCGTACCATGGCAGTGGGCGGCCACCAGGCAGTTATGGGAGTTCGCTGCACTGACTATCCGAGCCATCGTTTCCCGATCAAACTGGGCATTCCCGGGGGTCGAACCAGGCGTCAGATTACCACCGGTGGCCATAACTTTGATGAGATCTACGCCATGTTCGATCTGGCGAGCCAAGACGCTCAGCGCACCTTCCAGGTCCGCCGCCTCACCACCCCAAAAGTGACAATGACCCTGAATTGAAGTGATCGGTTGCCCAGAGCAGACCAAGCGTGTCGCCATCAACTCACCTTGGTTTATGGTATCGCGCACAGCCAGCTCCAACCAGCGACCACCGCCCAAGTCACGGGCCGTGGTAATTCCGCAGCTCAACATCTGGACCGCGCGAGCCTCGATTTTTTTGATCAGTTCAGCATCGGTGAATTTATCTTGCTCGAAAGGATCCTTGATTTCAGGGTCAAGGCACATATGCACATGGGCATCGATCAGACCCGGGATCACTGTCAACCCGCCCATATCACGGGCAGCGGAGTCAGTCACAGTTGCGGATTTGACCAGCCGCTGAATCTTGCCCGCCTTAACTTCAATGCCATCATATTCTGGATCCAGCTGGTCTGCGACGCCGTCCCAAATCTGTAAATTGGTCAGTATCATAATCCCGCATCCTCGGCTCAGCCGGTAATATCCTTTGTTGAGTATTTGAACACTTGATCGCCTGTGAGTTCGGCAATGAACAGCTGAGAGGTTCTGAAATTCAACCTTGATGACAGGCCATCTGAAACACGCAGGTCTTCGAGTTAGCCTGCGACGGCCTACGCGTTTCGACCAGAGGCCATAGAATAACTAACTTACACGTACCCAAAGGGCTAATGCCCCTTGGGAAAACACACCCTATCAATTGACCCTGCAAATACCATCAAGGGCCAACTATCTGACTGCCAGTAACCTCTTAAATTCAACCATCGTCGCTAACAGATCATCAGGATTATAGGCATCTTCATCACTGACATTTGCGTAAAGCCGGTCAAGCCAAGTCCGAAATTCGTCTCTTAGGCTTGCGGTATTCAGCAACATATCAATCGCCATCGTCGCCTGTTCAGCAGCTACATAATCTGCAAACTGATCTTCGCTACCGGCAACAGCAATAGCACGTAATAGTTGCTCAGGCATTCCTGGACCAGCTTGGCTCACCGCGTTCCGCTCGATAGTCGCAATGTTCTGCCGAATCGAGGCGATCAAACTCGCCAAGGGTTGACGTCGCGCGACAGCCTGATGTAACGCCGTCAGCTCCCGTCGAAGCGTCGTTTCAAGAGCCGGGGCGGCGACCTGTGCCAAAGCAAAAAGCATCACGAAATTCGCATCATTGAGTCTGACGCTACCGGGCGGCAGACCAGTTCTATTAGCCAGCCAACGCGGCTCCGACATCGGATGATGACAGGTATGGCAGTCAAACAACGCCAATTCGGGAAACAGCCCGCCACTATCTAACCGGGCTTCGATAAGACTTAGAGATTGCTCAGTGCTTCGTGTCTGGCCAATAATCCAGGTAACTAAGCTATCGCCGTACCATTTTTCGGCCCGATAGTCTTCGTCCACCAAGTAATGCGCGGGTTGCAGAATACCGAAAGTGTCCAATTCAAAGGCTAAGCGGGGATGCCCTGCTCCCATGATATCGTGGCTTGCGAATTTGTCCGCCGTGCCGAGATGACATGACAAGCATAATTTTGCTCGCTCTGGTGCCTGATCTGAAGGGTAAAGGCCAGCGTCTATATTGTGCTGCCTGTCGGTAGCCGCGTCGGCGTGCTCGGAGATATAGTCACCCGCACCGCCATGGCAAGCCTCACAGCCCACGCCATCGCTCATCAAGAACTTTTCGCCTTGCTGTTCAAGTGGAACATTATCCGCGTGGCAATCAAGGCACAGACTCGCCTCATGGGCATTCTCTAGGCCCAGGTTGCTGGCAATCCTCGCCGACTCTGGCGTCAACAGGGTCTGGTAGGCTATGCGGTGTCGATCGTGTCGACTCCAAGTCACATATTCATTTTGCAGCACCGCCGTGCTTGACTTGGGGCGCACAGATCCATGGCACACACCTGAGGCGCAGCTAGCAACGCCTAGATGAACTTCATTATCATATTGGGGCAATTCGGCTGCAGTTACTGAGCCGGCACCCAGCACGCTGGCAAATAAGCCAACGACGACCAGCAGTTTTAGAAATGATTTCGACGCTAGAATCGGCTCCGAAATGTAATGGGTCTGATGCATCATTGTTTCTCCATCACTAGGATCGGTTTCGTCGGCATTTTATCCGTCACAAACCATGGCTTACCATCTTCGTTCAAATAAAGACTACGCATATCTGACTCGGACAGAGGACCCGCCCCGACTCGACTAAACACGGCTACCTGACCACCGGTTTCATCAACCGCGCGATCTCGCTCCAGCCCACGCGACAAGGCTATTGCTGGTCGCTTAGTGGCAAAGGAACTGATGGTTTCAGGCATTGGCTCCGGGCTGAATCCATAATACCTAGGCTGGGATTCTGGCGAAGTCAGCTGAATCACCTTCAGACCAGCGCGGCCATCGGCAACATAGGCCATCAGGCTGGCGTTGGTAGTGGCGACGACAATATCTCGCGCATCAACGATGTTATCGGTGAACTGCTGATACAGTTGCATTTTTTGCGGTTGGGTGACGTCAACAATGTAAATTCCGTCGGCACCGGCAGCGACATAGGCATAAGTCCGCGCAACAAAGACTTTATGCGCATCCTTTATAGGTATCGTGTTGCCTTCAACCACAAACGCTACCGCTGGGTCAGTAATATCGATTACCTTCAGTCCATCAGCATCGGTGACGAACAAAAATCTAAACTGCTGCACCAGCGCTCTTGGCGCTTGCATGGGAATCGTCTTCACATGTCGCGGCTGCAGCGGCTCATCAAGATCAATAATGGCGACACCATCTTTAACGACGATATACGCAAAGTGTCCACCGACAGAGATATCACGAGCGCCTGTCAAAACCCCACCCTCATTCCAGGTCAGAGCGCGCTCCAGGAAGTTGTTACGCGGTTCGCCATCGGCAAGTGTGTCGATGTTGGTCAAAATCAATCCTTCTTCAGAATCGGTGATCAGCGCATAGTTATACAAAGGATGGAATGCCTTTTCCTGGTTGACGATGCGCATCAGGTCACCCTGGTTACGCTCAGGTGCGATGGGCTGAGTAGTCTGCAATGACAGGCAGGTCGCGTTGGCCGACTTAATCTGAGTGTCTTGCCCAAGACTCGACGCTGGCGCGGTAATAATCCGTTGGCTTACCCCTTTATTGGCAATAGACGCAACATCGTAGACCACTAAACCTCGATCACCTTCAGCGGCGAATAAGTATTCACCGCGTAACTGTAAGCAGCTGGCAGTACCAGCACCATGGCTGTAACCCGTTTCTAACTTCTCATCGCGCGCCTTATGGTTAGCAAAATCCGTCGGATAGGCATACTTGTGCAGATAACTGCCGATAACAGCCTGAGGCTCATCCCATTCGGTGACTTGAACAGCCTCGACAGATCCTTCGCCACCCACGTAAGCGTGGTAGCCAATAAAGTCGATGAAGTCGGTACCGTAGCCCAACGTTTGCGCCATAATGGCGTTGTTGTCACCGTTTTCGTCTAGGTGGCAGTCAGAGCAAACTCGGGTTTCGGTTTTTCGCACTGTATGGGCAAAATGCGGATTGATCGCTTGCGAACTATAACCGCTGGCCGATATGGGCGGTTGCTGGACATAGACTTTCTCGCGATTCGAATTCGTCGAGGACAAGACCAGCGCCGAAGTTGAACGCAATGGTGTAATCCTGCCACCATTAATCTTGCCGCGCCGACCGATCATGAAAATCTGATCTCGCGCAACCTGCGGATTATAGGTAGCGAAGTTGCGGCTCTCGCCCCCTTCATAGTGCTTACTTTCCGCTTTCCAGTTGGCTTCAATGGGCAGATGACAACCGCCACAACTCGTCGTCCAGGATTGGTGACAAGTATAACACTCCATTTTTTCGTAACTGTGGGCTCGTTCCTCGACGGGAACATCGGGTCCCCAGACCTGAGTGTCTGAGTTATTGCTCATAGTCTTGGCACGGGCCGCTTTGTCGTTGTACTCCGCATGCTCGGGATTAACAGAGTCTTTAACGAGGCTCAATTGCCACTCGCGATCCGGCCACATCAGGCTGCGCTGAAAAAGCTTGCCATCACGCCAGCTGAACCGGGGCTCACCATCAGGATTACGGATCAAACTCAGATCTGTTCCACCTGGGGGTGCGGCTGGACCGGAAGTGCGTAAATTAGGATAGTCTTCGGCAGACCCATGACAATCGACACAGTCAATTTCAACGGCGTTGGCGACTTCACCGTAGATGTGGCCATTACCGTGGCTGTCTTGCGAGAAGTGACAGTCAACGCAGTGCATACCTACATCCAAGTGGATAGAGGACATGTGCACGGCCTTTTCAAACTTGTCAGGGTCGTCAGGCGAGACAATTTCACCTTCCGCGTCTAGGAGGTTACCCTTTCGATCCTTTTTAAACACGGCTCTAAAATTCCAGCCGTGCCCGTGATAGTCGGCAAACTGGGTGTTTTTGAGGGTAGGATTCAACTCTGAAACACCGCGCAAAAATTCTTGATCTGACCACAGACCCTTTGCCGCTGCGGCTTCCGGGTTGTGCTTATTACTCTGTCTGATTTCGGCATCAGTGGGGTATTTTTGCTCTTTTGGAAACATCGATGGCGCATCGCTCTCGTAATCCCACATGGTGTAACCCAGGTAAGTATTCACAAACATGTTGGGCTGGTGCATGTGGCAAGAGATACACTGTGACGTCGGGATGTTTCGAGAAAATACATGCTTGATTGGGTGACCTTCTTCGCCTTTCGGAATAGTCGGATCCACCGTCTGCGTCATCCCCGTGTGACCGGCAGAAGCCCACGAACCTGAGTGGCGCGGGTCTCTATCGTTGGCATACACCACGTGGCAAGAGCCGCAGCCCGATGTCCGAAAATCGCCCGGATTATCGTTGGTGCCGAGAAACCACATCAGCGGGTCGTTCAAACGTGTTTTATGTATGTTCAGGACCGGCACAGATATTCTTGCGCCGGTGCCAGGACCGCGATTCGATTGACGAAAATCCGGTCGACCAGGCTCCTCGATTCTTTGCAGCAGACCTAGGGCATTGGGTAAACCAGTCTCTGGAAACAGGTTGGAGATATTGCGCCCACCGCGTTCAAAGACTCGGAATATGTCACCGGGTGGAACCGTCTCCCATGAAGGCACAGGATAAAGTACAGGCAGAATGCCATGATCTAGCCAAGCTTGATCAGGGTCTTTTAAAGGCGGGCCCGCGATTGTGCTAGCGCCACCATCGGCGTCGTAGGCTTCACCCAGTATATATTTCTTATACGGCAGGACGTTATTGGCATAACTGGCGGCACCGAACAGCATCGCACCACTGGCCATAATACTGCGCTTGGCTGCCTGCACAACAGACATGTGGCATGCGCCGCAAGCCTCATCGGCGACGCGCAAATCCGATGGATTGACGAACCGAACAAACTCTTTTGATTCACGATTCAAGAGCGTGTAGCTATTTTCCGGATTCGCACTCTTTGGGTAATGCCAGCTGTCCGGGTAGGTTGGCAGCACATGGGCTTCTTCCATCACGTGGGCTTCATCTTCCCCCTCATGATAGAAAACCTCCGCTCGTCCACCGTGGCAATCGGTACAGCCCAAAATCACACCCGGGCTTGCGTGCATGCTGGCGCTGTCGGTCGCTGTATGACACGACTCGCAACCTGCACTTTTTTCCTTGGCCGCAGCAACTGACTGGGATTTTGGTGCATCAGGCGTGACATCGTAGTGGCGCTCGACATAAGCGCCAGTGCTACTCGATCCGAACGCCAGGGTCGAAAGGCTGGCTAAGACTAGGCCTAAAAGGACTTTTAACATACTGTTTCTAACTTCATTCATTAAACAATGCACTACTAGTAAGTCAATATAATATTAAAAAGAATTGAAAGTGGTGTAGCAGCCTCACGGCCGTACAAATCATCAAAACCTTTACCGGGTATCAGTGTTGCCGCTGAAGATCTAACAACAACATTCTGCGACATGAACGGCCGCCAGGTCAGTGATAACGAGATATCATGGCCTAGCTCTTTATCTATGTTGCTTTGTTGGCGCAACGCTTCAAGCACTTCGGTGGTATCGAACCGAACATAGTTCCAGTTTAACGACAAGCGCAATTCCGGATAGATATCTGCATCAGCACCTAAACCAACCAACATTAGTCCTGGGTTGATAAAGTTCGATTGACCTTGCTCTTTACTAGGTCGCAGCGAAGGTAGAATGCCGTTTCTTCCCATGAGTGCTACGCCACCGCCACCGATAAACGGGACGTTCTGGCGAATCAAGAAACTGGTATCAGCGCCAGCGAACTGCGGGTTCTCAAACACGGCATCAAAGCCATTTGCCTCGTCATCAAAGGGGTCGTCGTCACCTGAAGCTAACAACAATGACAACCTCGGTCTGAACCAGTCAAAGTCCATGGACATTTCTGCAGCGGCGAAATAAGCACTTACGGTTTCTTCTGCGCCTTGCTCGCGGGTACTATCTTGCCGGCCGTAAGCATAATATAAAGACGTCGTCAGATTGACTCGGTCGAAATGACCATCGCCGCTGTAGCCAAAGTAAGTGACATCATAGTCACGCGGGAACCGCTCTTCAAACAAAGATGAGGGTCGTTGGATAAACCCGTTTTTATCATATTCGATGCTGCCTTTCTCACGATTTCGATTATAGAGAATCGAAGCCTGAGAAAAGAATCCCTTCTTGAGAAAATCTTGCCAGTAAACATTTGCGACGTAAACATCGTCTTTTCGCAGCGCCTGAGTGATATCGTTCAGACCACTATTGGTGTCCTTCTCCAAGCGTCGAAACCAAGCCAAGTTGTACTGGAACACATTATTATTGCGGTTGCCGAACAAGCGAACACCGAACGGCGAGTCCTGAAACAGGAAGCCTCTGAAGTCCGATGAAAATGGCTGAATACCGACTCGAATACTATCAAAATCAAAACGGTCAGAGACGTTGCGTAAATGCTTATCGACGAACAAAGCTTGCACGCCCATAAAGGTATCCCGTCGCCGAATGCCGTTGTTACCTCCGCCGTCCGGATCAACATTCAGAATACCTTTCTCGTCAGCATGGACTTCATTGATGTTAAAAACCGAAGTGAATCGGAATTCCCAATCCGGCGGACGGAATACGGTATCGCCCTTATAAATCACATTTTCAATAATCAGGTTTTGAGCCAGGATTAACGTGTCGCCATCGCCGATAGTGTCGAGACTCTGTGGTCGTTGGGTCGTCGCACCACCGACGGGGATCGGGAAACGCCGGGGTTCGATCACCGTATCACTGATTGCAATCAGGCTATAGAACCAATCTTTTCCCCACATGGGCAGATCGCCTTTGAGCGGGTTATGCGCGCTATAGGGATCCCATAAATTGGTAGTAATACCCAGCAGTTCAACAATTCGCCAGCGATCTGGCACTGGCGCACCAAGATCAAATGGATCAACCCATGGGTTGACCGCGTTGCTGTTCAGATCCGAGGCGTCACAGACCGGCAGTTCATAGCGATCAACAGAACGTCCTGGGCGCCGCCGAGGTGTCTCAGCCGCTTGATCCGGCGCAATACATAGGGATTCAACGACCGGCGTATCTGCGCCCGCTGCAAGGCCACTGGCGCCCACTAACAGGATGGCGGTTAGTCCCGCAAGCTTAAAGTCCATTACAAACCTCGGTAGTATCATCCCCAATAAAGGGCAGCTGTGGACAGTTAACAAATCGTAGACGGGAAGTTTGACCTGGTATCGATAGTTGATCGGCGCGAATTTCCGCCGGTGCATTGCCCAAACCAGTCGTCAACCGTTCGCCTGCACGATGCAATCCCAGAAACGAAATCATATCGTCCTGGTCCACGCCGTCACCAGAGACTCCAATTCCACCCACCAACACATCGCCGCGATAAATAGGCACGCTCCCAGGGAAAATCTGGATACCATTCGCCAAGTTAGCAACGGACCCGACAGTGGTAAAGGGGGCCGTCGCTGCGAGCCCGGTGTCGCCGGTGCAATTTTGAACCACGTCTGGGACTAAGCCGAGCACAAAACCCACGTGGTGAATCACCGCGTTGTAAACCAGGTCAGATTGCAAGCCGACATTAAACACGCTCCATTCGCCAGCAGGCTTACTGAAGGGCCCTGGCGGACCAGAACTCGGGCCGTCTGGAAAATTGGGGCGCGATAGATTACCGCCGGAACGATCTGAAAACGCGACCTGGGCACCAGCCGCTGCTAGTGCCTGCGGATCGCCGAGGAACACTTTGGCCGCCAGCACATAATCTAAAAATATCGGCCCTGTCGCGTTTAGGGTCGAGAGACTGGCAGTCGCCAGATCAACAGGCTCTGGCAACGCGGCCAGGTACTGCGGCGCTGGTAGTGCGCCTAAAATATCGGCCGGCGCATTGCCATCGGTGCGACCGGTGCCGGAAAAGAAGGTCGCAGTTCGAGCTTTTTGCAAGGACACGTCGGCACCAAACATGGGACCGTCGCGAGTACGCGCCATACCAACAATATGCCCCAAGGAGTCTACCACCGAGACCGTCACACGGGCTTGGCTGCCAACGGGCACGCGAATCTGAGCTCGGGCCTGATTGGCGACACCAAGGGCCTCATTCATGATGACCTGCACCTCAGCTGCGGTCAGGCTATTGAGTACGTCACCCGCTGGCTGATCAGTACCGGCAATCGCAGGGTAACGATTTTGATTATTGTTATCGGCGAAAATGAACGCATCAAGGGATTCGCCCGCGGCATCTTGAAACACATCCGGGTCAGCTGGCCTAATTCCCGAGCCCGATTCGCCAAAAACGGTACCGGCACGCGCGGCCGCTGCCGTGATATATCCTGGCACAGCCAGAAACTGGCCATCATTCGCAGCTTGCACGGCTGCCAAGCTCGACGTCGTCGCTGCAGTGCTCAACAAATCACTGACCAACGCATCACTAAACCGGGCAGTCTTGCCCACCAACGTAATGCGATCAGCACGAATTTCTAAGGGTGCGGCGTAACCACGAGTTGCGGCCGTGGCTAAGAGCTCATCAAGGTCGATATCAAAGTCGCCGATATTCTTATCCAGCCCATAGATACCATCGGCCATCACACCAACCCCGCCGACGGGTAAACCGTTAATATAGAGCGGCAGACCCCCTGGGTCAGCTGCCAGTCCTAATGGCGCGCGATGGGGCCCAACGCCAACAGCGCCGGTCCCAAGGTCTCGCTGAGAAAAGTCGCTACAGGCCAGTTGACTGAACTGCACACCGAACAAGGGTCCAGAGGGCACATCTCGCTCACCGGGGTTAAAATTTTCCTGAATGATCTGACTGGCCGTTCGCGTCGTGAAGGCATTGCCTCCAGTCGACAAATAAGCGCCTGTCACAGCCTTACTGATGGCTGCCAATGTAGCTGGAATAAAGTTCAGACTTTCGAGGCCACCCACCACTGGACCACCCAGGTCAGCCGTGGATGTAATGGTGATGAATTCATCGGCGCCCTGCATCTGAAATACGCCGAGTACATTACCGACTCGGTCAACGACGGCAATGGTGCCGGCAATATTTCTGGCCTTGGCTTCAGCCACAGCCTGGGCGATGACTAGCTCCACATCATCTACAGATAGCGCGCATGCAGAACCACAATCAATGGAAGCTGGCGTCGTTGAGACGGGGCTATTCACCGCTGATTGCTCTTGACTGCTTGAACCGCCGCCACCACAGCTGGCGAGCAACACCAACAGGAGCCCTAGGTGAGCGAAAGAAATACCACGCGCCATACTATTCGATCCCCTTTGATTCCGTTTGCTCACTCGTCATCGGCTTGCTTTTAAGCATATCGCTAATCGGTCGACGAGCCTTCAGGATGTCGCTCATAGCCGATGAACCATGACCGTCGCCCATAGGAGCCTGGTCGTCCAAATGGAATTTATGGCAAGTAATGCAATTGCTGGCCAATAAGTTCTCAGCATCTTCACCACCGTGACATTGACGACAGTTGGCAATGTCGGGCATTAAAATATCAGTAGCGACCTCTGAATCACGGGCCAGATGGCAGCCGTCGCATTCCATATTCTTATGACCTTCATGTGAAAACTCGGACAGGGGATACCACGCCTCACTAATACGCACTGGCAGCACCTTCCAGGGTACCTCCGCGTCCGCAACCGCGGTGATTTCATGGCAAACCGTACAGGTTTGCTTCTCGAATAAATTCTCTGCGGCATCAGCAACACGGGCCTCAATAAATACCGCCGCCTTAGCGCCAATGGATGCCTTCGGATCGATTTGCATCGCTGTGATCAGGTCAGTAATCAGCTCCGGCCGCGCGACTCTGCCAGGACGTCGAACTGCTCGCACCGGCTCAGCATCCGTTTCGATTGCTGAAGCCAGCGTTTGATCATCGCCCGTATCAGCGCCTAACTCCTCGGTCAGGTATTGCAGTGCATAATATTCCCGCAACGTGCGCATGAGTTCAGGTGGCGAGCCATGGGGAACTACTCGGTCTGGCGAGTTCGGGTCAAAGGTTAATTGGTGGCAGCTGGCGCAATGATCTTGCATATTCACAGCCTGCATATTCATACCGCCTTTTTCCGGCACGTGACAATCAGAGCACTCCAGCCGCACCTTACCGTCTGCCGAGTCAATACCTTCTGCGTCCAAGTGAAGATCGTGGGGGAATATAAGATTCGACTCTTCAGTGATACCCTCTTCGTCAAGGTTTACTCGCTTCTCGTGCCAAACATCATCTAAGCCGTATTGCAGAAGCGATACTTTGAAGTCCGGATGATTCGCAGAAAAGTCTGTCGCCGGCAACAAGCCATCACCATCCATGCCCACATCTGTCAGTTTTGCATGGCAAGTTGTACAGACCCCCTGGTCTGAGCGAATAATCGATCCCGTCGTGCTGTGCTCTTGATGACAATCGGCACAGCGGCTGCCGACCTGGTAATCATCGCCATGCACTTCTGTGTCGAAGTGATGGGTGATGGTTTGGTGACAACCAAGGCAATCTTCGTCTTGAGTTGGGACGAAAGGTTTGGCGTGACAAGCATCGCAATTTTCACCCAAAAACGCATGATTTTGGTGCAGTTCACCACTGAGCCATTGGCCATCATCAGGCAACATCGAATCTCGCAGCTCTTCTCTTTCATCTAGATAGAAACCTGCCATCGGAATGGCCAATGTCACCACCAGAATCACGAGAAACAGCGTCCAGGCGATAGCGCGCTCTGGGACCTTGACGTCTCGCAAGCGAGTCTGAAATCGATCTCGCAATTTTGCGACGGTTTCACTGGCAAGTTCCACCTCAAGTACGAAGTCGAGTTCACCATCATCAGCCTTAACCTTAATGCTGTGGCCCGAGATCTCTACCTGGTCACCGACTTGCAACTGCGCACGGCGAGTGGACTCGCCGTTCACGGCAAATCGATAATCGCCGCCGGAAGCCAGCGTCAGCTTGCCACCGGCCAGTGTCAGACGAGAATGGCTTAACGGCAGTCGTCGATCAGCGATCTGGATCGTCTGGTCTGTACCGCGACCAATAGTCGCAACGTCACCTTCAAATGTAAATTGGCTAACCTCTTTGCCGGCGCCTCGAGACTCAATGTATTTAATTAATAATCGCACTTAAATTTCCTGGCTGGATGTTCCTGACCGATTGATTCGCAGTACCAGAGGTACTGGTTCCGAACATTTTTATTATGACAACTACCAGTAGATAAAAACCGAAACAATATGCGTGAGTAGCGCTGCCAGCAATGCAATGGAGAGCGGTACATGCAAATAAAGCCAGGCTTCCTGCAGGGCTTGAAATCGAATATCAGTTCGAATGACTTGGAGCAACTTCTGTCTCGCCCCGTAACTCCTGACAACTGCTGATAACTTACCCGTCTCCGATCCCTCAGCCAAACTAAGCCGTTCAACTAGCCATGCCACAACACGTACTTGATCCGTATTGGGATAGACATTGCCATCGATCATCACTTTTGAGCTATCCACCCCGGCCAGCTGAGCATACATACCGCCACCGATCTCAGTCCGATCGATGGCACTAGAAACCACGCCCCTAATATCAGCGGCCAACGCGTTGACATCGCGCTTTAGCTGGCCATCAATATCCTCAAGCTGCAAAAAAATATCGTCCAGTGTCTGACTGCGCTTGAGCTCGTTGCGTGCCTCTGGATAGGTTCGATAGGCCCACACTCCAAACAAACCGCTGACAATCACCACACACATCAAAACGTAGGCCAGGGTATGAACATTTATCCCGAATTGAAAACCCGTATGTAGTGTCGCGACCACCAACAAAGAAGTGCCAAGATAGACATGAGCCGAAACCCAACCCCGCACGGTACCCCAACCGGCAGCGAAGTTACGCTTGCGCCGACCCAAATAAATCAGCCAGAGAATAAGCAACGCACCCATCGTACCCAAGGTGTAACCCAGCCAGGTGCCACCATTAGGTGTCTGATGCGGCTCTTGCAGTAGATACGCGACGATAGATGCACCGACCAGTGCGATAGCGACCCAAAAGTAGCGACCGTTTGCATGATTTAGAAAGGATATATGCATCGACTAGTTACCGCACCACATTGACGAGATCAACAAAATCTTCTGGGCTCAAGCGCATGGCAGCCCCCGTTGGACAAGCCCGCACACAGCTGGGACCACCACTTTGATCCTTACACATGTCACATTTAACGGCTTGCTTAAATGAAGATTCACCCACTACGGCAGCTTTACCTCTGCCAGGTTTCTGACCCAGACCAAACAGCATCCAACTCCAGTAGCTGGATGGCGCCTCGGTCTTGTAAGCCATTTGAATCACGCCATAGGGACAATTACGTTCACAGTTACCACAACCAATGCAGTTATCTCCAATAAACACCTCGCCACCCAGACCACCACGCTGGATTGCATCCGGCGGGCAATCTTTCATACAGCTCGGATCTTCGCAATGGCGACAGGAAGTTGGAACATGGATGTGCGCAAACGTTGGGCCAGCCTTCCGGTTCAAGCGAGAAGTGCCATCATGGGTTGCCGCACAGGCTGACTCACAGAGATCGCAGCCGACGCAAATATTTTCATCGATAAGCAACACATCGGTGGCTTCACCCAAGCCCTGGCCCATCAAAAATGACATCAAATCGCTGGATTCCGAATTCGACTGCAGCGCAACATTTTGCTCGTGGCGATCCTTAACCATGGCTTGCAGACGTTCCTTCAAGCCTGCAGAACGTTCCAACAATAGACTGAAAGACTCTTTATCAAGCGAGATGGTTTCCGTTTTCACGGCAGCCTTAACCGTCGCTGATCGAGTGGTATTGCCTAACAAAGCCATCTCGCCAATAGGCGTGTTGGCAGGCACATAACTCATGACCACATCACGACCATCAATCTCGATCGACACAGTGACCGAACCGTTGCGTATAAAATGCAGGGTATCGGCTTCATCACCTTCTTTGAATATGACTTCTTTGGGTTGGAATTGGTGCATTTTCGCCCGAGCCGCGATGGGCTGCAATTCCTCGATAGGCGTGTCTGGCGCAAATTTTTGCTGGATTGTTCGAACGATGAAGGTCTCGTCCAGGACCCGCTTGACCGCCGCAACAGAGGAAATCAGCTTAATCATTGAGCGTCTTGGAGTCTCGATCACAATACATTGCGGCCCTGCGTACACCGAAGCTGAACGGCGCCGACCAGACATCAGACTCATCTCACCGAAAAAACTACCCGCATTGGCCGTGATACGAAGCGTGGGATTGACTTCAATCTCCACCGTACCCTCAAGTATTGTAAAAAAGGTGTTGGTGTAATCATGCTGCTTGAAAATGACGTCGCCCTTAGCCGGCATCGACACGTTGCTGTCGAGCATCAACTCGCGAAACTGCAGAGCGTTCACATCAGCAAATACTGGTATTCGCTCTTGCATCAAGGCAAGCACACCATCGACCTCGACCTCATAGGGCAGGCCATTGAACTTGGCAGCCAAAAGGTCGTTGTCGGCAGGTTTGACGTCGTGCCCAAGGATATACTCAACCACTTCATAGCCTTGATTCATCGCCTGCTTGATCAAAGGATAGCCACCCAAAGCACCGATAACATAAATGCCGGTGACATTAGATTCATACTGACTGGTCAGAGCTGGAATGGCGTTCTGATCTTCGCTGGGAAATTCAATTCCGAAGGATTCGACCAGCTTGCGAGGTGGTATCGCGCCAAGGCGAGCGATAATCCGGTGCAATGGCACAATGGCGTCACCTGTGGCGGTTTTTAACTGCAAATTAGCAGGGAAATCACCGCCTTCGAGCTCTTCAACACCTGCAGGGGAGCTATCGTAATAGCACTCGATCGTACCCGCATCGATGGCGGCCATGATCAAATTCAGGTTACCTTCCTTCGCTCGAGCAAATTCGTCTTTTCGATTAACAATATAGACCTTGTTATTCGCGGCAAGGGCAATGGCATTTTCAATCGCTGCGTCACCAGCGCCAATGATTGCGATGCTCTCGTCCTTATATTCGCCCGGATCATCCAGCGTATATTGGACCACCTCAGACTGCTCGCCAGGCACGCCCATTTGCCGAGGATTACCTTGTAAACCAATACCCAATATTACATGTCGCGCCAACACCTCTTCGCCGTTCATTAAGCTGATAACGAAGTTTCCCTGGGATCCGCTGATAGCCTTCACCTCGGCACCATATTGGATATTAACGCCGACGGTCTTAATGCCAGTTTCCCAATTTCCTAGAATCGTTTCCCGCTTTCCGGCATCAAATTCAATCGGGCTACGCAGCGGCAAAATGCCGGGCTCAGCCATTACATGCTTGCCCTTTTGGTACTTTTGAATAGTGTTGGCAATTTTCGGCGAGCTTTCCAGCAAGACGTGGTCTACATCTAACTCCGCACACCGTGCTGCTGCACTCAGACCACCCGGCCCAGCTCCAATAACAGCTATTTCAAACACAGTACAACCCCACAATAACGGAAGGACTACCCTTCTTTCGAATGATGACACAGACCTCGATCTGATCCTGACACTTCTCTTCTAACCCGCTTTCCGCACTCTTTCTTGAAGGCGCGCCTTACAATAATAGCCCGCGTCTTTCCAGGCTACACGTCAGGTTCTGGGACGATAACATATTGTAAGGCCTACGGAAAACACCCATTACACTATTACTATGCCACCCGCCGCCGAGCACGGTACAGCAAAGGCGCGAGAGAAACCGCCCTATCAATCTTTGTGACCAGCATCACGATTCGCAAATGAATTTCACCAATGTGGGCGAAATCACATTTTGAAGGGCATCACAGTCGTTTAATACCAGTTCGGCGCGAACCGGCAACCGAAGACGGCTATCCGCGGCGCTAACTTAGGAATCGCTGAGAGGAAAAATCATGCCCCATCACTTGCAACCCACCATCGAGGACCTGTTGAACAGCCTCTGCCTGCTGGCTTTCCTGGCGGCAACAATTTCAGCTGTGGCGCCAGTCTAGGCTCACTTGTTGAGTCGAATAATTTCCATCAAGCCGGTCAGAATAAGATCTGGCACCAGATGATCAAATAACTTTTCGCGGGTAAAAAGTTGCGCGAAACCACCGGTACCGATCACCAGGGGCGCCTCGTCACTAAACACCTCCGCCGTAATTCGCGCCACCAACTCACGCATCATGCCGACATTAGACCAATACAACCCAGCCTGGATACTTTCTATGGTCGAGCGCCCAAAGGCCGAAGCCGGTGGCACTATTTCAACAGACGGCAACTGGGCCGTTTTGGCCTCCAGCGCCTCCATCGCTAAACGCACGCCCGGTATGATATTGCCTCCCAGAAACTCCTTGTCCCGAGTAATCGCGCAAAGGGTCGTTGCCGTGCCAAAATCCGCGACGATCAAATTTCGGCCAGGAAACAGCTTGATCGCCCCTACAGCGTCAGCGATTCGATCAGCACCCACCTCTTTCGGGTCACGATAGCTGATCTTCAGGCCGGTCTTGATGCCGGGCCGCAGAATCAAAGGCTCCACTCCAAAATACTTCTGACAGCAAGCACGCAATGAGTAGAGCATATCCGGTACGACACAACAGATAGCGATGAATTGAACCGCATCAGGATCGATTTGATTTTCCCGCAACACCGAACGAAAGAAGACCCCTAACTCGTCAGAAGATGAGTGCTCAAGGGAAGTCCGCCGAAATTGAGCGCGTAGATGACCATCCTCAAACAGGCCACCGTAGACCTGCGAATTACCAACATCCAGACATAAAATCATCGAGCTACCTGCTTGAGTGGAATATTATCGATTAATCGTACTTCATGAACACCCGCGCCAAGTCGGGCTGCGGCAAACCGGCGCATGTCTCCAGTGATCACATAATCAACCGCAAACCCTAGCTCGGTTAACTGACGGGTAACTTCAGCGTCACTGCCGGCGCTGCTTAGCAACGCATATAGTTGTGGCGCCAGTTGCCGGCCCGCCTCATTAAGGCGTAAATTTCGTGAACTGAAAGCCAAGCCTGATGCCTCCCTGATCGTGGGACAGGGCACGATCTCGCCATCCAAAAAAAACGCACGAGCCATACCCTGGATCAATTCAAATTGCTGGTAATCCTTTTCTCCGAGATAGGTCCAGTGGGGTTTAACGATATTCAGCAACTTCATCACGACGGTGAGAACCCCAGTGAAGTGCCCCTCGCGGTGTCGACCACACAGCGTCTTGCTGAAGTGTCGCTCGTCTACGGCATAGCGAAACCCATCCGCATAAATCTCGTCGTAACGGGGCAGTAGCACCGCATCTACGCCACAGGTTTTCGCCAATAAAAGATCTTGATCGAGACGATCAGGGTATTTTTTTAAATCATCGGGATTGTCGAATTGGGTCGGATTCACATAAATACTCAGCACCGTCTGGTCGGCTTCGGTCACACTACGCTCGATCAACGACTGGTGGCCAATATGCAACGCCCCCATGGTCGGCACAAAACCGATTCGATCTACGCCTGACGCGCGGCGCCAAATCTGGAACGCATCGATAGTATCAAAGACCTTCATCGGTAGGATTCTGCCAGGGTAGGAAATTCTCCCGCGACAACATCGCCGTGAAACTGATTGACAGCATCACCCACCACGCTATGGCCGCTAGCGTACTGACGCAAGAACTTCGGCTTGAACTTTGGATTAACGCCGAGCAGGTCCTGTAAAACCAGGACTTGGCCATCGGTCTGAGGACCAGCACCGATGCCGATAGTCGGTATCTTCAAGGCCTGGCTCACACAACCACCCAGCACCGTCGGCACACACTCTAACACCAGGGAAAAACATCCCGCGGCCTCCAACCGCCGCGCGCTTTCCACTATTTTTGCAGCATTCACCTCATCTTTGCCCTGCACTCGGTGACCGCCCAGATGGTGAATAGATTGCGGGGTCAAACCTAGGTGACCCATGACCGGCACGCCAGCCTCGACGATATGGTGGATGATGTCTACTTGATGACTATCGCCTTCAATTTTAACCGCGTGAGCACCCGCTTGCATGAGCCGTTCCACCGTATCCATAGCAACGCCAAGGCCCTTGCTACAGGTAAGAAATGGCATATCTGCAACAATAAATTTGTCAGGCGCACCTCGGGCGACCGCACCCACATGTAACGTCATCATATCAACGGTCGCATGCACAGTGGATTCATAGCCATACATCACAACCGCCAACGAGTCGCCGACCAACAGGCAATCGATCTCTGTCGTGTTCAGTATTTGGGCGGACCAATGGTCATAACAGGTCACCATAGAAATTTTCTGGTGCTGTTGTTTGCGCTGGGCAAAGGTATGGACGTTCATCAAGTATCTCCCGCGAGAACCCGCTCCGATCCAATCAGGAAATACCAGGTGCCTGGCGCTCAATTTACGCACGCCACAGCTCGACTAGCCTCAACAAAGTAGGTCGTCGGTACCTGTCCTCATCAAACGGATCAAGTCCCACATTTTGTCTTGCATCACTAACATTAGGGTTGTAGCCGCGTGCCATCAACATTCATTGTCAGCATCGCTTGTCCCCGTTCATGAGAACCAGTGCTTTCGAACACCAGATCGAATCGGGGCGAAGCGCAGATTATGGTATCTCTGGGCGGATGTCTAGAGGCGGCCGCGTTCCTATCAACGATTGACCCACACGACAAAACATGGTGTTCTCCCCTTCTTTATACTAGGTAGAACGCCATGCGTATGAATCAATACCACACGACCCCTTGGCACCGCCGCCTGCCATTGTGGGCAGGCATGGCATTACTGGGGCTCATCGCCAATGCCGAGGCCGACAGCTTCGCCGACCAGGCACCCCAGCGTCTGCAGGAATATCTGCAAATTAATACCATGAACCCGCCCGGCAATGAGGTCAGGGGCGTGGCGTATCTTGGTGCTATTCTCCGCGAAGCGGGCATCAATTATGAAACCGCCGAGTCGGCACCCGGCCGAGGTAATATTTGGGCGCGCTTGCCCGGTGGCGATCTGCCGGCACTGGTCTTACTCCATCACATTGACGTGGTACCAGCCGATGCAGCCTACTGGCAAGTAGACCCATTATCTGGCGCCATCCAGGACGGATATATCTGGGGACGAGGCGCAATCGACACCAAGGGCCTCGGTATCACCCAACTTCAGGCCTTTCTGGCACTGCATGCTGCAGGCAAACCCCTAACCCGTGATGTCATCTTCATGGCAACCGCTGACGAGGAGGCGGGTGGTCTTTTCGGGGCTGGCTGGCTGGTGCAACATCGCCCCGAAATTTTCGAGAACGTCGGCTATTTGGTGAATGAGGGCGGAACAGGACGTATCACCGATGGCAAACCCGTGTATCGCGTCGAGGTCACCCAAAAGGTACCCCTTTGGTTGCGACTGACAGCCACTGATACGCCCGGGCATGGCTCTTCACCCCGACCCACCAGCTCGGTCACTCGCATCTTGCGAGCCGGTTATCGTATCGCCGACACCAGCTTCCCCTACCGTGTGATACCGGCGGTGCGCGACCTGTTTTCCAGTATCGCTGAGTTCGAAGCTGAAGAGTTCAGGGCAGGCTTTGGGCAGATTGACGAAGCCGTCAAAGATGTGACTTTCATGACCAGCCTGCATCTGAAGCAGCCTGGCTCCGTGTCGTTGCTCCACAACACCTGTTCGGTCACGACCATGACCGGCAGCAGCAAGATCAACGTCGTGCCGCCAACCGCGAGCATTGAGCTTGATTGTCGGCTACTACCTGACCAAAACCCTCAAGTCTTTCTCACTGAGCTCACGCAGATCATCAACGACGAGCATATCGAGATCGAACAGATCATGGGCTTCAGCCCCGCTGTCAGTAGCACATCAACGCCCCTGTTTGATGCCATCACGCGCACGCTGACCCTGCATTATGAGAATATGCAACTCGTACCCAGCGTCTCTACGGGTTTCACCGACAGTCACTTCTTTCGAGACCTAGGCATTGTCAGCTATGGATTCAGCCCCTTCCTATACCAGCCAAATGAAAAAACTGGCGTCCACGGCAATAACGAACGAGTGAGTGTCGAAAATATGGTTAATGGCACGCGGATTATGACCGATTTCTTAATCGACTTTACCACCGTCGGAGGACACTAGACCCACGCACTAGGACAGTCCAACGTGACGAACAAGGTTCGGCCTACTGGACGCCCTGCGCATTTAAAACGGTAGGACTGGCTTGCAAGAAAAGTTTGAAGAAAAAAGGTTAGGGATAAGAGCTTGGAGATAAGAGCTTGGAGATAAGAGCTTGG
>JABBAY010000199.1 GCA_018607725.1 K189A clade bacterium
GCGAAACGCCTGCCGGCATTCATGTTTTGCGCTGGTGGCGCAAAGCCATGAATTAGTTGCCGTTAGCTGACGTCGGTGAGCTGCAGTGTCAGACCAGAAAAGGGGTGCTATAGTAGTTTGCTATCGCCAAGTTCGGCGCTTTTTTGGAGTTACTCTGTGCTCTCTCTGGAAGCTATCCAACAGCGTCTCGCTGCCTATCTGTCACAGCAATGGCAGACTCCGGTCGAAGTCGAATCGATCAGCCAGATTTTTGGCGGCGCATCTCGTGATACTTACCGCCTGCGTGTCACTTCTTCACTAGGCGAGCGTGGGCTGATCGTCCGTTGTGATCCTCCAAGCAGTCTGATCGACACAGAGCGGGCGCTCGAGTATGGCGCTTACCTCGCGATTTACCCCACGGCTATCCCAGTACCCGAGGCGCTATATCTGGAAAATGATCCAGTCTGGCTTGAGCAACCCTTCAGTATCATGGCTGAAATTGAAAGTGGCATCAGTGCTGTCGCGGACTTGACCGCCGCTCAACGGGCCAGCATCGGCCAGCAAAAATGGCACATTCTCGGTCGCCTTGCGGCGCTGGATCCCGTTGAGTTGGGCTTTGATAAGCTCACGGCAGTGCCGTTGCCCATGAACTGTGCCAGTGAGCAATTGGCCTACTGGGCGAGGGTGATTGCCGACGATGCCATGCACCCACAGCCGATAGCGGCTGCTGCCATTCGTTGGCTGCGACGTAACTTACCGCCAGCGCCGCAAAAGCTGGCCGTAGTGCATGGTGATTACCGCAGTGGTAACTTCTTGTTTGAGCCTGATGGCGCCATTACTGCTATTCTGGACTGGGAGATGTGCCATATCGGCGACCCGCTGGAGGATCTTGCCTGGAGTCTGGATCCCCTGTGGTGCTGGGAGTCGCCAGCGTTAGCGGGGCGGTTGCTGCCGCCCTCTGAGGCTATAGCGATCTGGGAAAAAAGTAGTGGCCTGCGTGTCGATCCACTGCACTTCACGTGGTGGCGGGTCTTCGCCGCGTTGAAGGGTCTGGCCATCTGGATTTCTTCAACCGAAAACTTTCAAAATGGCGAGAGCCAGGCGGCCATCCTGGCGCTGGCTGGCTGGATGATGACCGATCGACAGAACCGCATTCTCCTCGATTACCTGTCAGTGCATTCCAAACATGAATACGGTGGTGAGCTATGATTCCTCATGCAGATCAAGCACTGAACCTGCTTGCGCGCCGTTTAATCACTACCCTGGTGCCCGGTTTAAAATCAGATTACGCGCAAGCCGATGGTATGCTGACGGGTCAGTTAATGACGGTGTTGGCTGCCGAGTTGGGTTTTGGCATCGAACGGCGTATGCAAGATGTCCGCGCCATGCAGGAATTGTTTGTCGCGGCCGCATTGCAGCTAAGTGATGAGCCGCTGGCTCAAAGTCTAGTGCAATTGTCTCGGCTTAAACCCATGTCACTGACGCTTAAAGACGTTGATGCGGCACACGATGAACTGACAGTGGCTTTGCTGGCTCTGCATGAGCGAGTTGACTTGCCGGCACCCGAGGCTGACAGAGACAAGCTGCAAGCTATCAACGCTATGATCTGGGCTTACCTTGAGAGTCATGCTGCTCGACATCAAATACCGGATTGATCGGCTGTGCTGCTCAATCCGGTTTTTCGGCAATAGTGATCGATCGTCGAGGCGCTGGATACCCCTCGAATGTCTTGTTGGGGTCGGCGGGGTCGAGGAAGTCTTGAAGGGAGTGGAATGTCATCCAATCCGTTCGCCGCTGTTCCAAAATGCTGGTTTGATCAACATCGACAGTTCGAATATTGACGAACCCAGCCCGTCGTAACCAAGTTTCAAGCATCGGTACGGCTGGTAAAAACCACACATTAGACATCTTCGCGTAGCGGTCTGCGGGCACCAACACAGTGTGTTCGTCTCCGGGCACGACCAGCGTTTCCAAGACCAGTTCGCCACCGGGTCGTAAGAATCCACCCAGTTCGGTCAGGTGGTCAATGGGTGAACGGCGATGGTACAGCACGCCCAAAGAGAACACCGTGTCGAATAAATTGAACGCGGGTAGATGTTCGCTCCGCAAGGGCAGTAGATGGATTGGCAAAGCCGGCACATATTGCTTAGCGATATGGAACTGATAGAGGAATAGTCGAGTGGGATCGATGCCGAGCGCTAGCGCAGCGCCTTCGTCCGCCATTCTGAACAGATGGTAGCCATTGCCGCAACCGATATCGAGCACCGTGCGACCCTTGACTGGCGTGATATGTGGCCGCAGCCTTTGCCATTTCCAGTCAGAGTGCCACTCCGTATCGATATTGACGCCGAACAGCTGCCATGGCCCCTTGCGCCAAGGTGAAAATTGTTGGAGTTGCGCTTGTAGCATTGCCACTGATTCGTCTTCAGACAAGCCTGCCTGAGACAAGTCGGCCGCGATACCAATGCTGACGCCATCGGGGCCCAGTGAGTAAGTGCTGGGTTCTACCGCTGGCAGCTTAGCAAAGGCGTCGTCCCACTCGGCCTGCCTGCCATGTTTGCGGTCAGCGTATTCTCGCTGTAATGCCTCTGCAAGTGCTTGGTGGTGCTTTGCCAGATTGCCGACTTGGGTCGTGTGCAGGGCAGTAGCCGAGAAAAACCGCTCGGTCAGCGTATCAATATCAGTCATCATAATTCAGGCATCTGGCTCAATGGACGCACTATCAATAATCTCGATGTGCTCGATCAACATATCGAAAGCCGCAAATGACTGACTGATCATACGCAGCAGGAAGTATTCCGCGATGAAAAAAATATTCCGTTGGACCCACAGTGAGACAATAATCAGCGCCAGCGGAATCGCATATTCTGCGGGTAATACGGCGGCTAGTATCGCGCCGGCGATGATGGCGAGAGTCCCTTGTAGAAAGCTGCCCTTGTCACCGGTCAGGCCGGCGATGATCGTCCAGAAAATGCCCAGTAATGGCACCATAATGGTTGCTGCCCAGCCAGAGTCGATAATGAAATAAATGGCGGCGATTAAAAACAATAATGGCGCGGTAATAACGCCGATCCATATGATCGATTTCGAGATGAGCGCCGATTGCCCGGTCGCGTGTTTGATCGCGTGATTTGAGGTTCGCAGAAAAAAATCACGAGCGACCTGGCGAGGCACCACAAGGTGTGCCTGTCCGGCCTGCAGGCGGGATAATAGGTCGATATATTCTTGTTCGCTGATAAAATTTTGCATGTTATTTGATCGCGAGAAACGCAGCGAAGTTCAAGCAGCGCAGGGTCATCTGGGCTGAGCTGAAGCCAGCTTCCGCTAAACGATCAAGATGCTCACTTTCGGTATTGGGAATCAGAACATTCTCCAGCGCGGCACGTTTTTGAGCGATCTCTAGGTCACTATAACCGTGATATCGCTTAAAGTTGTGATGCAATTCCGTCATGTTCTGTTGCATCTGAGGGTCGACGAAGCGAATTTTTTCCGCAAGGATCAAGGCGCCGCCTGGCAGCATATTGCTGGCGATGTGTTTGAGCAAGCTGGTGCGCTGCTCATCTTTGATAAACTGCAGTGTGTAGTTCAGAACCACAACTGATGCATTGCTGATCTCGGTTGTTTGCATAGATTCCTCCCTGATTTCTATGCTGGCCTGGCTATGGTCGCGAGCGACATTCGTGCGGCACCGTTCAACCATGGCGCTTGAATTGTCAACGCCAATGACGTGGCAAGTCGCTGGCGAGTGCTGGCGTATTTTTAAGGTCGAGGCACCAAGTGAACAACCCAGGTCATAACAGTTTGAGTTGGGCTGGGCATATTGTTCTGCCAACAGGCCTATCATGTCCAGCATCAATGGATAGCCTGGCACGGAGCGATTGATCATGTTTTCGAAAACATCTGCCACCTGACCATCGAAGGTGAATGCCTCGACCCGGGCCTGGGGCTGAGCGTATACCGTGTCTTTATTCATGAAATTGTGCCGTTAGAGTTGTGTGACTAAAATAGTGCCAGTTAAGTTGCGCTGAAAACCTGGCGCAGATTAAAGAACGGTAGAATGTTACGCTAATTTTCACCTGTCGTCAGAAGCAGACTTGATTTGCAAAGCTGGCGCGATACTATTACTGGCATGCAGGGAGCCGGTTCATGAGTGTTAGTATTCTCAAGATCAACGCGGCGGGTCGGGCCATTGAATGGGTGAGCTGGCAAGCAGCGGTTGGCCTGCACGCCCGGAATTTAGTCAGCTGGACCTATGGCGAGGAAGTCATGGCCGTCAAGGGTGGTTATTGTCGGCAGACGGGCCTTCAGTCGAAGCTGACGTTGAATAGTATCATCGCCTGCCGCGGCAAGGTCGTTGACCCGGGACGTAGCCACCCGCCGCTGACCAATCAAGCACTGTTTCGTCGCGATCAAAATGTTTGCTTGTATTGCGGTCTATTCTGTCCGGATGCTGAATTGAGCCGTGATCATGTTAAGCCCTTGTCCAGGGGCGGACTGGACTGCTGGACCAATGTCGTTTCCGCCTGTAGGCGCTGTAATACACGCAAAGGCAATACTGAGATTGAGGCATTAGGCATTCAGCTCCTGGCCGTGCCGTATCTGCCGAACCATGCGGAGTATCTGGCCCTATCTCACAGCGGCCGAATCCTGGGGGATCAGATGCAGTTTCTGAAGCGTCAGTTTCCCGCACAAAGTCGGCTTTTACCGAACAACCAGCACACTCTGCGCAGTCGGCTGGTAAACCGGCGCTTGCCAGGTTAGTGACCCGTTACTATTTGATGATGCCGTGTTCGCGAAGCTTCGCCTGCTGTTCAGCGCTGATGCCAATCTCCGCCAACAATTCCTGTGTGTGTTCGCCGTGTAATGGCGCACCATAACGCATCTCAGGCACCGAATGGCTGAAGCGAGCCGCGGGTCGAGTTTGTCGGATATTACCGGCGATCGGGTGCTCGGCCTCGAATAGCAGATTGCTGGCCAGTACCTGGGGATGATTAATCATATCTTTGCGAGTCAGCACGGGCGCGCAAGGGACGCCGGCGGTGTCGAGGGCTGCCAACCAGTGCGCGGCCGTATTACCCAACAGGGCCTCTTGAGTCATATTCAAGCGAGCGTCGGCATTGCGATCTCGCTGGGCTGGCGAGTTGAAACGTTCATCGGTTAACCAGTCGGGTTTCTCCAGTACCTGGCACAGTGCTGCCCACTGCTTGTTACTCATGGCAGAGACACTGATGTAATCAGTTTGGGTGGCGTAGATCAAATCAATAAACGTTGCCGCACGCTGAACACTGATCTCCTTACCGACAAAGGTTTGGCCAGCCATGTCGGAAGACCACAAAAAAGCCACTACCGCATCCAACATAGAGATCCTGATATGCTGGCCCTCGCCGGTTCTGGCCCGGGACAGCAGCGCAGCGCAGATCGCCTGGGCCGTAGTCATCCCCGTGAGCTTGTCAGGTAGGATGGTTCTGATGAGTCTGGGTCGCTCTTCATCGGAGCCGGCCTGAATCGTCGTCAAACCACTGATCGCCTGAATAATAGGATCATAGACCGGCTTGTGAGACATAGGGCCTGATTCGCCAAAGCCGCTGATCGAAGCATAGATAATATCGGGTTTGACCTTGCGCACTTCCGCCTCGCCGATGCCCAGGCGCTCGACCACGCCGGGTCGAAAGTTCTGAATAAATACATCGGCGGTGGCCGCCAGCTTTAATAGCGCCGCCTTACCCTCTGCGGATTTCAGATCAAGGCTGATCCCGCGCTTGTTGCGATTGTTGTTCAGGAACGTCGCGGTAAACTGCTGTTCGCCGTAGCCGGCACCACGAGCATGATCAGGTGCCGTGACCGACTCGACCTTGATAATATCTGCGCCCTGATCGCCAAGCAGCATGGTGGCAAATGGGCCGGAGATCACTGTGGTGAGGTCCAAAATGCGGTAACCGTGAAGGGGGCCTGGCATAT
>JABBAY010000090.1 GCA_018607725.1 K189A clade bacterium
TGAGTTCGCTGGTGATGCGGTCTAACCATTCGTCCAGGACCTCGATGGGGCGGGCGTTCAGGCTGGGGAAAGAGCCAACAATACCGGCCTTACACTGGGCGATGACCAAATCGGGATTAGAAATAATGAATAAAGGCGCGGCCACCACCGGAATGCGTAGTTTGCCGACCATGATATTTGGAATTGCCATAAGTAAGGTTCTCGAGTTCAGTGAATAATATGCAGATTGTTGCATAAGACAAATTATATGCAACTATTTGCATAAAAATTTTTGTATTAATTCGCTTCACCGTTACACTGCAAGGAACGCGACTACCGGCTTCGACGCTCTTCATGTCCTTATCCCATGCAATTTTAACGGCGCTGCTCGATGAGGATCTGACTGGCTATGCATTGGCGAAGCAATTCGATGTGTCTCTCGGGTTTTTTTGGCAGGCCTCGCACCAACAGATTTACCGTGAGCTTAAAGTCTTGCACAAGGCTGGCAGGGTAGACGTTCGAGAAGTGCCGCAGCATGGCAAGCCAGATAAGCGGGTTTATTCGTTGACGCCGCACGGTCGGCAGATGTTGGAATCCTGGATCATGGAGTCCACGCGACCACGAGGGACCAAGGATGAGCTCTTCATCAAGCTATATAACGTCGGTTCAGTGCCCGTCGAGTTGATCGTCAAGGCAGTCAAACAGCGCCAGGCGGAACACGCTGGCAAACTAGAGCTGTATCGAAAAATTGAAGCTCGTAACTATGCCCAGCCTTTGACCTTATCCGATCGAAAAAAAGGTATCTATTTATCCCTGTTGGCCGGTATTCGGCAGGAGCAAACGGCTTTAAGCTGGTGCGAGGATGCGTTGGATTTATTGGCAACCGTGAAGTCCTAAACTGTCGTTACGGTGTGGTTGCAGCGTGACCGACATCTTGATGACACTGGATGCACGTGGCGCCGGAAGAAAATGCATTGCTGTGCACCTGTCGCGCTATTTTTGACTGCTGGTCGAGGTCCATTGTCGTGTCTTGATGACAGCCCCGACAAGCGGCGGAGTCCGATGCTTGCATCTGGTCTCGAACTCGTTGGGCCATCATGGGTTGACGCGCCGCATATTTTTCGGGCGTATCAATAGTACCCAACAGGGTATGATAAACCTCACGCGCAGCTTCAATTTTTCTCGCTACTCTGGCGACAAAAGCGCGAGGTTCATGGCAGTCAGCGCAAGTCACATGAATCCCTGTGCGGTTGCTGGCATGGACTGTAGATCGGGTGCCTTTATAAGCGTAATCGCGCATTTCGTGACAAGCTATGCAGAAAGATTCCGTGCTGGTGGCTTCCAGACTCCATTGGAACCCAAGGGTCAGAACGACACCCGCCAGCAAGCCCATTGACAACAGTACAGCGTGGCGCCTGATAACTTGCCAGGTACGATTTATCCATGTCATGGTGCTGGCGCTCCTCGTTTGATAAAGACCCGGCGACGGTTTTATGCCAGTTGAGTCTCTGTACTACTCTAAGACGTTGATGTCCTGGCGAAGCTGATTTGTGTCAACTTGCCAACGCCGGCTATGAGCTGCCTTGTTTGACGGTTTCATGCCGGTTTCATTCCGATTTCAGCCCGTGTACAGCGCTAACATCGCTAATACGACCTGGCCCATGGCAGATTACGCAAGACTCACTATTGCTGGACGACTGGGTTGCAGTGAAATCAGCGCCGTTTTGCAGCATATGAGTGCCAGCTATCTCACTATCGTGACAACTGCTACAGACCGATGTTGTGGCCGAGATCATCAGGTCGTCGGCATAGTTACTTGCGTCGGCACCGCTGTCATACGTGGATGCCAGCACGCCGGTCGCCAGCGGCAGGGTATAGGAGTCATTGACGTGGCAGGCATTACAGTTCGACAGGTTGCCTGGGTACTGAACCTCCGCCGTGCTGTACAGTGTTGTGTCCAGTAATAAGGGTTGCTGGCGCATTCTGGATGCGTGGATGCCATGAATCATGCTTTTGAAGTCTAGGGATTTCTGGTTGGCGGTGGCGAGCCTTGGGTTATGACAGCCCTGACAACCGGTCTGAGCGTTAGCGCGATTTTCGCCATGGGCTGAGGTCAAGCCATGGCAATGGTTACATTTTTCATCGCTAACCACCTGGCGCCTTGGAGTTGCGGTGCCGTCTGTGATGCTGAACCAGGTGGGCGTTGTGATCAAAGGAATCCGTTCATTGATGCCGTTAAATCGACCTTCGAAGATCAGCATGCCGCTGCCAGTAGTTGACGTTGGAATTGGTGTGGTTGAGGTTAGGGTGTAGCTGCCGTCACCTACGGCCACCGCCAGGCTTGGCGCATCTGTGCGATTGTAGTTGGCATCTGCCGAGCCACTATTGGTGAAGTCGGCGGTAGGCCAGGCAATGGCGGCCCTTAGCCGACTGATAACGCTGCTGGTGATATCGAGAGCGGCATTGCCGCTCTGCGGATTCGTTAGCGAGAAGTGGATGACGGGAAACTGGCCAGGTGCCGTCTGAGTAATAGTGTGCACAATGATCGCAAATTGTGCGGTTCCCTCAACCCGCTCATTAAAGTGATCGCTGGCGATAGTGCCCGCGATGCCAGCAGCGCTGTGACAACTCTGGCAGCCACTGTTGTCCACCTGGTCGCCGAAGTGGGTGGCGAAGTTCAGGTCGTCGTGACAGGCGCCGCAGGCTTCTCTAGACGGGACTTCGGACCAGTTATCACCGTCCTGGGTCAACGTGGGTGTATGAATCTTGGCACTCTGGGTGGCAGTGCCAGCGTGACAGGTGCCACAGTTGCGGTTGTCCTGGGAAAAGATGACTTCGCTAAAGTCGATCAGCCGATCGCCAAACCCATAAACCTGATAGGGGTCGCCATTGATGACACTTGGTAAATCACTGCCTTGGTGAATCTTATGAATCATGACCTTGAAGTCGAGGCTGGCGCCAGAGTTGGGTTCTGTGGAGACCGGGTTGTGACACAGAACACAGACCTGCATGTCGTTGTAGTAGCCGCCGTGGGCTGCCAATGTCTGATGACAGCTGTTACAGCTTTCATTGGCGACAATGTCGCGATGGGCAAGCCCCGTGCTCGATTGTGTTGCAGGAATCCAGTCGTAACTCGGATTACTCACCGGACCGCCTGAGAATCGGATACCTACTCGATGGGTCAGCAATGGCTCGAAGCTTACCGCCAAAGGTGTGGTGATTTGCGCGATATCAGTGTTAAACAAATAGGTATAGGTGCCATCTCCATGATCCGTCAGGGTGCCGTTACGCTCAGCGGTGGCCTGAATGGCGGTGGGTTTATCGGGATTGACGCGGGGCACTGCAAGGCGGTTGACGTAGCTCTGCCAATAGCTACTGTCGCCATCTGTGCCAGGTACCAGTTTGGCAATATGGAATCTAACATTGGCGTTAGTCAGGCCTGTCAGACCAATGCCATCGCCATTCACCAAGGTAAAATCCACTAACGGCGCTGAATTAATCCGAACTGCCGTGATCGTCGCGATCACCTGTTCCGCCTTGGCATATTCGTTAGGTAGGCTGGGTGCAGGTAGCACAGGGGTTGGCGTCACCGGGCCATTAGGTGCGACGGGGCCGGGGCTGACCTGGGGTGCGGCGATACCGCCACCACCACCGCCACAGCCAGTTAGCAATAGTATTACTAGAACAGCAACAACAGCTGAGGGTAAGCGAGGCGTGAAAAGTGACTGACCATAGCGTCCATAGGTAACTCGGAGTCCATAATTTTCAGTGTTGAAATCCACAGTATTGATCTCCTAAAAGCGATATTGCAGGCTAAATGTCAGTTGGTGGATGACATCATTGGGATTGCGCTGGCCACTACCGAGTACCTGACGCATGGCGTCCAGGCTGACGTTCTGCCACTGCCAGTTGTTGTCGGCAAAGCGCAGGTACTGATGTTGCAGAGTCAAAGAGAGTCGCTCGCTAGATTTAAAACGCAGCTGGCTGTCGAGGCTGTGCAATTGAGTCTCGATATTCGGTAAATTCTCGCCATTCAGATCGCGGGCGCCATTGGCTTGAATATCAAAGATTTCTCGACCATGGAGCCAGCTATAGCTGGAGCTGACCGCCAGACGTTGATTGAATTGCCAGTCGAGACCGGCGCCCACGACGGTCGCGGTATTGTCCTGGTCGGTCTGATAATTTCGACTTGGGTCACTGCCCTGGGGATAGGGCGGCAAACTGACATTCGCCGGCTTATTGATGCCGCCAAGAAAGTCCCGGCCCGTCTGGCGTCGTTGGCTGGCGCGATAATCTACCCAGCCCCAACTGTTGAGGCGACTCGAGTGTCGGTAGCTGGCGCTGAAGTTGAAATGGGCGTCACGGACATCGGTTAGGCCGAGTTCGCTCTTGTCGAAATTGACCCAGTCGGTTTCGCCTTTGAGCTGAAGGGTCCAGGCTGAGTCTGGCTGATAAGTGGTGAGCCATTGAATGCCGGATTTTTCCTGATTCGACAGGCTGTACTGGCGTAGCAACGGGTGGTTGGTCCAGCGTTGATTAGCAGGAGTTTGGTTGATCAGATCTGTCGAGAAATCCTGGAAAAATCCCCGGGACCATTCATAGGTCGAACCGGCAAGGTCGTTCATAGTCAGGCTCAGGCGATGTTTGAGTCGGACCGAGCCCGGCAGATACACTGTCAATGCATAGCGGTCTTCGCGAGTGAGACTGACCGCCGCGAAATTGCGTGCAGTACGCAGATAGTCATACCGCAGCTGAATTCGAGTACGGTTTTTTAGCCGCCAATTAGCATCCAGGCGATAAGTGTCCTGCTCAAGATCCAAGGGCCGATTGTTAATCCTCAAATCCGTATCAGATGTATCGTTCCTAGCACCCCAGATCGAGGGCCAGGCATAACGCTGAAAGGAATTTTTGCGTTGTTTGAAACCATAGCGAAAGTTTACAGCCAGGCGCCTCAGCGGTTGCGTCAGGACAGCCAGGCGCAGGGTGTTGATCCTTAAGGCGCCGTCCAGTCGATCGACCGGCTGGTCAATGTCAGCCTGTCGGCCGTCGATCTCTTCAAGCGGAATCAGGTTCTCATCTTGTCGAGTGCTGGCGACGCTGCCGTCCAAGGTCAAACGGATCCGATTGGTTAGTTGATGGCCGGCGCTCGCAAGCCATTGATGCGTGCTGTAGTCAGGCGCGCTGACATAACTGCCTACCCCTGCAGGATAGTCGAGTGCAGTGCCGAGGCCGCTGAGAAAAGGATTCTGCCAGGTCAGTGCGCGAAAATGATTGTTAAAGCCCGTAAAATGATAACCCAGGCTAGCGGCGGTGGTGCCATCGTTATACAGGCTGCTAAGCGCAAAGTGATGGGTTTGTTGATCTACTGGTTTGGGCAGCAGTACCCCATGGGGGTTGGCCGCATTGGTATAAATAGCCATGCCGTTAAGGCGATGACCGGTTTGTTTCTCCAGCTCTATCTGGCTAGTCATTTGCCAAACAGCGTTGATTCTCTGGCTAACCTCCAACTGCAACTTGCGGCGCACCAGCGCGCGGTTTAAGGGCTGATTGATCAGGCCTTGGTCGAAACTGTCGGAATGACTACCGGCTATCCAATTGTCGCTCAGCACTAATTGCTCAACACCTTGAAACGGCGACAAACCCGAGTTATTGAGTTGTTGGGTGATTTCACGGTAGCTGAGATCCAGCGCCAGGGCGTCGCGAGTGTCCAACGTGAATCTCGCGGCATTAGCAGGCAATCCGAGGTTAAGCAATGCCAGTGACCAGTCATTGCTGGCGGGTTGTCCACGCGCGCGAACCGGTGCCCCCAGGCGCACATCAACCCCCCCATGAATACCCTTGCCTCCGACCCGCTGATACCGACTCAGCGTATAATTATTCTCGTTGAGCCAAACCCCCTTCAGCACCAGGCTTGAAGAGCCCTCAGCGGCTTTAGGTAAAGAGCCCTCAG
>JABBAY010000179.1 GCA_018607725.1 K189A clade bacterium
GATGTTTGAGGATCTTCTCAATGACCTCTGGATCCTCAATGCAAGCGATGACCTTCACCTTTCCCCCGCACTTCTCACACTTCTCACACTTCTCTATCTCAATGCGGATGGCCGCCCCGACGAACACCCGTTTCAAGCGCTTCGACCAGCGCATCGAATAAGCTGTCGACCGGGGTTTGTCAGATTGATGCTCAACGCCTGCCGGCCTGGTCGGTACAACGAATTCACGCAGTTTGCTGTTTGAGGAGAAAACACCATGAAACCTGGTGAGGTTCACCCTCAGCTTTGGAACAAGCGTAGCCAGGCGACCCATAAACTCCATCGGGGTCAGAACAACATGTGAAGTGCCATCGTCGTATGGTGTTTTCAGCGCAACAACCACATTCCCGTTGCCTGCCAACGACAACCGTTGCTCCGCGATCGCCGGCCTCGTCACATACCGGCAAAGGCGCTCAAGTTTTTTGCGCTGGTTCGATTTACCGGCTACGCCTGCGTGCAATGAAAAGTCTGCCTGCTTACTGACGAGTTCTGTTGGTCTGGCTTGACCATCGCTGACCGGAACAGCCTGCAGTGTTAATGCCTTCTTCCCGGCATTTGGGCCAAATGCCAAGCGGTAAGTGATTATCGGCCGCTTTGGGAATACCTCATCCACCAGATGTGCAGCGCTATCAACCATCCGACTGGGCTGGGGCATCAGCGGGCCCAGCTTCCTCGAAGCCTCTGAGACGTCCGACTCGACACTGCACCAGTTGTTTCGGTGTCGAATTCCCTGACGATTTGACTTGATGCCCAGGCAGCCTAATAGCGATTCAAAAATTTCAACTTGCCTGACCATCACGCCTTCGGACGCTTGTCGCCTAAGCGCGTCAAAGCCTTGAGAAAATAGCGCGTTCTCCAGCAAGGAATCCAACGCCCACATAATGACCGGGATATTAAATAGTTGTTTGGGCGCAATCTCCTTCGGCGACGCAGGAAAATGCTTGCCGTTTTCTACGGACTCCCCACGATCCGAGGCATATGACAGTAATGCTTTTTTGTCTCGCCGTTACTCTAACAGCGAGTACAAAATATAATCGGTATAGGCTATCGAATTATTGTAGGAATTAATCATCGCTTCGAAGTCACAATGCAGATACTTGCAGCCTGGCTTAAATTTGAAACAGGCCGCCGGGTATCGAGACGCATAATTAAAATGGGCGTATTTTTCGTGCAACACAATGACGTGCTCACCACGTTTTTGCGATATTGACTTACTCATCTGCTCAACCAATAGCATATCGTCAATAACGGCAATACCCTTGTGGCTGGCTGCTGCGCCAATTTGCTCGCTGACTCTGACCCACTCAGCGTCCAACCAACATCGAAATCCGCCTCACTTTGCATGACGAGCACATCACTCGAAAAGCCCAAGTTCTTTAACACAAAAAATACCAGGTTTTCGTCGCCATATTGTTGTCAAGGGACCCCTTGATCTATCGCCCCACCCTCGAGGACAAACATGCAGGCTAAGCTTAATTTAGTACTTGTGTTGCACGAAGCGCCTTTCAATCCGACAACATTTGACTCTCTATCAAACAGTGGCGCTGTCTCGACGCCGCAATCCATTAATGACAGATGGCAATAGCGCGCTGACTCACCAATAACCATCACAACGAATAAGTTATCCAGCGGAATTTCGGGAATAAATCCATAGTGGCAGGCAGGGTTAATCAGTTGACCTTCCAGCTGGCTATTAACTCTGGCATTGGCGACAGCAAGCAACGCCGCTGTCACCAAGTTTATCGGCGCAGAGGAAATAGTCGCCACGCCTATTGGCTTTGCCGGCATTCTGACGTCGGCCATTAGTTCGCGGAAACACGCTTAGATACCGCTCGCGGGCACCAACCAGGTATCACACTGGGTCCTTTTTTATCGCGACTCAAACGGCTGCTGTTATTTTCACTATTTAGGTTTGGTAACCGAGTTAAGAACAGGCACTCAGCCACCGCGCTGGTAAGATTACCATGGGCAGTTGCGCAAAGTACTCCGTAGAGGCCGAAAATTCACTGGCCCTTGAACCCTAGAGTATTGAAGCACCAGGGTGGTCGAGCACCTGCCAGCAAATGTTGGTCAGTTCATCCCCAGGCACGCCGGCCTGGATCAGCACCGCAGTGATGTCCGATGCAGAAATCGTCGTTAGACTGAAAGGCAGCGCGCGCGCTTCACCTATTCTATGCAGCCGCTCCCAAAAGACCGCTCGAACTTGATCTGCAACTGGCTCCACTCTAAAGGCATTCAGCTGCGCCAGGTGGCGCTCAAGGTTCGAACCGGTAAAATCTAGGGCTTGGCCTATCTGACTGAAAAATAATGCCCTGCGCGCAACATCCGTGTCTCTCAGAGTCATTGATTCGACTTGCGTGAAATCCAATAGCAACGTTTTAACACAGCGCGCCTGCCCGGCGCCCATGTGTTTCGCAATAGCTAACAAGGCATTGTCGGCATCAGCCCCGTCATAGCCCTCACTGAAGCGGATAATCAGCGCGGCATTACTATTCAGTAACGCATATTCATTCAAGGACTACTCCAACCAACGGTCCATCGAACCAAGAGGGCTGATGGTACAGCTCTTAAGGCCGAAAGCATAAGGGTTTGTTGGTTTTTTATTCGAGTATTGCGCTATTTATATTCAGGTTTTTTAATGCTCGCCCAATTGCTCGCACGGTTCGGCAGACTAGCCAACAAATGGGGTCAGCGACTGATGGCGAACATCGCTCATCGCATAGACTAAACATCAACTGATAGGGCTGTCGCGCAATCCCAGCTAATGGGTTGACGCGAACGCAAGGTCCGCCGTCGAATCCGGCGGCCCATCGGCCAGTCAAAAAACTCGAGCACTATCAGCAACTACTGGTGATGAATAGATGCTTGGAGCTGATCTATGGCATCCTGCTGACGATCAGGGCTCACTAAATCCAAAATCGACTATTGAGCGCTTCAACATGGCTTTCGCACGATCTCTAAAAATGCTGAGGGTTAAATCTTTCTGACTCAACATACCTTCTAAAAATTCTATATACATCGTATTGTCCAAGATTCGCGCGATTCGAACCTTCAGGATCCCTGGGTTGATCGGCTTGCTCTGATAATCGACAGCGCCTGCGACAAAACCGAGCTCTTCGTTCTCACTTTCCTCTAGCCCCGTGACGAAGATGACCGGTATTTTTGAGGTTGCTGGTTCGGCCTGTAAGGCAACACAAGTTTCATAGCCGCTGATATCCGGCAACATAATATCGAGTAACACCAGATCCGGTTGTCGGTCTCTAACCATCGCTATCGCCTCTATCCCTGACGTGGCGATAAAACTGTCATAATCGGCCTCCAACACCATCGCCAGTAGATTCGCACTTGCCAAGTCGTCATCAACAATCGCAATAAGGGGTCTGACTTCTGAGGATTCCATCTGAGTCACCTTTATAGATTCGCCATCAATTAACAAGCACCGCTTTTAAACACATAGACTTCCACCTCATGCAGCGATTCTTTGGCATGCTTTTCGATATCCTTCATGTAGGAAATGACATCGGACATGTCCATCGTTCGAATAGCCTTGTCAATCTTATTCATTCGCCAGGCAAGATCATCACACCCAAAACTTGAAACGCTACTGGCCAGTGTATGCGCCTCAAGTGCGAGCGAATCGTGGTCTCGGCGAACCCAGGCGGCGAGCAGATTGGCAAGGCGTCGTTTGGTCTCATCAAGGTAAAGTCGTCGCACTCGAACAAAATTAATCTCACCGATTTGATCATTAAGTCTATCTAACGTTTTATGATTGATGACCGGTAACTTCGAGCGCTCAATGGACAATGGCTGCGTGTTTTTCCCCGCTGGCAACCATAGGTTCAATTCTCGGATTAATTCGAGGTGCTCAATAGGCTTCCTAAGATAACCTTTGAAGCCATTGGCGAGATAATCATCAATCATTTCAGGCTGAACGTGGGCAGTCAGGGCCACAATCGGCGACTTCACCATCTGCTGGTTGATCTGTCGCGCAGCCTCAATACCATCCATACCGGGCATTGTGATATCCATCAAGATTAACTCAAAGGGGATAGAACTGGCCAAATCGATGGCTTCCTGGCCAGAACTTGCGGCTTTGACATCTAAGCCAAATTTTTTGAGAATCATTTCGGTGAGCATTAGATTCGTTTGGTTATCATCAACGATCATCACGCGCCCAGAGAAAGTATTTGGGAGAGACTTAGAATCAAACTGCAAGGTTTTGACTGTCGGACGGCTAACAATCTCCAGCGCTACGGTGAACGAAAACACCGACCCCACATCTAATTGCGATGTCACCAAAATGTTGGCGTTCATGAGTGTGGTTAGCTGCTTGCTGATTTTCAAACCCAACCCGGTACCCACATCCGTATTCGCCGCGCCTTTTTTACTCCAGAAGGGCTCAAAGATATGCGGCAAGTCTTTGTCTGGAATACCACAACCGGTATCCGATACCGAAAATTTTATCAGTGCAAGGCCGGCATTCAGGTCTAATCGCGCAGAATCGTCGCTGTCTATCGACACTACCACACGCCCTTTGTCGGTAAACTTTAGGGCATTGCTTGTTAGATTGACCAGCACCTGGCGCAACTTATCTTGATCACCGTTGAGATACCTAGGCACATCAGCAGACACATTGATGATCAGCTCAATGTCTTTTTCTTGGGCCTTGCCCGTTGTCATATCCGCCACACTTCGAGTCAGATCCATGATGCCAAACTCGATAGAGTCCAGTTTCATTCTGCCCGCTTCAATTTTTGAATAGTCCAACGCGTAGTTGATCACATTAAGCAGCCCCAATGCTGATTTTTGGGCAACGCCGACCAACTGTTCACGCTCCGCTTCATTGTCGCTATTGCCTACCAAAGACAAGGCGCTAATAACGCCATGAAGCGGCGTTCGCATCTCATGACTCATCACCGCGAATAGATCCGTTTGCATTCGATTGGCTTCATCTGCTGCATCACGTGCTTGCATTAACTCACCGGTGAGCTTTTGCAGATCTTTGACCATGAGCTCTTGAGAGGCCACATGAAAGCGCTGATCCAGTTGCGAATCAAATATAGGGAAATCGTCGATCTTCAAGGCGGTCTGCGGCTTATACTCGGACATCCAGGCAAGCCAAGGTGCGCCGACAAATCGGTACGACTTGCCACCTTCCAACTGCACAACCTGACCCCGGAGCGCGATAGAATGATCTTTTGCCACTAACAGGAACAAACTGTTCAAATGCTCTTTCAGAATCATCTTTCCGTGCACAAGCGCGGGGCGTTGAACCTCAAATAAGTCGAGGAGCGACTCACCCGATTCAATTCCCGAAAGGTAGCTTTTCAGCGCCGAAGTTGGGTTCGATACATTAAGATTAGCATCTAGGGTAAAGCAGGTGGTAAATAGACCATCGAGCACGTGCGCCGCATTATTGTCCGTCATGATCTACCACGCTGAGCACCTGCTTTTGTGATTCGAAAGAGACTTTGCTCACCCTGTTGCACCGCGGCTCTTTCCATCAACTCAACGACCATGGTCACATTAAACATGGTTGGCAGTCCCCTTAGAATTCCCTCAACAAAGCTCGTCAACCCCTTTCTCGTACTGTTGTATTGGAGTTCGATACATTCATCGCTAACCTGTATGACGCTAAATACCGGCGGCCTAAATTCAAGAAACGAGGTGCTGATTCGTTCGTGAAGAACGTTGAGATTCCGTAGAAACGCGAATGGGTCATCGCCCGTCAGCTTTAGCAAAGGACCATAGTCTGTTGGGGCAAACACCGTCAGCCAGTAAAAACCAAACGACTCAAGGAATGCATCAACTTCCATGTTCGTGGCCTGGGC